>JBBQTV010000004.1:0-42874 GCA_038212935.1 Pyrinomonadales bacterium | reverse complement strand
GCTACGAACGCCGGGCTCGAATTCGTTTCAGCACCTAGGGCCCTGATGGAACTTACTGCAAGCTCGAACGGGGTCTTGATCTTCGCCCGATAATTCTCGGGTGCGAAGAACTCCTTGTCGTTAAAAAGTGCCCGAAGTGTCGTCTTGATGTCTCCCTTCGACCGGCTGAAAGCTTCGGCGACACGAGCTACGAGGGCCTCACTTGGCTTATCGTTGACGAACTTGACTGCAAGCTTTCGGGCAATGAATTTCGCAGTGGACGGATGGTTAACGAGGACATCGATCACTTTAAGGCCGTCATTGATCCCGCCTTCTTTTATCGTTTGACCCAGGACGACCTTTGCCTCTTTATCGTGCCAGCGGTCATTGAAATAAAACTCGCCGCTTTCAATGTCGTCGGGAATGCCCGCCATTCGCTGCAGCCTCGCGAGCCGTTGTTCTTCGGTGCCATCTATCATTCCGGCCGCCGCACGCTGATACCCGCGCGGATCCGCAATTGTCCAACCCGTGAATGCCCGAGCGACCTCACCAATATCTTTTTGCGTGTAGCCGCCGTCGACACCGAGAGTGTGGAGCTCCATCAGCTCGCGAGCGTAATTCTCGTTGATACCCCGGCGGCCTCGCTGCTGGGCCTGCTGCGCATTTTGCTGAAGCCGCTTGATCCGTTCATCCAGCTCAGCATCCGTAAGGTTCTGTCGGCGTTTGATCTGTTCCCGCATCCGCGGCGTCACGTTTCCGCTCAAAACTGCTTGCTGCAGCCGGTTATTGCGGGCATTTCCTCCAGCCACCTGTGTATTCGGGGAAACCGATTCAAAGTTGTCTAGGAAGAAAAGCATCGCCGGATGCTGCGCCGTTCCGACAACGAGGTCCTTGAAATTTCCGAGAGCGTGCTTTCGCAGGACATCGCGTTCATAGCTTGGGATGTACCACCGGACCGCCGCTTTGCCGGCAAACACATTGAAATGATTCTGCCAAAAATCGACCATCACTTCCTGAAGCTGACGTTCCGAATAGGCCGCTCGGATCACTCGGTTCGACACGATCTGAGGGAGCAGTCGTCCGGCAGGTTTTAAGTCGTATTCGCGATAAAGTCGCTGCAGCTTCTGACGTCGCTCTTGCTGTGCGGCCTGCGTTGCTTCCGCATCACTTTCCGGAACTGCAGAAGGCATTCCGTTAGAGTTCCTAGCATTTGGCTGCATCTGCCGCCCACCCTCTAGTCGACGAAGCAGAGCCCCGGGATTTGGATATTTGGCAAAGACCTCCGCCGTAGACATATTGAAGATCTCGATGTTTTGGACCTTGGCCTCAGCTAATCCGTCTTTAACGTCCTGAGCATTTAACTGTTGCTCGATATAATTCTTAATACCGATCGCCTTAACTTTCTCCAGATCGCCTGGCCGGGCCCCAAAGCCGAGCCGATTGAGCAAGTGGAGAACTTTCTGATCTTCGGTCAGCTGTTTCGCCGGTGTTGAACTGGCAACAATACCAAACGGCAACAACAAATTGAAGATTATGAGCGTGGAGAGTATCGACGAGAATGTTCTTAAGATTTTCATAGCTTTTAATGGCGCTGTCCTTATTGCTTTCCGCCTGTCGAGTTTTAGATGCATAGGTCCGGCATTTAGGCGAGAAATCTGATTTACAGCATTTCGGCGATCTGACCGACGCAGACAACATTATGAGAGCTAGAAACATCCAAGAATCGCTTTTCGTTTATTAATTAGGTAAAATCATAATGTTATGCGTAAAAGAAAGTTTGTCTTCAAGCTGATGTTCTCCTCGGCAGCACTCCTTTTGGGTCTCGCCATTAGTAACGCGACTTTCGCTCAGAGTTCGTCGACGTTTGCGGACGCAAATGTCGAATATACTTTTCAGGTGCCCGACGAACGCTGGAAGATGACTGTTAAACCGACGCCAACGAACCCGAATGTTGAATTCGTCTTCGTCGATCGTTTGGACGGTCATTTTGAGGTTCGCAAGTCCACCGCCCGCGGGAACGCCCTGATGTCGGATGTGATCAGGGACGAAGAGACGAAACTGCAGTTCCTACCGGGCTTCGTTGCCGGACGCGAAGAAAACTTCGGCGGTAAGTTAAATGGATCGGTCTATAATTTCGAGTTTGTAAGGGCGGGAAGGCCGATGAGCGGCCGCTTTTACTTTCTTCGAACCGGAGACACGGTATATGTTCTCCGTTTTACCGGCTTTCGCGATAAGCTGAGATCCATCAAGAATCAAACCGATATCATTGCCCGGACGTTCGGCATGAAGGATTGAACAGAAAATCGCTCGTTCAATGAAGTTTGAAAGCCGATGCAGCCGTATCGGCTTTTTCATTGAAATAGACCCATTATTCCCCTATTCTTGGCGGGCGATGTGTTCCACGTTTCCTCAATAGTGCAAGATCGTAGCCACTCAACGTCTGCTATCCTATTATTTCCCACACTTACGTGGCCCGGGGCATTGGCATACATATTGCGAACTCTCTGTTGCAAGGATTCGCCGATGTCCGCAATCAGGTGAGTCGCTAATAACCTATGGAAAACGCAAAACCGACTTTGCCGAAAGTTTTAATTATCGATGACGCAGTCTTTGTCAGAGATATCCTTACCGAACTGCTGGGCGACAAATATGTGTGCTCGACGGCATCGTGCGAGGCTGAGGTCCTCGCGGCCATCGCTAAAGAGACCTTTGACGTTGTCTTAAGCGATATCGACCTCGGCGACACCAGCGGCATCGACCTTGTCCCGAAGATCCTTGCGTCTTCACCCGACACAACGGTGGTAATGATCAGTGGAAATCAGACGATCGACCACGCCATCGGCGCAATGCGGGTTGGGGCATTCGATTACGTAAAGAAGCCATTCGACCTCGATTATGTGGACCTCGTGGTTAGCCGGGCCCTAGAACACAGTCTTCTTCTCAGGCACAAACGCAATTACGAAATGGAGTTAGAGCTTTTGGTCAAGAAGCGGACCGAGGAGCTTGACTACCTTTCCTATCACGATGTCCTAACCGACCTTCCGAACCGTATTCTCTTCGAAGACCGCCTTTCGCAGTCGCTACTTTCGGCCCGACAAGGCGATAAGATAGCGGTCGCATATGCTTCGCTTGATGGATTTAAGAAGATCCAGGACACGCTCGGCCATTCGCCGGCTGGGCTTGTGTTGAAAGAGGTTAGTTCGCGACTTCAATCATGCATCGGCGAATCCGGCACGGTATCACGAATCGATGGAGATGAATTTGCGATCCTCATACCGCATTTCGAGTCGGACCAGGAACTGGCCGGGCTTGCCGAATGCATACTCGATCGTCTAAGGGCCCCGATCGCTATCGATTCCGAAGAGATCTATCTGACCGCGAGCATCGGTGTCAGCCTATTTCCGTTCGACGGGAATTCTCCTGAAAAGCTGCTGAAGAGTACAGGCGTAGCCGTATTGCGAGCACGCGAACAGGGCGGCAACAATTATCAATTTTATACCTCGGGCATGAACCAGGTGGCCATGCAGCAGCTTGCTCTGGAGAGCAGTCTGCGAAGGGCTATCGAACGTGAAGAATTTCACGTCTATTACCAGCCGAAGGTGAATATGAATTCGGGCGATCTGGTAGGAATGGAAGCGCTCATTCGTTGGCAGCATCCCGAACTCGGCCTCGTCTCGCCCACCGAATTCATTCCGATTGCCGAGGAGTCGGGCATGATCGTCCCGCTCGGTGAATGGGTGCTTCGCGAAGCATGTGCCTTTACCCGGCTACTTCATCGCGAAGGCAAAATGTTGGGCGTTGCAGTTAACCTTTCGGCCCGTCAACTAAAGCATCCCTCGCTGGCGGATACGATCATTGCGATACTGGATGAGACCGGCCTCGACGCAAAATACCTGAATCTTGAAATAACCGAAAGCTCTATCCTTGTAGATGCCGAGGGCGCAGTTGAAACCCTGCGCCGCTTGAAGGCGATCGGCACCCAGCTCTCGCTCGATGATTTCGGTACAGGGTATTCGTCGCTCGGCCACCTAAAGAAACTCCCGATCGACGTTTTGAAGATCGACCAGTCGTTTATTCGCGATGTCACCACTGATCCCGATGACGCAAGCCTTGTAATGGCAATGGTCACCCTCGCACACAACCTCCGGCTCAAAGTCGTCGCGGAAGGCATCGAGACGGCAGAACAGTTAAGCTTCCTCAATCTACTTCGCTGTGATGAATATCAAGGCTATTTTTACAGCCGACCGCTCAACGGAAAAGACTTCTGTGCTCTCGTTGCCAGTGTCCTGCCAAGCATTCGGCATGAAGCCGTCGAAGCTTCCGCGTAAAGTGAGGCAATAATACCGATGCATTCGATCCAGCTACTGCCCATTTCGCCTCACTTTTGGTCTCAAGGACTCATTCAGCTTAAGATTTCTCCCACCATTTGGAAGTGAATCCGGCTAAGTCTTTGTTTTATAGGGTTTATCGATGCAGGCGGGCTGACCGACCGTCTTGGCACATAGCTTGCATACAATGAAGTGGCTGCAAACTGAGCCGCAAAGTTTAGTTGGACTAGATCAGATTGTATCTCCCGCTACATGGCGATCCAGGATAGAATGACCAGCGACGAAACGATGCGGCACCTCCCACAGATTGCGACCAAGCGTGAACAATATGGCCCCTTCGGCTCTCCCACATATTTTCACCAACCTCCTTATCGGGTCCGTACCGTTTAGATTGATGAACGGAAACAATTTTGCTGATGTTCGCCGCAATGCTCCCACGTTCGGCAGACTGCTCCCACAGCAAAACGGTTCGTCATCGATCTCAAGGTTCAACAGCGTTCTCCCACGCTAAGTCTCCCATAAACACGCAACAGAAAAACCCTGGGGCTGCATAAAGCATCTCCAGGGTTTTTTTTAACTTTCCTGAGTTGATGATCCGGAAGCCGTAGGGTGAACTACATCGTGAATTCTGTATACGCGATCTCCACAGGATGGCCCGCGATCAAGTTCGTTGCGTCCTTAGCGGCCGACTCATGGCGACTTTCCAGGCTCTTCACCTGATCGTTAAGAAGTTCGGCAAGCGATGCCAAAAGGCTCGGCGAAAGCTCGGTCGGGCGTTCTACCGCAAGAATCTCAACGTTAGTGCCCAGCTTGTACTGCCGGCCCATCGAGGCCATCAGCCGGGAAGCCTGTTTTGCTATGCTTACGATCTGCATTTGTCTTGCAACCTGTACACGATATTCTTCGCGTCGGTCGGCTTCATCACGCTTCTGCCCCACGAGCCATGCCATTTTTGCCACCAGACATTCCATATCCGTTTCGGCTGGGAAACAGTCATCCGCCCCAGCCTCAAGCGCCTCAAAGATATTGCGCCGGGTATGGTATGACTTTGACGTAAAAGCGAATGTAATATGAGCGAATGCCGGATTCCGGCGAACTTCCGCGCATAGGTCAATACCTGCGTTATCCGGCAAACCGAGATCGCAGATGACCGCGTCGAGACGTTCGAGCCGCATGGCTCGGATCGCCTCGTGACGTCCGAGAGCGAATAAAACTTCGTATCCGCCCGCATCCAGTGTTCGCAATATCGCGTCAAAACTTTCGAAACTATTGCCAACTATGAGTACTTTGATCCGATCTGTTGATCTTTCGAAATTCATTTGTGGAAGACTTCCTGTTGAGACTTTCTAACCGGCAAAAAGCAGCCGCGTTCAATACTACCTGTGGAGAGCAATCGGCGTGCCCGGCAGTTTTGAGGACAAAAACACACGAAAGAAAGGCGTCCAGGAAAATTTAAACCCGAGAATAAAAACGGGTGGGGCGAATCGGGTAGGCAAGAAGGGGCGAATTGTAACAGTCTCGAGCGTTATTCGGCCGCTGCCAGGGACTCCTGATGGCGTTCAAGGATCCGTGAAAGCGTTTTTCGGTCAATGTTCAGAATGCGAGCCGCAGCCTGCTTGTTCCCGCCGGTATGTTCGAGGACGGTCGATACGTATCGGGCTTCCATTTCAGCCAAGGTAACGAGGTCTTCCTTTTCATTACCATTGAGCGAAACTGACGTCGGAACCGTTGGGGATGCGGCTAAGTGAGCACGTACCCGTTCAGGCAGGTGTTCCGGATACACGACGTCGTCGCACATCGAAACCGCGTGGAGGACCGCATTCTCCAGTTCGCGGACGTTACCGGGCCACGTGTAATTCTTCATCAGCTGAAGAGCCTCATCCGAAAACGAGACTTTTCCACCTGGAACGCCCTTTACCTTTGACGCGAAATGCGTAGCCAACAATGCAATATCTTCGGTCCGCTCACGGAGTTCCGGCAGCTTGATGGTTACGGCGTTGAGGCGGTACATCAGATCCTGACGGAATCGCCCGTCTTCTACCTCTTTCTCGATATCGCGATTGGTCGCGGCTATTACACGTACATCAACACGTGTCGTCCGATTAGAACCGACGCGGCGCACCTCGCCTTCCTGTAATGTTCGAAGCAGCTTTACCTGAAATAACGGGTTCGTTTCAGTTATCTCGTCCAGAAAGATCGTACCGCCATCAGCCTGTTCCCAGAGGCCAGGACGGTCCGATGACGCACCTGTGAAGGAGCCTTTAACGTGGCCAAACAATTCAGATTCGATAAGGTCAACAGGGATCGCACCGCAGTTTACTGCGACAAATGGGCTGGACGAACGAGCGCTCCGACGATGGATCGCCGAGGCGACGATCTCTTTTCCGGTTCCCGAATCTCCGCAAATGAGCACCGGCAGATTGGTCGCCGCTACCCGGCCGACGGTTTTGAGGCACTCCACAAATTTCGGGCTATTGCCGATCAGAGGGATGTCGGATTTATAACCAGGTTCCTCGCTTGGGATGTCGCTTTTTTTATTTCCTTTTCGTAATCTGAGCTGCTCGCTAACGACCTTTGAAATGCGGATTATGTCCACGACATCAAAGGGTTTCAGAAGATAGTCGAATGCACCTATTGCGGTTGCATCGAGCGCACCGGCTGCCGACCCGCGGCCTGTCATCAACACAAAGGTTGCCGTAGGCTGGTCGGCCGTAAACTTCCGGAGCACATCATAGCCGTCTGCTTGGCCTAGCATTACGTCACAGAAAACAAGCTGATAACTACGTTCGCTCATCAGCTCGAAGGCTTCTTCCGCCGAAGCTGCCTGGGTGACCTGCCAGCCTTCCGTTTCAAGGACCTCGGACACCAGGCCTCTTAACTGCTCTTCATCGTCAATTACCAGCGCATGAATGGGAATCTTCATGAAGCAGATTATACCACGGGTGGTTTAAAGGTTGTTCAACTATGCTCGTCCAGATTGATTGTCGATTCAATGTTTCGTTGACTTATGGACCAAATAAGCTAGAATTATTGCACTATCAAGGGGTGATTCAGTCGATCGAACGAAAGATAGGTTGAATCCTTACAATGTCTCCCACCTAATCGGCAATCTCAGGTCGAAGTAAAGTAAAGTGACGAGGACCCACACATCGTTAAGATTTTTCGCTGGACCCTTGTGTTCAGACGTCGACTCCAGCCATTCGCACAGCGATCCTGTCGGATCGATCTCGTTCCAGTTCCGCCACCCTACTCTGAGATCTCTCCATGGATGATCCGACCAAAAAACTTGGTCTCTCGGTCGAACATCGTCGAGTTGTGCCGATGGGCTTGGGCATCGTGACTGCAGCGACCGGGTTAATAGTTCTTTATGGATGGTCTATAAACAGCAAAGTACTCCGATCAGCTTATCCGGATTTTGATTCCATGTCTCCGCTAGCAGCAATTTGCTTTATTCTGATCGGGGCCGGCCTCGCATTTCTAAGTGTGGGAAGAAATCGCTCGTTGGTTCTCTCGGGAAGAATCTTTGCATCCCTAGCCGGCCTGTTCTCGGTCGCGGTCTTTGCGGAATATTTGTTCGCGATCGATCTAGGCATCGACAATATGTTATTTAGCGAGACGGTAGCGACCGACCGGGCCGCTCTTCCGGGCCGGCCGGCAGCCGAGTCAGCGGTTGGGATACTATTCCTTTCCCTGTCGCTTCTATCGTTACGCTCCTCTTCAACATCTTGGTCAAAGGCCGGTCAATGGCTCGCCCTTTTCGCCCTCCTTATCTCGGTTGTCGGTTCTATCCTTTTTATCTATGGTGTCCCGCGTTTCGATCCCATACCGGGCTCGACCTACATGTCGTTTACAACGGCATTTGCAATGTTCGTCACCTCTCTTGGTGTCCTGGTAGCAGGCGGTCCGACAGGGCCCTTCAAAGTGTTCTGGAGTGATGGTGCGGGAGGGATCCTCGCCCGACGCTTGTTCCCATTTATTCTCTTGATGCCCATTCTCGTCGGTTGGCTACGCCACCGAGGTCAGCTTGAAGGTCTGTACTCGTTGGAATATGGCATTGCTATCGTAACTCTCGCAAGTATAGTTGGGTTTGCGGTGATGACGTTGTGGATCGCGGCCTCGATCGACAAGTTTGAATCAGCCAGAAAGACCGCCGAATTAGCGATCGCCCAAAAAGCATTGATGATCCAGCAATCTTTCGAGCCGATGTTCGTTTGGGACCTCGACGGCGGCATCATCGAATGGAACCCAGGCTGTGAACGCCTCTATGGCTACAACCAGAATGAAGCGTTGGGTACGCGGGGACACGACCTTCTGCGGTCAAAGTACCCAATGCCGTCCGAAGACCTCTTCACCCTGCTCCGCAATGAAAGATGGTGGTCCGGTGAGATAATACAGACGCTGAAGGACGGCAGCCTTGTTATCTCCGAAAGCCGCCTTCAAGTGGTTGACGACGGGGAAAGAACGTTGGTTCTCCAGACCGAACGGGATATATCGGAACGGAAAGCTTTTGAAGAGAAGCTTGTAGCTGCCCGCGATTTTAACAAAGATGCACTCAATGCGATGCCGGGAATCGTTTATCTGTTCAATACGAATGGTAAGTTTCTTGGTTGGAACGATAACTTTGAGCAGGTTTCCGAATACTCCCATGACGAGATCGCGCAAATGCACCCGACAGATTTCTTCCGTAGTAACGAGGTCGATGAGATAAGTGCGCGGATCGGAGAAACTTTCGAAAAAGGAGAGTCGTCCACAACCGCGAACTTTTTATCAAAAAGCGGTGTGGCGACTCCGTACTACTTTACCGGCAAACGGGTCGTACTTAATGGCGAACTATGCCTTATAGGTATGGGAATCGACGTGACGGAACGACTCCTTGCTGACCAGAAGCTTCGCGAGTCAGAGCAGCGATATCGTTTCCTATTCGAGAAAAATCCTTTCCCGATGTGGGTTTACGATGTAGAAACACTTGATTTTGTGGCCGTCAATCCGGCGGCTGTCGCTAAATACGGGTATACGGAAGAAGAGTTTCTTGCGATGGACATCACGGTGATCCGGCCCGAGGAATCGGTCCCGGCGCTTCTGGACAACGTCAACGAGCGACATCCCGAATCGGACAACGCCGGGATCTGGATCCATCGAAGAAAGGATGGCACGCTCATGGAGATGGAGATCATCCGCGACGAATTGATTCTTGCGGGTCGCCATTGCCGTCTGGTTCTCGCCCAGGACGTTACGAAACACAATCAAGCGATCGAAGCGCTACGCGAATCAGAGGCAAGGTACAAACTTCTATTTGAGAACAATCCCTATCCGATGTGGGTCTATGACCTTGATACGCTGCAATTTTTGGCGGTGAACCGTGCTGCGATCTCTTCATACGGGTACTCGGAAGACGAATTTCTATCGATGTCGATCACTGATATCCGCCCACCACAGGAGGTCCCGAAACTCCTCCGAAACATCGATGACACGGTCGGTGGTTTATCGAAGTCGGAAAGCTGGCAGCATCTCAAAAAGGATAAGAGCGTGATCGAAGTGGACATAACCTCGTACACCCTTGATTTCGACGGCCACAATTCGCGGCTCGTCCTTGCAAATGATGTAACGCAACGGAACGAGGCGATCCGCAGGCTCCACGAGAGCGAGGTTCTCTTCCGAAGTGTCTTCAATCTGCAATTTCAATTCCTAGCCATACTGACGCCTGATGGACGCGTACGCGAGATAAACGAATTACCGCTGCGCGTCACTCGTGCCGGTCGTGAGGAATTCATCGGACAACAATTCTGGAAAACTCCGCCCTGGCGGGACCTTCCGGGATTCGATAAATTCTGGCAAGACCGTCTCGACTTGGCTGCCGAAACCGACGAGCCGCTTGTCGTTGATGATATTTATCAGACGAGCGACGGAACGATCAGAACGGCGGAGTGCTCGGTCTCGGTCGTTCGAGACTCAGAGGGTGAGATCGACTTCTATGTTGTGCAAGCAAGTGACACGACCGAAAAGAAAGAAGCGGAAGAGAATCTTCGCCGAAGTGAAGAACAGTTCAGAACAATGTTTGAGATCGCATCAGTCGGGATCGTTCAGATAGATGCCCAGTCGGGCAAACCGCTTGTGTTCAACGAAAAATATGCGGAAATCACCGGTCATTCGTTTGATGAATTGCGGGAAATGCAAGTCTTCGAACTAAACCATCCCGAGGACAGGGAAGCAGATCTGAAACTCTACTGGGATGCCGCTCACGGCCGTATACCTCAATATATTAGCGAGAAGCGTTATGTTCGCAAGGACGGTTCGCACATCTGGGTCCGCGTAAATGCGACATTCTTTCGAAATCCCAACGGTGTTGCATCGAAGACCATGGCAATTGTAGAGGACATCACTCAACGAAAGAATGCAGAGCGCGACCTCCTGTCAATGAACGCGGAACTCGAACGCAGGGTCGCAGATCGCACCGTTGAGCTGAACGCGGTCAATAAGGAGCTGGGTGCCTTTGCGTACTCGGTTTCGCACGACCTGAGGGCCCCGTTGCGTGCAATGGACGGTTTTAGTCAGGCATTACTCGAAGACTACAGCGAAGCGATCGACGACACGGGGAAGGATTACCTTGGCCGCATACGCTCCGCGAGCCAGAGGATGGAAGGCCTGATCGAGGACCTGTTGAAACTCTCGCGCGTGACGCGATCAGAGATCAATCGACAACACGTTAATATCAGTGAACTTGCACGAGCGGTAGTCGAAGAGCTTCGTCTTACAGAGCCGGAAAGAAAGGTGAAGGTGACCATCGCCGAAGGCATCAAACTCGACTGCGACGAAAAGCTTGCCCGCATCGCACTCCAGAATCTCATTGGTAACGCATGGAAATTTTCCTCAAAACGTGATGATGCTGAGATCGAGGTTGGCGTTTCGCGTTCTGATCCAGCTGAGGTTTTCGTCCGCGACAATGGTGCCGGATTTGATATGTCGTATGCGGATAAGCTATTTGGAGCTTTTCAGAGGCTTCATAGGGCAGACGAATTTGAAGGGACCGGTATTGGACTAGCGACTGTCCAAAGGATCGTTCATATTCACGGCGGGCAAATTCGTGCCGAGAGTAAACCGGACGAAGGCGCAACGTTTTTCTTCACACTCAGATAGAATGAAATTATATTATGGCTGAACAAACGATCCTGCTGGTAGAAGACAATCCCGATGATGCTGCGCTTACAATCAGAGCCTTTAAGCGTAATAACATCGCAAACAATATCGTTGTCGCTCGCGATGGTGCAGAGGCGATCGATTATTTGTTCGGCGAGGGCCAATTCGCCGGGCGCGACGTATCGGATCTGCCGCAACTTGTACTGCTCGACCTAAAGCTCCCCAGGATCTCCGGCCTTGATGTGTTGCGGCGACTCCGCTCGGATGAACGCACAAAGTATGTTCCGGTGGTGATCCTGACCTCATCGTCTGAAGAATCCGACCTGATAAGCAGCTACGACCTTGGTGCTAATAGTTTTGTCAAAAAACCCGTCGATTACGACGAATTTGTCGAAGCCGCGCGGCAATTGGGGCTATACTGGTTAGTAATAAATCGCCCGGCGTCGCATGACAGATAAAAAAAACCTTAAACTCCTACTTGTAGAAGACGTCGATGACGACGCCGAATTGCTTCTCCGCCATCTGCGGCAGGCCGGCTACGAACTCGAGTTCGACCGTGCTCAAACGGCCGAACAGATGCGTATTAAAATAGAAGCAAAGAATTGGGATGTCATTGTTTCCGATTATAGTTTGCCAAGTTTTTCGGGACTCGAAGCATTTCGTATCCTTCAAGAGAGCGGTAAAGACATCCCATTCATAGTTATCTCAGGGACCATCGGTGAAGATACTGCCGTTCAGGCGATGAAGGCGGGCGTCAGCGATTATCTAATGAAAGAT
The DNA here is from genome assembly GCA_038212935.1 of Pyrinomonadales bacterium. GTDB lineage: Bacteria > Acidobacteriota > Blastocatellia > Pyrinomonadales > Pyrinomonadaceae > OLB17. Next base: position 30,656 of record JBBQTV010000004.1, on the reverse strand, counting down.
AATCTTTCCAGGCTCGCTCCCGCCATTGAGCGTGAACTGATAGATGCGCAAAACAGACAAGCTCGCCGCCGGGCCGAAGACGCGCTTGCCGAATCCGAAGAGCGTTACCGCATTGTTGCCCAGACGGCGAGCGACGCGATCGTAACTATCGATAAAGACAGCACGATCATTTTTGCCAACCCGGCCTCCGAGAATATTTTTGGCTACAGTATCGATGAAATGGTCGGGTCCAAGCTGACAATGCTAATGCCTGACCGTATGAAGGCGAGCCATCATTGCGGAATGGCTCGGTATCTTGAAACAGGCGAACGGACCCTGGATTGGAACGGCATAGAGCTTCCGGGTAGGCACAAGAATGGAACCGAGCGGTTGCTAAGTATTTCGTTCGGCGAGTTTCGCAGTGATCGACACCAGGTTTTTAGCGCCATCATCCGCGACATAACCGAGAGCAAAAAGGCCGAAGAAAAGCTGCGGGAGTCAGAGGAAGATTTTCGCGGTCTTGTGGAAGCGACGACGATGTATGTTTGGTCCCTCGACGACGGAGGGAACTTGTCTGCGTTCCCTCAGTGGTGGGTAGATCTGACGGGCCAAAGCTATGACGCCAGCCAAAACTACGGCTGGACGGCGCATATTCACCCGGACGATCGTGAGGCAGTTAAAGAAGGTTACATGGAGGCTCTTGAGACCCAAACATCGACCGTAATGACCCTTCGTCTTCGGGATCGCCATGGCGTCTATCGGCATTACGCCGCCCGCGGCGTTCCACTTTTCAGTTCAGACGGCACTTTTCGGAAATGGATATGCACGCTTTCAGACATTACCGAGCGAATGTCGGCGGAGGCATCGTTGCGGGTGAGCGAAGCTCGGTTTCGTGAATTATTTGAGAATGCAAATGATCTGATTTATACGCATGACATCGAAGGTAATTTCACATCGCTGAACCGAGCAGGCGAGGAGATCACCGGCTATTCACGCGAAGAGGCTCTCCAGATGAATCTTCGCGACGTCGTTGCGCCGGAATTCCTGGAATTGGCCAAGCGTAAGGTGCTGGAGAAAGTAGGAGGTTCGGGAGCGACGACTTATGAAACGGAGATCATCAAAAAAGACGGCCGCCGTGTGATTCTCGATCTCAGCACCCGCCTTGTACATCATGGCAATTCAGCGGTCGGTGTTCAGGGAATCGCTCGTGATGTCACCGAGCGAAACAGGATCGAGCGGGAACTAAGGAAGAATGCTGCTCAGCTGCGCGTGATAACGGATTCGATTCCCGCATTGATCTCATATTTCGACACAACTCTTCATTGCAGATTTTCTAACGTGCATTATCTTGAGTGGATCGGAAAACGTCATGAGGATGTGATTGGCCATCACATATCAGCGTTTATCAGTTCTGATGCAATCAATCATTTGATGCCGGAGTTCGAATCGGCTCTGAACGGAAATGCCTTTTCGATTGAAAGAGAGACGTTCGTGGACCGCGCCGATAAAGAAGTTGACCGCCTTAGTTTCTTGCGGGTCAGCTATGTGCCGGACCGCGATACTGAAGGTGAGATCGCCGGCTTCTTTGTTCTCGTGATCGACATCACTGATTCGAAGCGAGCAGAAGAAGCTCTACAGCAAAGCGAGGAACAGCTCATTCAGGCGCAAAAGCTCGAGTCTATAGGCAGGCTTGCCGGCGGCATCGCTCACGATTTCAACAACATGTTGACGGCGATCAATGGCTACAGCGACCTCGCACTGCGGCGGCTGGAGCCCGACGATCCAATCAGAAATAACATCCTGGAGATCCGTAAGGCGGGCAAGCGTTCTGCGGAATTGACGAATCAACTGCTCGCATTTAGCCGGCGACAGATGCTTCAGCCGCAGATCCTTGACATTAATGAGACCATCTCGGAAACAATGGTGATGCTCCGCCGCCTGATCGGCGAAAATATCGAACTGCAAGCGATATTGGACCCCGAAGTCGGACGGATAAATGCCGACCCAGGCCAGCTTTCACAGGTCCTTTTGAACTTAGTAGTCAACTCCCGCGATGCGATGCCCGATGGCGGCACGATAATAATAGAAACGGAAAACGTTGACCTTGACAGCACTTATTCGACCAGACAAGCAAGCGTTACGCCCGGCAAATATGTCCTGCTGGCTGTCAGCGATACCGGCGTAGGGATCGACGAAGAAACGCAGAGCTTCATTTTCGAGCCATTCTTCACGACGAAAGAGCTAGGCAAGGGAACGGGCCTTGGGCTATCTACTGTTTACGGAATCGTAAAGCAATCGGGCGGCAATATTTGGGTTTATAGTGAGGTCGGAAAAGGAACCTCTATCAAAATATATTTGCCACAGGCAAAGAACGAGATGGACAATGACTCCGAGATCCATTCGACGCCGCATTCACCCGACCTCAACTTTGGGTCAGAGACGATCTTGCTCGTCGAAGATGAAGAAGCTGTCAGGAACCTGAGCCGAGAGATGTTGAACGCCTGCGGCTACAACGTAATTGAAGCAATGAATGGGGTCGAGGCACTGAAGGTTGTTCATATGAACCCCGCCGCGATAGACCTTCTAATGACCGATATCATGATGCCGCAAATGGGCGGGAAAGAGCTTGCTGAAAAACTGATGCTTTTACGCCCTGAAATGAAGGTCCTATTCACCTCGGGATACACCGATGGTGCGGCGACACGTTTAGGAATGCTGAACGATACAAGGCATTTCCTCGCCAAGCCGTTTACCTTCGATTCCCTTACTAAAAAGATCCGGGAGATGCTGGATCGAGACTAAGGTCCGTTTCGCGTAGTGCGAACATGTTCTTTGCCCCTTCCGAAATGACGTAACCCCTCGTATTGCTCGATGTTGATTCGACAGCTTCCTTAATAGACGAATACGGAGTGATCCCTACCCTAGCCAGTACCTCGTTTTCAAGGGAGGAAACTGCGCATATCCGGAACCGTTCCGTCTTTTCCATCAGGCTCCAAGCCGTTTGTCCATTGACCTGGTATTTCTCGCAAAGCCTTTCTGCTAGCTCACGACTATTTGCGGATTCAAACCAATCGAGCAGGTCATCTCGCCCAAGGCCCTCAGAACATTCACCGACCAAGACAATGGTTCCGCCATCTGCGCACGCGTGAGCGGCGGCATCGATCGCTTTGTGGGCCTGAATTAGGTTTATATCATGCGGCCACCCGCCGCAGCTGACTATGACAAGATCGCGCTTCTCTTTGATCTGCAGTGTGTTTTTGGCACCATATGCGCTGCATGCCGTCTGATGCGACTGCACCGAATCGCCGCAGAAAAGTTCCGTCACGGCTCCACGACCATCAACGAACGAATTGACCGCGAACGAAACCTTTACATTTGACGCAGCGTCGGCAAACGCCTCGTGCACAGCGTTACCCGTGAGAAGGCCCGGCCCCACACCTTCGCGGCGTGAAAGGCCTTCACAATCGAAGGCGAGTTTGTGCGTTTCCGCGATCGTCCGTGAAGAAGCGAGCCCCGGGCAGATCAGTTTTCGACCGCCCGTAAATCCTGCAAAGTAATGAAACGTGATCCCTCCGATCAATATAATGTGGTCGAATTCGATCAATGCCCGATCGAGCTCGACCGGGATCCCACCCGAAGTTTCGCCCATTTGGACTATCCGCATGAGGTCACGGGGGCTGTGGTCGATGGTCTTTACGCGCTGGGCGATGAAAGGCGTCAGAAGTTGCTGTTTCTCCTCTTCGGTGACCTTTCGATGGATACCGGTGGCAAAAATGACCGCAATGTCGAACGGCATCGTGCCATTTGCGATCAGGCGCCTTACAAGCAGGTTCACGATCTGTCCGCTGCCAGTCTGTCGCGTAGCGTCCGGAACGACAAAAAGTACTGAGCCGCCTGGTTCGATGATCTCCTCAAGTCGTTCGGAACCGATCGGATCGTCGAATCGGGCGCCGATCTCCACATCCGACAACGGCCTCGATTCAGTGCCGCTTCGCAGAACCGTGAACCGTTCCAGGTCGGCTCGAAACGGCAAGGTTCCGCGCCCGTATTTAAGGTCGAGCTGATTCATAAGAACTCGCAAAAGCCGGCGACTAACGACGCCCTTCCGCACTGGCCGAACGCTCCGCGCTTCTTGAATTTGGCACAAAACATCCGCGCCCTGTATCGCAAATATAAACAGTATCGTTCTCGTGGTCGTGCGTTTCCAGCTGAATTGTTAGATGGTCGATACCGAATTGATCATGAAGCCGCGAGCGAATGTCGTCCAAAAGTTCCTCATGCGGAAGTGATCCGTTGTGGGTGATGTGAACCGAAAGAGCCTCTATCCCCGATGATATCGTCCAGACATGAAGGTCGTGAACACCGCCGACCCCTTCAGTTTCGGTGATCGTGTTTTCCACTAAAGAAAGGTCTATGTGCCTTGGAGTACCTTCGAGAAGAACGTTCACCGATTCCAGTATTAGGCGCCACGCTCCGTAAATGATGATCAGGCTGATGGCAATGCTTGAGACCGCGTCCGCCCACATCCAACCAAAGGCTAAGATCGAAACGCCGGCAATGATCGCGGCGACGGAACCCAAAAGGTCGCCCATCACGTGGAGCCACGCGCCCCTCATATTAAGGTCATGCTGGTGGTCAGCATGGAGCAGCGACGCTGCGATGATATTCACGACCAAGCCGCCCACAGCGACAAGTGTCATCTCATATCCGAGAACGGCGGACGGCGTCCTAAGCCTTTCGACCGCTTCGAAGATTATCCACAAGGAAAGAAGAACAAGGACGATCCCATTGACGAAAGCCGCCAGGATCTCGATGCGATAGTATCCATACGTTTTCCGTGGGGTTGCCGGTCGAAGTGCGAAATGAAAGGCGAAGAGTGTCAGCGAAAGCGCCGCGACGTCCGTAAGCATGTGTCCAGCGTCTGCCAGCAACGCCAGAGAATTGGTGTACCAGCCGCCGATCGCCTCAGCGATCATGTAGACGAAGGTGATCGCCAAAGCGAATTTCAACTTGGTCAGGCTTGCCGCTGACCTTCGTTGATGATCATGTTCGCGGGGTGATTCCATTGCATCTTACGCCGCGGGTTAGAATCGCCGTAAAACTTGGGCGGTCCGTAACGAGAGGACAAATCCGGCGCGGTTGCCGCGATCGTCTCCCATTTCCAGCGAGATCTGATTCGTCGGCGATGATACTTGGATGCGGAACGTGCCGTCGGCGCCGGCATATACTTCACGACCCTGTGTTCTGACCAACAATCCGGGCGCGGTCCGGCCCGAAACTATGTAGACGGTGCCGCCGACCGGTTCCACGCCCCATCCCGTCACTTCGATGGTCGGACTCGCGGAGCCTCGAACCACGTTGAATTTCGGCGGCTCACTCCAATCGGAGGTTTGTCCCGAGCGGGCCATTGATTTTATTCGCCAGTAGTAGGTTCCGGGGGTAAGGCCTGAAAGACGAAACTCCCGGGCGGTCACTTGCCCGCGGTCCACGAGCATTGAATCCGGCGAGAAATACGGCGAGCGAGCGACCTGAATGTGATATGAAACAATTCCAATGCCCTCAGCATCCCACGAAAATGCCACACTGACGCCGCTGCCTAGATTATCCAGTACTTGAGCCGCATTGGCTGGGGTGCGCGGTGAAGGAGCTCCAAGAAGCTTTTCCCGTGAGGTGATTTTACCTTGACCGATCGCAGCGTATTCATTTTCGGAGAGCGTCGTTGTCTGCGAGCCGATCGTCGTGTCAACGCTTCCGCGACTGATCCGGATCTCACCGCCGTTCGACCGCTGGTCGGCGCTAAAGCTCGCATCGGTCTGCGACCGAAGCCGAGTTTCAGAATCCATCATTTCGACGACGTTCTCAGAGTTTTCGGGTTGATCGTCGGTACGAACGTTCATTTGGCCGTCGTCCAGCGAAACGCGTACATTCCGCCCGCCGAATAAAGACGAATTATCCCGAATGACAACAGTACTGTTCGGGCGGACCGAAAACACGGAGCCATCTGTCATTTGCACCGTTGCCCTGCCGTCCGATTGCGTCTGGATCGTATCGCCCGCTGCGGCATACGTTTCGCGTGTGATGACTATCGTCTCGCGTGTCGCCGCTCGCGTTATTCGCACGTCACCCTCAAACGAAATTATTCTTGCGGCATCCTTGGGGATACTGCCGATATCTGCCGGCGAGAACCAATCGCTTTGCATGGCATATCGAACACCAAAATACGATCCTGCCGAAAGAACGATCAGGAGAGCGAGCCCGTAGAGCGTGCTTCGCCTGATCTTCCACCAATCGACGTAGAACTTGCGGTACTTATTCTCCATCCAGTTCAGCTGCTTTTTCCTTTACCTCTTCAACACTGATCGGTCCTTCGTCTTTTGGCGTTGGAAAAATAAGTGAGAAAATGATTGAAATCGCTATGGCCCCGATAACTACCGCAAGCGAAATATTCACCACTTCTTCTTTGAACTCATGTGCCAAGAAGCGCCGCACAAAATCTGAGACGGCACCCGTGCTTTCGGCGCCGACAAGATAGATATACCCCTCGGCGACCAGCGGCAGCAGCATCTTAACGCCGATGAAGGTCAAAATGAAGGCCAACCCTGTTTTTAAGTAGTGAAACCGGTCAGCGACGTCAGCCAGCACAAAGAAAAACGTACGCAGTCCGAGGATAGCAAAGATGTTTGACGTATAGATGATGAAGCGGTCAGTAGTAATACCAAAGATCGCCGGGATGGAATCGACTGCAAATATCAGGTCGGTAAACTCGACGACGATCAGCACCAGCAATAGCAGCGTTCCCGTTCGAACGCCGTCCTTCATTGTAAAGAATTTATCGCCGTCGTATTCCTTAGAGATGCGAATGTACCGAGTTGTCAGTCTTACAATGGCGCTCTCGGTAGGGTCAAAATCATCGTCGGTGTCCTTAAACATCTTAAGGCCCGTATATAAAAGGAAAGCGCCAAAGATGTAGATTATCCAGTGAAAACGTTCGACCAACTCGGCTCCCGCAAAGATCATTATCATGCGCATGACGAGCGCGCCCATGATCCCCCAGAATAAAACGCGGTGCTGAAACGCCTTCGGCACTTTGAAATAACTGAAGATCAGCAGAAACACGAAGAGGTTATCTACCGAAAGCGAAAGCTCGATGAGATAGCCCGTCAAAAAGAGTTTCGCCTGAGCAGCGGCCAAGCCCCAATCGTTGTAGTAATTTCCGACCTGAAAATAAAGAAATACGTTAAATGCAAGAGCTAACCCGATCCAGACGGCGGCCCAGCTAAAGGTTTCCTTGCGTGTAGGTACGTGTGCCTTGCGGTTAACAATACCGATGTCAACAAATAACGCCGTCAAAACGACGGCAAAAAATAAAGTCCAAACCCAATAAGGATGTTCTACGACAAGAGGCATATAAGATAAGTCCGCCGAATGAGGTTAGCGGATCAATACGTCGAATAAATATGTTACTCGAAATACTCCGGCTATACTATTTTATAGACTCGTCAAGTTAATTACTAACTGCACTGTCCGGAGACGAGCAACCAGAACTTCCGAAGCACGTCACACTGCGTTAGAAGCGGAAATCACATCTCTTCTCAATTATACGAACGATTTCCTCAAGACCGCCGGCATCGATCGATGAAAAGTCATTGAGATGATCACTGTCCACGTCCAGTATAGCTGCGACATTGCCGTCCGAAAAAATTGGTACGACGATCTCCGATCGCGCGGCCGAGCTGCAGACAATGTGGCCCGGAAAGGCATCGACGTCAGGAACGATGACCGTCTCGCGGGTCGTATAGGCGTGGCCGCAGACACCGCTATCAAACGCGATGCGAGTGCAAGCCAGCGGCCCTTGAAACGGCCCGAGGACTAGTTCGCCGCTTTTGACCAGATAGAACCCGACCCAGAAAAAGCCAAAGGCTTCTTTCAATACAGCAGCGACATTGGCGAGATTGGCAATCAGATCGGTCTCGCCGGAAATCAGCGCCTCGATCTGCGGCAGAAGTTCGGCATATATGGTTGCGCGATCACCCGACTTTGAAAATTCGATGGTTTCAGCCATTATCAAGTAGTTTAGAATGCCGGCCGCAGACCCGCAACGGCGCGCCGTTGTGGCGATCGATATGGACGCAGCAATAAAAATAGTATTAGTGGGAGCTGGGGGCGCACTTGGTGCGATAGCACGATATTTGATCAATCTTTCTCCGCTCGCAAACGTTTTTGAAAAATTTCCGTTGCCCACCTTGGTGATAAACGTTCTAGGCTCCTTTCTGATCGGCTTCTGTTTGATCGTGCTTACAGACCGCATCGAGGTCAGCGATAATTTTCGGCTTGCGGTGATTGTTGGCTTTCTCGGAGCGTTCACCACGTTCTCCACTTTCGAGATGGAGACATACGGACTGCTGAAAGAACGTCTCGCCGTTAGTGCTGTGGTTTACGTTTTTCTGAGCGTACTTATCGGATTTGCCGCTCTGCTCGCGGGCATCTGGCTGGGGCGAAAAATCTGAAAGCTCATCCTGAACGATCAGCTAAAATTAGCCGAGCTTTGCGAACTTTTCTCGCTGCTTCCGACGCTCTTTCATCCATCAACGTGAAATGCCCCATCTTTCTGCCAGGTCTTGGTTCGATTTTGCCGTAAAGGTGCAGCGAGACGTTCGGTATTGCGAGTGCGGCGGCCCAGTTTGGCTCGCCATCTTGCCAGACGTCGCCGAGCAGATTCGCCATCGCTGCCGGCCGAAGAAACTCGGTCGAACCGAGTGGCAGGCCGCATACGGCACGGACTTGCTGCTCGAATTGAGATGTCACACACGGGCCGAACGTCAGGTGTCCCGAGTTGTGGGGCCGCGGAGCGATCTCGTTTACTAGTAACCTGCCATCACCTTTCAGGAAAAATTCGACACACATCGTACCGACGTAGCCGAACGTTTCGACGATGCTTCGGGCGATCTCCACCGCTTCGCGATAGGCGGTTTCTGAGACAACGGCGGGAGCAAAAGAAACGTCGAGAATGTGGTTAGCATGTTCATTTTCGATCACGCCGAAATGGGCAAACTCTCCATCCTGTCCACGCGAACAAACGACCGACACCTCTTTCTCAAAATCGATAAACGCCTCGACGATCGCCGGTTCGCCGTTGATCGCCTCAATGGCCGGAGCTATATCTGCATCTGATCGGATCTTCGCCTGCCCTTTGCCGTCATAGCCAAATCCCGCGGTCTTTAGCACGGCCGGCATTCCGATCTGCTCGACGGCCCGCCGAAGCTCGGATTCATTTGTGACGTAGCGATATGGGCCGACGGGAAATCCGTTGGACGAGAGGAATGCTTTCTCGCGTTGCCGGTTCTGCGTTGTGTGAAGTATCTCGCCCTTGGGATGCACTTCGATGAACTCGCCTGCGGCCGCGACCGTCGCGGAGGGCACATTCTCAAATTCGAAAGTGACGACATCCACCGTCTTTGCAAACTCACGGACTGCGTCCAAATCGTCGTACGACGCAGTCGTCTCGACGTCTGATATATGCCCCGTCGGTGTATCTGATTCCGGCGAGAACGGGTGGACGCGATAGCCCATCTTTCGAGCCTCGATGGCGAACATTCGGCCTAGCTGGCCGCTGCCGAAAACACCGATGGTCGAATTTGGAAGTATTTGTCTGGTCACGAGTGGACTTAAGATATCACGAAAAGTCAGCCAAAGCGTTCACTTGCCGTCGAGCCTGGTTCGAAGCACTGTCTTGGTTTGCCGGGACCGAAAAGCGTGGAGCTTCTTACGAAGCGATGGCCGCGAATTAGCTAGTATGGAAACGGCAAGTAATGCCGCATTCTTTGCGCCAGCCTCGCCGATAGCCAACGTTCCGACCGGGACGCCTGCCGGCATTTGGGCGATCGATAGGAGTGAATCAAGACCTTTCAATGATCTGCTTTCAACCGGAACGCCGAGAACAGGCAAGACCGTCTGCGACGCGCACATTCCCGGTAGATGGGCCGCACCGCCTGCTCCTGCGATAACCACCTCGATACCGCGTTCCTCCGCACTTTTTGCATATTCAAATAGCAGGTCCGGCGTTCGGTGGGCGGAGACGATCTTCGATTCGTGCGAAACGCCAAACTCATCCAGCGTCTGGGACGCAAGCTCCATGGTCGGCCAATCGGATTTGCTGCCCATGATTATCGCCACTAACGGTGCCGAAGCTTTATCCTTTTTCGGTGCCATAAATTCGGATAACTACGCCGCCCATGTGGGCTTCGTCCGCCCAGCATTTTACGCCTTTAATAAAGCAAATGTGGCTACGTCGGGTCTCCTTCGTATCCTCATCCCACGCGACGAATCCGGCCGAGAACGATTCATTACCAAACCCCAATTTCCTGCCTTCTTCGTCAACGGCCAGAGCACAGCAATGAAAGCATATATAATTCTTGTAGCGAACATTTGGTTCGACGGCGGCGGAACATATCGGACATCGCTGTTCGTCAGCGTTCGTGGTCATTTGACCAGCTCACTGCGAATTACCGACTCGAACTTTCCCCACGCCTTTACGGGCGATCGCCAATAGACGATCTCACCAGTCTTGCTTAACACGATATTCTTTGGGTAGCCGCTGAAGACGAACTGCTTTAATGCCGGATCGGCATTCGCTGCGTGAACATAGTCGAACCGCTCACGAGCCAAATACTTGCGAACATCTGAGGCCGGATCGGCCGTCGCTGCAATAAAGATAACCTCGTCCTGATCGAACAATGCTCGCAGCTCATTTAGATGCGGCATCTCGGAACGACACGCCGGACAACCGATGAACCAGAAATTCAGAACAACGACCTTGCCCCGAAGTTCGGCAATCGAAATGCTTTTTCCGTCGAGCGTTTGAAAGATCGCGTTCGGCGCGGCCATTCCCTCTTGCGGAATCTTCTGAAGCCGAAACTCAACCGTTCCATCCTCAAGCGTCCGCATCAGCGTCGCGTCCTTCAGGTTATAGTTTGCGAGACGAATGTCAATGAATTCGTTGTTCGAGATCTGATTTCCATCATGATCAAGGAATATCGTTTTGGCGACCGGCTTTGTGGGTGCGGGTTGACCATACGCTGACACGGCCAGAAAGGTCATTGCCACAATGAACACGACGATCGCCGGGCCCGATTTTCCTAACTTCTGCATTCCCTTAAAAATAAAAGAGATGGGCAATGAAAGCAAACGCCTTCTCGGAATTGATCGGATGTGTTTTACTGCCGGACGCCAACCCGCAATTATTTCTATAAACGATGCCACTTCTTTGCTCCCTTTGTCGTTGATTACAAATAGGACAAGAATTATCGGATAGCGTTGGCGACATGGGGCTTGGAAAAGCATTGATCGACGAGATCTATGGCCGCACAGCGGTTGGCTCGCATCTCGATCGGAGATTTAGACGGAGGTTTATATCCTAGATAGAACGGTGTCGCATTATCAAATTAAGGCTCAGCTCGGCGAGGGCGGGATGGGCGTGGTCTACGAGGCTGAAGACACTAATCTTGGCCGCCACGTTGCATTGAAGTTCTTGACGCCTGCTTTGGCCGGCGATGCTAATTTGTTGCAGCGGTTTCAACGTGAGGCGCGTGCAGCGTCGTCGCTCAACCACCCGAATATCTGCACGATACACGGGATCGAGCAATTCGAAACCGAACATTTCATTGTCATGGAACTTCTGGACGGCGAATCGCTAGGCGACCGCATTAGGCGCGGCCCGCTCGACATCGAGGCCTTGCTTTCGCTTGGTGTTCAGATCGTTGACGCTCTCGAATCTGCTCATTCAAAAGGAATCGTCCATCGTGACCTGAAACCGCCGAATATATTTGTCACCTCGCGTGGCCAGGCAAAGATCCTCGACTTTGGATTGGCAAAGATCGAGAAACCAAAGGCCGATATATCCTCCGAAGTAGCCACCGCGATCGCCGATGAACTCACATCTGCCGGAGCGACGATGGGGACCATCGCATATATGTCGCCAGAGCAGGCGCGAGGCGAGATCACTGATACTCGAACTGATCTCTTTTCCATCGGAACGGTGCTCTATCAAATGGCAACGGGTGTGCTTCCGTTTCAAGGTGAGACGTCGGCTATGGTCTTTGACTCGATTCTCAACCGCGATCCGATTCCGGTAACTCAGGTAAACCCGGCACTTCCCGCCGAACTTGACAGAATCCTAGGTCAGTCATTGGAAAAGGATCGGGACCTACGTTATCAGAGCGCGACGGATTTCAAAATTGCTCTTAAACGGTTGAAGCGAGATTTGGATTCCGGACGGCATTCCGGTGAAACAAACGCAATACACACCACGCGCTCTCCGCAAACGGTCCATGAACACTCGATCGCCGTACTCTATTTTGAGAACCTCAGCGGTATGAAAGAGGACGAGTACCTTCGTGACGGTATCACCGAGGACATCACCACGGAGCTATCGAAGATCAGGCGACTCAAGACGTTTTCGCGAGCGATGGTGCTCAAGTATCGCGATAGATCTGTAACTGCAGGTCAGGTCGGAACAGAGCTCGGAGCGTCGTATGTTTTGGTCGGAAGCCTGCGCCGGGCAGGCAATCGGCTTCGCATCAATGCCCAGTTGGTTGATGCGGCGACGGATTTCCCGTTGTGGTCTGAACGATACGATCGCGAGATGGCAGATGTTTTCGAGGTTCAAGATGAGATCGCCTCAAAGATAGCAGCCGCACTGAGGATCACACTTTCGCCTCAGGAACAAGAGGCACTCGCCGCAAAACCGACAGATAATCTTCAGGCTTACGACCTATACCTGCGTGGAAGGAACTACGCCCGCCGGGTCGGCCGTCAAGATCTTCAGGTGGCTCTTCAGATGTACGAAAATGCGGTCGCACTTGACCCCGGTTTTTCCCTCGGACATGCTGCGGTCGCCAATGTCTGCGCCCAGTACTACTATCATTTCGACCGTCAGCAGCAATGGATAGAACGCGCGATCGCTGCTACAAAGAAAGCAAGTTCCGGCGGTAAGGATGCTCCTGAGATTAGACTTGCTGAGGCTTGGGTCGATTTTGCGGAAGGCCGATACGATGGCGCGGTTGGCAAGGTTAGAAGTGCGCTGGCACGAGATCCGGATCTGGACGGCGGCTATTATCTCCTAGGCCGGGCGCTTTTCGAAGCCGGACGATATCAGGAGATCGTCGAGATGATGGAAGACGCTCTCGCTCACGCTGGCGAGAACTACAACACGACCATTCCGATCCATAATGCACTGGGTGCCCTTGGCAAGAAAGATGCATTAAGAAACTTCACTCATCGGGAGATCGCCGTCTTTGAAGAGCATTTGAAGAAGGTGCCCGAAGATGCCCGTGCACGTGTTCTCCTTGCAAGTGATTATGCGATGCAAGGCCGCATGGATGAGGCCAAACGTGAGGCTGATATGGCAATGGCCCTCCGACCCGACGACACGATGATCCTTTACAACACTGCTTGCCTTTATTGTGCGATGGATGACCCGAAGGCGGCGATGGTGGCACTCAAAAAGGCATGGGAAGGGGGTAATCGTAATGCTGCCTGGACGCGGCAGGATCCCGATCTCGCCATCCTTCACGGTGACCCCGAATTCGATCGTCTCTATCCCCCGAATGGGTAAAAGGCTCGCCGCTCGACCAAAACGGGTTTTCCAATCTAAGTTCGCTATTCCTTTTCCTGTTCATTTTCTTGCTCATTTCCCTTGTCGTCATCGACAAGCAAGGAATACTTTCTTTGTTTTGCCTTCCATCTGTCGAGTGCAAATTTCTGCATATCCGCTACTTGGTCCTTCTCGTCGAGGATCTCAAATCCGAGAAGCGTCTCGATGATGTCCTCAAGGGTAGTGATGCCGTCCATGCCGCCGTACTCATCAGTGACGAGAGCGATGTGCTCTTTCTTGTTTATGAGAATTTCCCAGGCATCGAAAAGGGTCGTGTATTCCGTTATCGATACTATGTTGCGCTTGATGTCCACGAGCTTCAGGTCAAATTTATCCTCCGCAAGATTCTCAAAAACCTCTTCTCTAAAGACATATCCCGAAATGTTGTCTCGATGTTCCTCATAGACCGGTATTCGCGAGAAGTGCAAGAAATCTTTGATCTTCAGGAATTCTTGCAAGGTCATCTCTTCATTCGCAACGACGACGACCACTCGCGGGGTCATAACCTCGGTAACTTTTATGCTCTTCAGCTTTATCAGGTTCTGAATTATCTTGTTCTCCTTCTCGATGAAAATGCCTTCGGCGGCACCGATATTCGCAAGCGCCGATATCTCTTCGCGACTAGTCGTTAACTCCACATCCTTGCGCGCGAGCAACTTGGTCATAAAGGCTGACATCAACACGAGCGGATAAGTGACGAAGATCATTACCTTGATGGTTTTCGATGCTAGGCCTTGCAACTCGCGGCTATAATTCGCCCCGAGCGTTTTGGGAATAATTTCAGTAAATACGAGGATCAAGATGGTCAATACAGCCGAAACTACCGCGAAATAAGCATCCCCGAAAACGACCATCGCCTGCGCACCTACGCCAGCGGCTCCGACCGTATGGGCGACCGTATTCAGTGACAAAATAGCCGATAGCGGCTTGTCGATGTCATTCTTCAGCTCCAGAAAATCATCAGCCGATTTATCGCCCATCTCAGAGCGTGCCCGTAAATAAGAATTTGGAAGTGAGAGGAGAACCGACTCCATTATCGAACATACAAATGAAACGATCAGAGCCAAGAAAAGATAAATCAATAGCAGGGTCATATAAAGATAATAAAGGAGCAGGCCACTCGATCAACAAAGTTTGTCGATCAACAGTCGGTCACCTGCTCCCCGGTTTTGAGCCTTACTTAAGCCGAATAGCCATTTGGCTCCGTCAAATTTGAAGAAGTTCTAAGTCTTGACGGCGTCGCGGCCTGCTCGTGTGGGTGTTCAAAATTCCCACTTCATGTTAATTGTCGAGTCAAGCCTTATTCTCTTCTTCAGAGCGGCGGCTTCAGCGATAAATTCGTCAACTTGCTTTCGTGCCTCTCTAAAATAGGTCAACTTGGTTTCAGAAATGGGGTCTACTTTGCCTGTTCTTTCGTATGAACTCATACTTTTTAGGCTATGGAACCGAATCTTGCTGTCTAAGAGAGTTACGAGGATTTCCTTCGCTTCTTCAGGTTCATAACTACCAGCTACGAGATCCAACGTTTCTAATTCTGACGCCCCCATTCCGTTCACCTCCTTTCTCCTGATCGAATCTCCTGTTCGAAAGCTAAAAAACAGCGCTCACGCTCATTGCCCGGCCCGTTATTGTCCCTGGCCCAGGCTATAGCCGGGTTCGCCATCAAAATTGTAAAGGTGTTCGGTTTTGATGAAGTCAATGTTGGCGTCCTTAAATCGAACGAGTAGGTCGATAACCTGTTGATGCGTAATAACTTCGCCTTGGTTCTCGGCCATAAAACGGCACCGCCAATGATCGACACAAAATGTATCCGGTTGGCCGTTCGGATAAACTTTTGTCCCGCGGTTGGAAACCATTACGAGTTTTACGCCTGAGCCGTTTAGTTTCTCGATCTCCGGCCCGACGTCATTTCCGGCGCCATAAAAGTTTCCGTTCCACCAACTGATGAATACGTCAACGCCAACCAATTCTTTCTTCTGCGGTTCGCGAATCGAGTAAATCGGCTTTTTGTCGGCTGCCGCGATCTCTTCGGGCTTCTTGTAGGCGACCGCTTTCAGGGTTTCCGGCTTTTGTCCGAGTCTGGCTACGACTGCTTCGGCAAATTCACGGGTTCCTACCTTTTCCTTAGAGACGCCTTCCTTGTAAATATCGTAAGTGTGGACTCCATCTTCGACAGTTCGCAGCCACGCGTTGTGGGCAAGCTCAGCGATGTCCGGTTGACCAATGTGAACCATCATCATGATCGAACCAAGGAAGAGCCCAGATGGATTGGCAAGGTTTTGGCCCGCACGCCGGGGAGCAGAGCCGTGAATTGCCTCGAACATAGCGATGTTCTCGCCGATATTGGCCGAACCTGCAAGTCCTACCGAACCCGCGATCTGTGCGGCAACGTCTGAAAGAATGTCGCCGTAAAGGTTTGGCATTACGATCACGTCAAAGTTCTCAGGCGTATCGGCCATCTTCGCTGCACCGATGTCGACGATCCAGTGATCCGCTTCGATCGACGGATACTCAACTGCGATCTCGTCGAAGACCCTATGAAACAAACCGTCCGTCTGCTTCATGATGTTGTCTTTTACAAAAAGGGTGATCTTCTTACGTTTGTTGATGACCGCGTATTCGAACGCATAACGAACGATCTTTTCGCAACCTGGCCGCGTGATCAGCTTCAGACACTGCTCGACCATGTCTGACTGCCGGTATTCGATCCCGGCGTAAGTATCTTCCTCATTTTCGCGGACGATAACGACGTCCATTACCGGGTGCTTCGTGTTGATAAACGGATGATAAGAGACGCAAGGCCTAATATTCGCATACAGGCCTAAAGTCTTTCGGACCGTCACGTTGAGCGATTTGAAACCGCCGCCTTGCGGTGTCGTAATCGGAGCCTTTAAGAATACTTTAGTGCGACGTAGCGAATCCCAAGACTCGGGTGCGATGCCAGCAGAATTTCCTGCGAGATAGACCTTTTCGCCGATATCGATCGTATCAATGTCGATTCGTGCACCAGCTTCTTTCAGAATATGCAGTGTTGCATCCATGATCTCAGGGCCGATGCCGTCGCCATGTGCAACTGTGATAGGTACATTGGACATATATTTTCTTTGATTTACCTTTTGTGAATGTGATTCTAAATTAGAAAAGTAGATTCTATCGAAAATGCGAATCTTAGGCAATTTGCCGTCTTTTAGCTGCCGAAAGTACTGCGTCTAGCGAAAACCTTTGGCCGCTCGGCCCTCGGGGGCTATAATCAAGGAATGAGTTTTAAATTCGGCGTACGCCATTCGGCTTCTGCTACTTTTTTCGGCTTTGTTTCAGCTTTCTTCCTGGCCCTTGCCGTCATCACAATTCTCCCGCTGTCATCATCAGGACAATTCCCGCAGATGCAGAGGCAACAGGAACGCATTCAAGCCGCTGAGAAGGCGGACGCCGAACGTAAACGCGCGGCCGAGTCAAATAAGGAAAATTTGCTTCCCGTCCCGAAGAAGGCGGTGATGAACGTGGATGTTCAAGCGGTATTGGCGAAGGGCGACCACCAGACCTTTGCAGAAGCGAAGACGAAGGAGGCGAAAGCAGTCGCCGACGGTGATGATCTGTGGCTCTATCTGAAATTCAACGGTAAGCTCGGTGACTATGCTCGCGCTATCCGCGATGCCGAGACCGGCGAGATCGCTTATCGGCTTTACGCTGAGATCGCTCCGCAGGGCGACGCAACAACTCTCAACCGCTATGTATTGAGTTTTTTTAAAGAAGAGCTTCTACTTCCTGAGCTGAAGATCAATCTCACCCCGGGGCTTCCGGGCAGGAATGCAGCAACGCCCTTGTTTGTTGAAGTCGCGGGGAGCCGACAGCCCGGCCGGTGGAATACAGAGTTTCGTTTGACGAACTCATCGGCAGTGCCGCGTCTCGTGACCGACAACCTCGCGACCGCAACGGTTACGCTGGAGCTTCCGTCAGGACCGGCGCGCTACTCCGTATTGCGTAGTGACTTCGCGTCGATGCTTATTCGCGGAACCACCGATACAAAGAGGCTACCCGTAGCCGGGACATTCTATAGCCTTCCGTTAAAACTTGAGATCACAAAAAAGCTCAATGCTGACGGCATCGAACCTGTTAGGTTCTATTTCGCGAGCGACCAGTGGCTCGAATCGGGGGCGTCAGTGTTGAACCCGCAAGCGAATCGAAGGATATTTGCGGCGTTTACCTATCGAAAGGGAGACGTCTGCCACTACGGCGTTGCCGAGGCGATCCAAAAGTATGACCCAATGCGATCCGTTTTCGTTTGGGACCGGGCGGAAGTTACGCCCGGCTTGCCACTCGACTGCGCTCAGCTCAACTGACTATTCGATCGCGTCTATCTTTCTCGCCAGGTCGATATCCAATGGTGTAATGCCGCCGCGATCGTGCGTCGTTATCGCGAATTCGGCGTAGCCCCAGCCAAACGTTACATCAGGATGATGGTCGGCGGCCTCGGCGAGTTCGCCGGCTTTGTTAACGAACCTAAGGCTTGCGGCAAAATCAGCGAACTCGAACCGCTTGGACAATTTCTCATCTTCGGCGGCCCAACCGGAAAGCTCCACCAAACCGTTGTCCAATTCCTCTTTACTCAATTTTTCTCGCTTCATATGTTTTTAGCTCTTCGGAATTCGGCTATACTTATATTTTTTCGCAATTCTACTACGTTAGGATTCGGTTGGTAATCATGAAAAAGCGAATTGAAGCAGCGTTTGTATTTGTCATCGCCGTTATGGCCCTTTCGTGTGCCGGCGAGACCAAACCCGCTACCCCAAAAGAGACCTTTCAGACCTACACAAAAGCGGTCAGGGCCAAGGATATAACGGCGATGAAGCTACTGCTTTCGGCGGAAACGATCAAAATGCACGAGCAGGAGGCTGCCGCTCAAAAAGTAACGCTGGACGATATTGTAAAACGCGAAACTCTGATCGGCGAAGGGCAGGCGGTCGTTAAGGTGAGGAACGAAAAGATCGAGGGCGAACGAGCGACGCTCGAGGT
Organism: Pyrinomonadales bacterium; assembly: GCA_038212935.1. Taxonomy (GTDB): domain Bacteria; phylum Acidobacteriota; class Blastocatellia; order Pyrinomonadales; family Pyrinomonadaceae; genus OLB17. The sequence goes on along the minus strand of JBBQTV010000004.1, from coordinate 12,013 downwards.
TGAGAATGCATTCGGAAGATGGGAAACGCTGCCGTTCGTTCTTGAGAACGGCGAGTGGAAGATCGATAAAAAGGGGTATTCGGACCAGTTGATGAAAGAGATCGAAGAGATAAATCGTCAGACGGACGAAGAGATCGACCGTCAGCGGCTAGACCCGATGAGCAGCGATCCAAGCCTCAGTAACCAGAACCCCGCGGACGCCCTTAGTTCGGACAATTAATTTTCAGGAGAGTTTGTGGCGACAATAAAGCCTTTCAGAGCTTTGCGGCCGGCGGCAGAGAACGCAAAGCGAGTTTCCAGTGTGCCGTATGATGTTGTGCAAGAGGGCGAGGTCCGCGGGTTCGTTGACGAGAATCCCTTGAGCTTTCTGCGTATCACAAGGGCAGAGATTCTGGGCGAACCGCAGACCGACGGGCTCGAACGTGCGAAAAATAATCTAGCTGAGTTCATTGCAAGCGGAGCGCTTAATCAAGACCTCGAACCCGCCTGCTATGTCTATCGGCTGACGACGGACGGCCACGTTCAGACTGGGGTCGTCGCCTGCTGTTCGATTGATGAATACGAAAACGGTCTGATCAAAAAACACGAGAATACGCGGCCGGATAAAGTCGCTGACCGAACCGCCCACATGCTTGCCTTACGTGCGCAGACAGGACTCATCTTCCTGGCATATCGTGGAACCAACCGTATTCGCCACCTGATGGATGAGGCTATCGCCGGTAAATCGATCTACGACTTCACCTGTGCCACCGGTGTCCGTCAGACTGTCTGGCGTCTTCCGAATTCTGATGAGCTTGTTGATGCATTCGGCGAAGTTCCGGCACTATATATCGCCGATGGCCACCACCGGGCCGAAAGTGCTTTTCAAGTTCGAAATGAGCTTCGCGACCAGAACCCCCAACATTCAGGCGACGAGGACTATAACTTCGTAATGGCGGGGATGTTTCCCGCTGAAGACCTTCGGATCCTGGCATATAACCGCATTGTAAAAGGCCTAGGTGAACTGTCGGATGACGATATCTTAAACGGGATTCAAGAGAACTTTGTCCTGACCGAAACGGCCGATTGCGTGCCGCAAACACACGGTGAGATCTGCATGTATCTCAGCGGCAAATGGTACGATCTGCAGCATAATGTGAACTACTTGCGCGAACCGGACCCGATCGAACGGCTGGACGTCAGCATTTTGCAGGACTATGTTCTTCGGCCGGTTTTGGGTATAGATGACGCACGAACGGACGAGCGGATCGGCTTCGTTGGTGGCATCCGGGGCACCGACGAACTTGAACGACTGGTCAACGACGGCGAAGCCCGTATCGCATTCTTGCTATACCCGACCACAATGGACGACCTGCTGGCCGTTTCGGACACCGGCGAGATGATGCCGCCCAAATCGACCTGGTTCGAACCGAAACTAAAGGACGGATTATTTGTTCATCTGATCTAATACGAGCTCAATCAAGCTTGATGTTCCGGACGCCATACAGCACGTCCTTATCGTTTTTCTCCATTTTCAAAACGGCATCAAAGCCGCCTTTTTTGACCACTCTTTCCCGCTGCGTTATGAATCTGTCGCCGTCAAACAGGATTGAATCGATCCAATCTTCCCGCTGCGTTTCGGTTGTGACGGTCATGTGAATATGTGCGGCGATAGTTGAATCCGGGTAGGACGCCGGACGGATCGTCTCAAATTGATATTGCCCGCGGCTGTCAGTCAGAACCCACGCCCGGTATCGCCCGTGGGAATGCTCACCGCGACGGCCGTAGATCCCGTAAATATCGGTGTGATATAGGTAGATAAGTGTATTCGGCGCAGGAGTTTTTCCGTCGGCTGCGAAAACCGTTCCCGCGATAGAGATACGTTCGCCTTGTTCATCCGCAGCCGCAAGCACTGCTTTCGATGAAACGGAGTCGGGAGCGTCGCGGGCTCCGCACCATTCGCAGTTCGGGTCCTGAACACCGTTCCGCCTTAAACGTTCCGCAAGATCGCCATTCAACTGCGCCGAAGCCGACCCGCGGCATCCCGATAACAGCGGCAGGAGAGCCGACGCGGCCGCCATTCGCATGAAATCTCGCCGCCCTGTGATTCGTTTATTCATATTCTTGTCTCGTGTGTCCAAACTCTGTAAACTTAAGGCGCATCGATTTGGAATGCGGCTTCTGCATTATTTACATGAAAAACACCGCCGTTGGCGTTTTTATGACAAGTTTGACGACGCCCGAAGGCTTCATGAAGTGGATGCTAGAGTCAGATCGGCTCGCTTTCCGCCAGTATGTGCTCGATGACCTACCCGAGCTTATCGAGCTGCGAGCTGATCCGGACGTCAATCGGTATCTCGGCGGTGTTAGGATGCAGAACCCCGAGGCACTCGCGAAGCGCATTCGGTTCTATATTTCGTGTTATGAAACGCACGGCTTTGGTATGTGTCCGATGATATTGAAAGAAACCGGCGAAGTGATCGGAACAGCAGGGCTTCAGCCGCTCGATGGAACCGACGACATTGAGGTCGGATACAGTCTCTCACCGGAATACTGGGGCCTCGGTCTCGCGTCCGAGGCAGCTATTGCTTGGCTCGGCTTCGGGTTTCACGAAAAGGGCCTCGAGCGGATCGCCGGCGTAGCAACAGTGGAGAATGCAGCATCAAGACATATCCTCGAAAAGATCGGAATGGGCTATGAAAAGACGGAAATGCACTACGGAGACGAATGCACTTTCTACGCCGTCACGCGTGACAAATTCATCAATCGTGTCGGGTCGCTTGGTCAATGAGATATCGCTATGCAGGTAAATTATCTGAAGCTTGTTTTCGCTGTCTTGATGACGATCTACTTTTTGTCGATCGCGCTTTATCCGATGGAAGGGAGCTTTTTGGATCTCGTAGATCTGCCGATACATGAAACGGGGCATCTTATCTTTATGCCGTTTGGCGAGTTTTTGATGATCGCCGGTGGCTCGATCTTTCAGATCGTATTTCCGGCGGTATTTGTCGCCTATTTTGTTTGGAATCGTAAGTACTATTCGGCGGCGATCGTCTTGTTGTGGGTCGGGCAAAGCATTATCAACGTCTGGATCTACGCCTCGGACGCCGTCGTGATGCAGCTGCTGCTGACAAGCGGACGGACTGGTTCCGAAGGCGGGTTTCATGACTGGAATTATCTCCTCACGGAAACCGGACTGATCGATTCGACAAAGTCGATAGCGGGCCTGATCCGGGCGGGCGGAACTCTCACGATTCTGGCGGCAGCCGCTTTATCGCTCTATTATTCATTCGTCCCGACCGCCGAGGACGAATATGACGATCTATGAAGGCTACTCTCATAACCGGAGCGTCCAGCGGTATCGGTGAAGCGTTTGCCCGTCGGCTTGCCGAAGAAGGCCATAATCTCGTTCTGGTTGCCCGGTCTGAGGAAAAGCTTAGTGCGCTTTGCGAAGAATTGCGGGCGAAATTTAAGGTAACGGCACACTACATTGCTATTGACCTCATCGATTTCGAAGCCGATGCGCGGCTGTTCAAGGAAACCGACCGGCACGGGCTAGAGATCGACCTTCTGATCAATAACGCGGGATTCGGCTCGATGGGCGATTTCAGCGATCTGGACCTTGAACGGGAGCTTGAAATGATCAGCCTGAACGTGATGTCGCTCGTAGCTCTCACGCATCGCTACCTTCAGGGCATGCGCAAACGGCAAGAGGGAACGATCATAAACGTCTCGTCCGCAGCCGGGTTTCAGCCGGTTCCATTTATGGCGACATATGCCGCGACCAAATCTTTCGTGACCTCGTTTTCAGAGGCGATCGCAGAAGAGAACCGGCCATATGGCATTCAAGTACTCGCGTTATGCCCTGGTTCGACCAAGACGAACTTCTTCGATGCTTCCAATATTGACCGCGCTCTGAAAATAAAGGGCCAACAGACGGCGGAAGAGGTCGTCGAGACGGCTCTGAAAGCGATCGACAGAGGTCGGTCGAAAGTGGTTTCGGGCTGGACCAACTGGTTCGTCGCTCTCTCAACAAACTTTGTTCCAAATTCGCTGATCACGCGCGGAGTCGCGCGCGGATTGCGTTCGCGTTATCAGAACGACAAATGAGATTTACAGTACTCGGTAGCGGCTCGACCGGAAATGCCGTCCTAATTTCCACGGAGCGGACAAACGTTCTGGTCGACGCCGGACTAAGCGCCCGCGAAATATTGCGTCGGCTCGCCCTCGTTGGCGTCGATCCGTGCAACCTGGACGCTGTCCTTATCACGCACGAACACAGTGACCACGCCGGTGGCCTTCGGGTTTTGATGCGGTCGATCGGATGCCCCGTCTTTATTTCCCGGCCGACCGAAGACTCTTTTTATTCGACCCGGCGAGGCATAGCGAGCGGCGACGGCGAAGGGATCAAGCGTCGCGATGCTCTAAATGGCCGCACCGTAGAGATCGAGTCCGACGCAGAATTTAGGATAGGTGATCTCGACTTTGAGCCGTTCACGGTTCCCCATGACGCTGCCGATAATTTTGGATTTGTTGCCAAGGGCAATGGCATTCGGGTCGCGACCTTGATGGATTTCGGCCATATCACCGACCTGATCAAGGCAAAGTTGAATGGCTGCGACGCTATTGTGATCGAATCCAACCACAGCCGTGACATGCTCCGTGCCTGCTCGGTCTATTCGTGGGACCTGAAGCAACGCATAGCCTCTGATACGGGGCATTTTTCGAATGATGACCTCGCCGACTGGCTGACAAACGATTTCGACGGCTCAGCCCGCCACATCGTGCTCGCTCACCTTTCGCAGCGCGCCAACGATCCGCACCTTGCACGCATCACCGCAGAGACCGCTTTGCAGATGCGGCCCAGCCTTTTTCGAGCGGAATGCAGTGTTTTGATCTCGCAGGCTAGGCTGCCCATGGATTGGATAAATCTACAGTAGAGCAACTCAGCTGGACACCCCGGAAGTACGGGATAGCTGGGCGACGGTGCGTAAAAGCGTCGCCGTGTCGACGGGCTTGGTGAGATGAGACTGAAATCCGGCGGCGTCGATCTCGTCCCGCATTTCGCGGTGAGAAAAAGCGGTGACAGCCGCGACCGGAACATACCGGGCATTAAAGGCTCCTCGTCCGCGTACCTGCTTCAGAAGGTCAAAGCCATCCTGTCCCGGCATACCGAGATCGGTCAATACAACATCAGGAGCCCATTCATCAAAGATGCTCATTGACGCGGCGACATTATCAGCGGCACGCGTTTCAGCTCCGTGATTCTCCAGCGAGCGTTGAAACATCTCGAGCGTGTCCTGGTGGTCATCCACGATCAATACCCTGATCCCGGTAAGGTCCGGAGCATCTTCGGTCTTAAGTTCTGCAACCGGTCCTCCCCGCGTCACGCTGAGCGAGGGGAATTCGACCGAGAAGGTCGCTCCCAGGCCTTCGCCGTCGCTGGTCGCGTCGACCGTCCCTCCGTGGAGTTCGGTCAGCTGTCGGACTATCGCGAGCCCGAGACCAAGACCCCCATGTACACGCCTCGTAGAGGAGTCAGCCTGCTGAAATTTTTCGAAGATGAGCGGCAGAGACTGTCGCTCAATGCCAACCCCTGTATCCTGGAAACTAATGCGGACGCGATCTTCACACGAGGTCATGTTGACATCGATGTGGCCGCCTTTAGGAGTGAACTTGATGGCATTCGAGATCAGGTTCCAGAATATCTGCTGGATCCGCTCGGCATCTCCGGCTATGACGGGGTCATCTGCATCGACGGCGGTTCGGACCTCGATGTTTTTAGCTCGGGCCGAGGGAAATGCAGCCTCTATCGAGGCACGCAGAATGGGAGTGATATCGACCGGGTGCGAATCGATCCGCATTTTACCCGTGGAAATTCCGGAAACATCTAGGATATCGCTTATGAGCGTATTCTGGATCTTCGCGTTGCGTTCGATGACTGAGAGCGCTTTGTTTACCTGTTTTGGACCGAACTGGCTCTCGCGCAATAGCGTCGCCCATCCTACGATAGCGTTGAGCGGGGTCCGAAGCTCATGCGAAACGATGGCGAGAAACTCGTCTTTCATACGGTTTGCCGCCTCGGCCTCGCGTCGTGCAATTCGTTCACGTTTCAATATAAAGTCGCGTTCCATCTCCGCCCGGCGGCGTTCGGATACGTCGCGAAGGGCGATCACCGCCCCAATTTCCTTCCCGTCACTGTCTTTCATGGACGAGCAGGTCGCATCGACCGGAACCGATCGCCCTTGAATTGTTAGGGAAAGCGTCTGAACCTCTTCGTCGGCATTCTCGTGTGGAGAAACTAGCTCGGTCGGATCAACTGTTTCACCCGTATTGGTGTCTTCGAGAGCCAAGATCTCGGTCAGCAGCCTTCGCTCTGCATCCACAGACGCGACACCCAAGAGCTTTTCAGCGGCGGGGTTGATAAACGTTACTCTTCTATTTGTGTCCGTCGCGACGACGGCGTCACCGATGCTCGAAAGCGTCACGTCCAGGAGCTGATGCTGGTCGCGGAGTCTCGTCTCGATTCGCCGCCGGCCACTGACGAGCCAGACGAGCAGAAGGAGAAGAAGTAAAATGCTGAAATAGGCGAAGGCAATCCTAGGGATCGAGGCATCTTCGGGAATGGTCTGCGTAGCAATGGTAGCGCCGACAAGAAGTAAAGCATGTAAAATGCCCGGACCGCGGCCCGCGAACCAGCTAACCGCGACAAGGCCGGCAACGACAGGAATAGTGAAATTGATCCGGTATTCGAAATAACGAAGTATGAGCGAAAGCCCGAGAGTGAGTCCAAATACGAGAACGGCGAACCCGTAACGCTTCCACCATGTTGTCATCATTACAGAGAGCGAAGACATAGCAATCCCATGAGGTGGGCGGACGAGACTTAATTTATAACATTTTCGCCGCGATGGGGGCAAGAGTATTGTCAGTTAAGCCGTCCGCTGCCGGGAGTACGCCGCGAAACGAGCGCCTATGGAGTCGGCACGGCCCGTATTCGCGAAGCGCGGCAAAATGGGACGCGGCCCCGTAGCCTTTGTGGCCCGCGAAGCCGAACTGCGGAAACTCGTCGTGGTATTTGACCATGAGGTCGTCGCGATAGGTCTTTGCTAAAACAGAGGCGGCGGCGATCGAATACGATATTGAGTCACCCTTGATCAAAGGCTTTTGTGGAAGCCTTACACTGCGAAGCTGGATCGCGTCGATCAACAGATATTCGGCCGCCGGGTGCAATGCCGCGATGGCGAGCGTCATTGCCTTCTTGGTCGCCTCCAGAATATTTATCTCGTCGATCTCATCTGCCTCAACCGCCCCGATCGCAAACGCCAAAGCGTTTTCACGCAGTTCGTCAGCGATCTCATCTCTACGCTTGGCTGTAAGCTTTTTTGAATCGTTGAGGCCTTTGGGGACCGGCTTTGCGGGGTCGAGAATACATGCCGCCGCGACGACAGGACCGGCGAGGCAACCGCGGCCGACCTCATCTACGCCGGCTATCATTTGGTAACCATCAATGCGTGCCTGCTCCTCAAAATCAAAGCCGATCGTCCAAACGGTTCGATCGGCTTGAAGTTGAAATTCGTTCACGGATTTGATGATATCACGCTTTCACGGAAGCAAGCCTAGGGCCGCCGATAGGTTCGGTTTCGAAGCGCTCACCAAAGCCGGTGATCATCGGGCGGCCTTTTGCGATCGCCGCCTGGACCGTGGGAATTTTCAATGACGCGGCGTGGCTCTCTTTGCTTTCCCAGACCTCGGTGATCCAGATCGCGTTCTTATCCGACGGGTCTTTTGCTATCACGTAGCTGAGGCAGCCCGGCATCTCGTCAGTTCCCGCCAGCAAGATCTCAATTAGCTCGTCACGCTTGCCTTCGGCAGCGAACATTTTTCCGATCAACCCGTACATTTTTGAGCCTCCCTGAACCGCCTCGGCCGGAAAACAAAGGGCGTACGCGACCGTCCCAACCGAAGCTGTGACAAATTCGCGACGCCCAATGCTCAATTTATTGTTCCGAAACTACTTGGCTGCTTTAGCTTTGTTACGCGTATCTTTTTCTTTGATACGTGCTGCCTTACCGCGAAGGTCGCGAAGGTAGTAAAGCTTTGCACGGCGGACCTTACCGCGGCGAACGACGTCGATATGATCAACGACGGTCGCGTGCAGCGGGAATATACGCTCAACGCCGACGCCAAAGCTCACCTTGCGGACTGTGACGGTCTCGCGGGCTCCGCCATGCTTGCGGGCGATGACGATGCCTTCGAATATCTGAAGACGCTCTTTGTTGCCTTCCTTGATGCGGACGTGAACCTTGACGGTGTCGCCCGATTGAAACGCAGGAATATTGTCCCGCAGCTGAGTATTTTCTATTGAATCCAATCTGTTCATAACGTTTCGGCCAGAGGTCAGTGGGCACGGCGGCCCGGCTCACATATCACCATTTTCTCCTGTCAAAAGATCCGGTCTATTCTTTTTTGTCTTCTCAAGCGCCTTTTCACGACGCCATTTTTCTATTTCGGCATGATTGCCGTTCAAAAGCACTTCGGGAACTTTCATTCCCCTAAATTCAGCCGGCCGCGTATAGTGCGGACAGTCGAGCAAGCCATTCGAGAACGAATCGTTCTCAGCCGATGTATCGCTGCCCAAGGCATCAGGCAAAAGCCTGATGATCGCGTCGGCCAAAACTATCGCAGCGGGTTCGCCGCCGGAGAGCACGTAATCGCCGATCGATATCTCATCGGTCACGAGCGTCTCGTTCACTCGTTCATCGATTCCTTCGTAACGTCCGCAAATGAGCACCAAATGCTCAGCCGTTTCAGCAAACTCTTTGGCGACATTCTGCTTCAACGGTTTGCCTTGCGGTGAGAGCATCACCACTCGGCTTCCTGCCGGATACTTATCGCGTTCAGCCGTCCCAAGAAGGTGCTCGATCGCGGAGAAGATTGGCTGCGGCTTCATCACCATCCCGTCGCCGCCGCCGAATGGCCGGTCGTCGGTCATCTTGTGTTTATCATCCGCAAACTCGCGAACATCGATAACGTTGAGCCGGGCGATACCTGCCAGCTTTGCCCGGCGAATTATTCCAAAATCAAAGACCTGCCCGAAAAAATCGGGGAAGATTGTCAGTACGTCTATTTTCATTTTGGATCTCCGATCTTTTCAATCCAAAATCCCAGATCCAAAATCTAAAATTCTAAGAGCCCTTCCGGCGGATCGACCACAATCCTCTTATTTTCAATATCGACCTCGACGCAAATGCTGGCGGCAAACGGGATCATATATTCTTTCTCGTCGCCAGTAACTATCAGGATCTCAGTCCCGCCAGTTCGCATCAGTTCCTTGACGGTGCCTATCTTTTGCCCACCGGCCGTCTCGGCCTCACACCCCTCAAGCTGCCAGTCAAAGAACTCATCTTCGGAAAGCTCAACGATTTCTGTCTCGCTAATGCAGATCTCAGCGTTGCGTAATGACTCTGCAGCTTCGACCGAATCAAATCCCGCAAACTTCAGGACAATCCGTTCTTTCTGAAACCAGAAGTCCTCAATCTTAAGCTCTCGCCGATCGCCTGATGGCATAACGGCGGTGACGTCCTCGAGCCCCTCAAACCTTTCCGGAAAATCGGTCAACAGATCGGCGACCAATTCGCCTTTCAAACCGCGCGTGCGAACGGTCTTGGCAATTACGACCAGCTCATCCATCACAACTCACTAATCTTCGACCAGGTCGATATGGATTCGCTTGCCTTGCTTCTGGCCGGCATAGAAAAGCAAACTGCGGATGGATTTGATGGTCCGGCCCTCACGGCCGATCACGCGCCCGTAATCATCGGTTGCGACCTTCACCGCAAACTTAGAATTACGCCCATCCGAAGTTTCTGAGACCTCGACCGCATCGGCATCGCCGACCAAAGCCTTAATTATCTTTTCGACTGCTTCTTTCATACGCCTTGCCCCGTCGAGACAAACGACCCGTTAAGCCGCTTCGGCTGATTCCACGGCCTCGGCCGGATTATGCTTGATCAAGCTAGTCACGGTTTCGGTCGGCTGTGCGCCTACGCCGATCCAATATTGGATACGGTCATGGTTTAGCTTGACCTCTGCCGGGTTCAGCATCGGATTGTAAGTACCGAGATTTTCAAGATATTTGCCGTCGCGTTTTGAACGCTTTTCTTTGACCACAACGCGATAGAAAGGTTTACCTTTCGCGCCGATCCTCATCAAACTAATTGCTAACATATTTTCTCCGTATAACTAAGATCACAGATCCTTGACCTGCCAAAAACTATTTCTTCTTCTTGTGCCGCTTTTTCTTTTTTATCTTTCGCGAAACCGAGTCGTTCCCGTCGTCATCGGCATCGCCGCCGGAACCCAGCAGTCCGCCGAGTCCGCCCATCCCGCCGGCTCCGCCCATCATATTCCCCAAACCGCCGGCAAGTCCGCCCATCATCTTTTTGCCCAGTCCACCGAGCAGGCCGCCGCCTTTATTCATCTGCGCCATCATTTTGCGCATCTGCTCATACTGGCGGAGCAGCTGATTTACCTCAGAAATGGATGTGCCTGACCCGCCCGCGATACGGGTCTTGCGGCTCGCGTCGAGCACCTTGTGATCGTTGCGTTCCTGCTTTGTCATCGAATCGATGATCGCCTCGGTCCGCTTCATCTGAACATCGACCTCAGCCGATTGCTCTTCCGAAAGCGAAAGCCCGCCGGTCATTTGCTCGGGCAGCATCTTCATCAGCTTCGACATCGATCCCAGCTTTTTGAATTGACCAAGCTGTGCCATAAAATCTTCGAGCGTAAACTGGTTACGCGTCATCTTGAGCAACTGTGCCTGCGCCTCTTGCTCGTCGATCTTTCCCTGAACTTCTTCGATCAGCGTGAGCACATCGCCCATGCCGAGAATTCGTTGAGCGATACGGTCCGGATAAAAGGGCTCGATCGCATCGTACTTTTCGCCGACGCCTACAAACTTCACCGGCTGGCCGATGACCTGTTTGATCGAGAGTGCCGCGCCGCCGCGCGCGTCGCCGTCCATTTTGGTGAGAACGACTCCGGTAATGCCGACGCGTTCATGGAAAGTCTCGGCGGAGCGGACCGCGTCTTGTCCGGTCATCGCATCCGCAACAAAAAGGACCTCGATCGGTTTCGTCTCGGCTTTGATCTGCTCAAGTTCGAGCATCAGCTCGTCGTCGATGTGCAGACGCCCGGCGGTGTCGATCATCAATGTATCGTGACCGGTCTCCTGCGCGTACTTCATCGCACCGCGGACGAGCGTCAGAGGGTCGTTAGTTTCCTTGTCCTGGTAGACCTGAACGCCGACGGCACCGCCGACGACCCGAAGCTGTTCGCGCGCTGCCGGACGGTACACGTCAACTGAGACCAACAACGGTTTGCGTTCCTGGTTAGCCGCAAGCCACCTCGATATCTTTCCGGTAGAGGTCGTCTTACCCGAGCCCTGAAGACCGACGATCATTACGACGTTCGGGATCTGTTTCGTAAACACGAGCCGTGACGACGTTCCGCCCATTAGTTCGACAAGTTCGTCATAGACGATCTTGACGACCTGTTCCTGAGGATTCAGGCCTTGCCAGACCTCTTGTCCTTCTGCCTTGGCCCGAACAGCCTCGACAAAATCTTTGGCAACTTTATAATTTACGTCAGCCTCGAGCAATGCCATCCGAATATCGCGAAGAGCAGCATCCACATGTTCAGGAGTCAGCTTCCCCTGTCCGCGCAGATTCTTCAGCGATTTCTTTAATTTATCGGATAACGATTCGAACATATAGGCACACTTCGGCTACAAGAGTCGAAACTATAAATAATAGGGTTTTCCGCCATTAGTGTCAATTTAGATCACTCAGTCACACTTTGGAACGAACTTTGCACTTATACCATCCTAGTTATTAGAAACAGGAGTGAGTGTACCGAACAAGTACACTCGTGGGATTTTTTAGAAACGAGGAAAATTATGAAGATACAAGCAACACTACTCTCTCTAGCGGTCGGCGTAGTATCGATCGGATGTGAAACCGCTACGAAC
>JBBQTV010000003.1:0-44663 GCA_038212935.1 Pyrinomonadales bacterium | reverse complement strand
CCGCCGCCACCGGTACAACCGAAGCCGCCGCCGCAATCGAAAGGCGTGATCAATGGCCTCGCCACCTCACTTCCGCAGCCGCCGTATCCGGCGACTGCCCGCACGATGCGAATTTCAGGCAATGTGAGCGTGCAAGTTACCATCAGTGAGGCAGGGAAGGTCATCTCGGCAAAAGCGGTCTCCGGCCACGCTTTACTAAAGAATGCAGCTGAGAAAGCGGCGTGGAATGCCCGGTTCACGCCGACAACGCTTACCGGTCAGCCGGTTAAGGTAACAGGCGTGATCGTCTATAAGTTCAACATCAACTAGGTTTACCTGAGTATTCCAACCGGCCGTGTGCAAAAAAATTGCATACGGCCGAACTTTTTTCATTTTTTACGCAAAAACCGTCAGATGCGAACGTCAACTATTCGCAGGGAGACTGTCTTCTTCCTCGTTTGGCACTAAGCAATATGGAATCTCTCACCTATGCTTCACTTAAGCACGGCCTGTCTATCGCAGGCCTTTTTTCTCTTTTGTTTATAACCCTTGCGTGGAGCGTTCGAAGCGATGAGGAATGGCGGCTGCAGTTAGCCTCCAAGCAGATCACAACGTACAGCTTATCGGAACGTGAACGAACGGCGAGTTCGACGATCGACCTATGCCCCGGCGGCGAATACACGCTATTGGCAAATGGCAGTATCGCTTCGGGTTCATGGAACGTGTCCGGCGGGTTTCTGCAGCTTAGAAGCGATGACGGAGCGATCTTGAAAGAATATGAGTTATATCAAGGGATGGATCCCGACATGCTAGTGCTAGATGGCGAGGCAAACCGCCTTTCGCCGGATGCCGTGTGCCGCTAGGCGGTGCGTTGCAGAAGGGACTCCCGAAGAAAATCGAAAATATCTACCGCAATGATAGGGACAGGAAATGCTGCTTTCACATCATCGAAAGCCATTCCGTCTATTAGAACTGGTTCATCGGATTTGATGACGCTCGGCGGGATCATCACAAAGTCACCCTCGACCTCATCCGTGACCTTGATGATGTCCTGACCCGAGAGAAGGCCTGCGACTCCCACATCCCCTCCAAAATAGGTGTTTGGCACCGCGATCACGCGAAGGCGTGAGCCGTAGGCTGCGTTAAAGCGCTCGATCTGCTCGCGGAGCGTCGGCGCGAAAAGTTCGCCGGTCAATACGGTTCCGTTTAGCGCTTCGGGAGCCGGGGCTTGAAAAGTTCCGTCAACTGCATCAGCCGGACGCATTGCCAGATCGTGCGTTCTGACGTTTACGTTCGCACCGCCGACACCGGCCGCTGCTGATCTATGTGCAGCTGATGGTACCAAAAGTTTTTCGAATTGATCGACGAAAGAACGGATCATGCCGACGCCGTCCTCGATCTGCGGATAATTGCCGTAATGCCTTCGCGAAGGAATGGCGACGCCCGCCTTTAGATAGATCTCGTCGCCCAAAAAAGCAAAGGTCACGCCGAGCGTTTTGCGGAACTCCTTTTGGAGCTTTTCAACCTCGCGAACCGTTCGGCGGCAGAACTCAGGCGTGACGCGGGTCAAGCGTTCGTCGGTGTTGTAACGCGTGAGCGCGACGGGGACGATCGCCGTGCTGACGACCTTCGGGTAATGAGCCGCGAGGTCGCGAAGGGTTTGTTCAAGTATCGGGCCGTCATTGATCTCGGGACAGAGAACGACCTGTGCGTGCAGTTCGATGTCGTTATCGAGCAGCGTTTTTAGCTTGCCGGCGATGTCGGCGCGCTCTTCGGGAACGCCGAGAAGATACGCACGCGTTTTGAGGTCGGTCGCGTGGACGGAGACGTATTGCGGCGAGAGGCGTTGCTCGATTATCCGCTTCATCTCGTCGTCGGTGATCGAGCTGAGCGTCGTGTAGTTGCCGTAAAGGAACGACAGTCGAATGTCTTCGTCGCGAACGAACAGCGATGGCCGGGCGTCTTCTGGGTTGCCTTTGCAGAAGCAAAAAAGGCATTCGTTCGCACACTGCCGCGGGACGATCTGTTCAAACATCAGGCCGAGGTCTTCGCCTTCGTCGCGGTCAAATTCCAGTTCGTGCGTCTCGCCGTTCGCCTTTTTTACCTGAAACAGAAGATCGGTCTCGCCAGCCGTTTGAAACCGAAAATCGAGGTAATCGCGGACGGGTCGGCCGTTCACACGTACGATTCGGTCCGCCGGACGCAGCTCGAGCTCTTCGCCGAGGCTGCCCGGCGTGACTTCCGTGATTATCACGCCCGGGCGGCGAAGCTGCGTTACCGCCGGTGTTACTGCAAATTCGTACATAATAAAAAGTGGCCAGTAAGTCGGTGGCCAGTGGCCGGACCGAATCTGACTGACCACTGGTAACTTCCAACTATGCTATGCCGACGCAGCCTTAAGATCGATAAGGCTCGAAAGCGGCGTGAACTCGAGGTTCTGCGATTCGGCGACAGCGTCGTAGGTCAGCTTGCCGGCGTAGGTGTTGACGCCTTCCTGCAGACCTGCATCATCTTTGATGGCTTGTTCGAACCCTTTGTTTGCCAACGCAAGTGCATAAGGAAGCGTTGCATTTGTAAGGGCAAAAGTCGATGTTCGCGGAACGGCCCCCGGCATGTTTGCAACGCAATAATGCAGAACGCCTTCTTCGTAATAGGTCGGGTTCGAGTGCGTGGTCGCATGTGTCGTCTCAAAGCAACCGCCCTGATCGACCGCCACGTCAACAAGCACCGCTCCATGCGGGATAAGGCTCAGCATATCGCGGGTAACGAGCTTTGGTGCCGCGGCACCTACGACAAGGACGGCACCGATGACGAGATCGGCATGCGAGATCGCCTCGGAGATAGCGAAATGGCTTGAGGCCAGCGTCTGAACTTTCGACAGGAAAATGTCGTCGAGTTCGCGAAGCCGGTCGAGGTTGCGGTCAATGATCGTGACCTTGGCGCCGAGGCCGACCGCCATTTTTGCTGCTTCGGTACCGACCACGCCGCCGCCGATGATGACGACGTTAGCAGCTGGAACTCCGGGAACGCCGCCGAGAAGAATGCCGCGGCCGCCGTTCATTTTTTCGAGGAACGTGGCACCGACCTGGACGGACATTCGGCCCGCAACCTCAGACATCGGCGTAAGCAGCGGCAGGTGGCCATGCTTGTCGGTGATGGTCTCGTAGGCGACGCCGGTCACCTTTCGTTCGAGCATCTGTTTGGTCAGCTCAAACTCAGGTGCGAGGTGCAGATAGGTAAACAGAAGCTGGTTCTCGCGCATTCGCGGATATTCGGGCGCGATCGGTTCTTTGACCTTGATGATCATGTTGCCTTCGGCCCAGATCTCATCGGCGGTCTGAAGGATCTCGCCGCCCGCAGCAACATATTGGTCATCGGCAAAGCCCGAGCCTTCGCCGGCCGAATGCTGAACGAAAACGGTATGGCCGGCATTCACAAGGGCGTTCACACCCGCCGGCGTCAGGCCGACGCGGTATTCATTATCTTTTATCTCTTTCGGTAATCCGATCTTCATTATGTGTCTCCAGATCTAAAGTTTGATCAAATCGTTATGTATTTATCGCAAACCAATAAAATAACATTATAGGTAGCCGAAAACAACGGAAATCGAGATGAAATCCGCCACCCTTGACTAAGGATGAAATGGCCAGATGATCGGTATCAGGATCGTGGCGATGATCCAGAGAATAATGTTGAGGGGCGTGCCGACCTTGATGAAATCAATAAATTTATACTGGCCCGGACCGTATATCATCGTATTTGTCTGATAGCCGATAGGTGTCATAAAGCTGGCAGAAGCGGCAAAGACGATCGCCATCAGGAAGGGCCGCGGGTCGACGCCGACCGATGCGGCGGTCGCGATCGCGATAGGCGCAAGCAGAGCTCCGGTCGCATTGTTTGACATGGCGGAGGTCAGCAGCACGGTCATCACATAAAAAACTGAGACCAAAGCAATGTTGCCGAACGAGCCGACCGAGCTGACGACATTCGACGCGATAAGGGCGGCTGCACCCGAGCTGTCGAGTGCGACACCAAGCGACAAGATTCCGGCTAGCAGAAAGATGATCTTCCAGTCGATCGCCGTATAAGATTCTTCCATCGTCAGGCAGCCAAGCAATACCATCAAGACGGCGCCGATCACAGCGGCGACCACGATCGGGGCGAAGTTTAGGCTTGCAGCGAGGACGACCCCGACAACGATAGCGACGGCGAACGCGACCTTGCTTTTACGAAATTCAACCTTGGCCGATTCAGATGTGATGATGAAGTCGCCACTGCGCGTAAACGCCGAGAGCCGCTCCTGATGGATCTCCACGAGCAAAAGGTCGCCTGCGGTCAGGATCGTGTCAGAAAGCTTCTCGTGAATGAGACGTCCTTTGTGACGAATAGCAAGGACAGTGGCTCCAAAATTCTCACGAAACCTGGAATCACGCAGCCTCTGCCCCGTTAGTGACGAATTAGGGTCGACGACGACCTCCAACAGCTTGAAATCTTCGGGCGTCAGGCTGGCATCACCCCATTTTGCCTGCGGCCGCAGGTCGATGCCTTCCTGTTCCTGCATGGCTCTTATTGAATCCAGGTCACATCGGACAAGCAATAGATCGTTCGCCTTAAGGACCGTGTTTGGCCCGGGCTGATGTATCGTTTGCTGTCCGCGGCGGATCTCAAGAATTGCAATATCCAGGTCAAGGACAAGCGGCGCTTCGCGGATCTTTTTTCCGTCCGAGATAGAGTCTTCGAGTATTACGATCTCGGTAATGTATTCGGTCAACGCGAACGATTCGGAAAGATCGCCCTCGACGCGCCGGTCCGGTATCAGGCGAATTCCAACGAGCCCGAGATAAAGCAAGGCTACGACGAACATTATGATGCCGAGCGGAGCGAACTCGAACATCGTGAACGGAGCGATGCCCTGTTCGGTTGCGATCGAGCTGATGAGAATATTGGTCGAGGTGCCGATAAGCGTGCAGAGCCCGCCGATCATCGATGCGAACGAGATCGGCATAAGCATCTTGGACGCGCTGAATCCTGTTTCCTTGGCCACGCCGAGGATGATCGGCAAAAAGATGGCGATGACGGGTGTGTTATTGATGAATGCGGACATGAACCCGACTAGGATCATTACCACGATAATGCCGACCCAGAAGCCGCGTTCGAAGATGCGGTTGACGAATGTGCCGATAAAATTGACCGCGCCGGTCTTAAAAAGGCCTTGGCTCAAGATGAACATCGCGGCGACCGTTACCGTTGCCGTGTTGCTAAACCCTGCGAGTCCCTGCGACGGAGTAATGATCCCGCTGACGAGCAAGATCGACATTACGAGCAGGGCAATGACATCGACCCGCAGCTTTTCTGTGACGAAAAGATAGATCGCAAGGGCGAGAACGATCAGTACGATAACGATCTGGAGAGACATAAAAATAGGCGTCCAATAGACGCCTAGATTAACGAATTCAAACGGTTACGACAAATTACTGGTTACACTTCGACCGCATCGATCTGGGCTTTTTGGAGTTTGCCGGAATAGTCGATGTAAAGTGATTTCCATTCGCTGAAGATGTCGAGCACCTGCGTGCCGGCTTCGCGGTGGCCGTTGCCCGTGGCTTTTGTGCCGCCAAAGGGCAAGTGGACCTCGGCACCGATGGTTGCCGAATTCACATAAGCGATTCCTGTATAGAGCTCTTGCATCGCATAGAATGCTTTGTTCACATCCTGCGTGTAAATGGCTGATGAGAGGCCGTATTTAACGCCATTGACGATCTCTATGGCCTCATCAAGCGTCGAGAAAGGAATGACCGAGGTCACCGGGCCGAAGATCTCTTCCTGAGCGATACGCATGCCGGGCTTAACGTCCGAGAAGACGGTCGGTTCGAGGAACCAGCCTTTTGAATAGTTGCCCTTCGTCAGGCGGTTTCCGCCGCAGGCGAGCGTTGCTTTGTCGACCTTTTTGCCGATCTCGATGTAGCCCTGGATCTTCTGCATTGCGTCTTCGTGAATGACCGGGCCGACCTCGGTCTTGGTCTCGAGGCCATTGCCGACGCGAAGCTGTTTCACCTTTTCAACGAGTTTTTGGACGAATTTTTTGTAAACTTTCTTGTGAACGACCAAGCGTGACGAGGCTGTACAGCGTTGGCCGCTGGTGCCGAATGCTCCCCAGAGCGAGCCTTCGACGGCGTTATCGATGTCGGCATCATCCATCACGATGATGGCATTCTTGCCGCCCATCTCCAGCGAAACGATCTTGTTGTCGCGGGCACAGGCCTCGGCGATCTTTTGGCCGGTCGCGGTCGAACCGGTGAATGAGATCAGCCGGACATCGGGGTGATCGACCAGCGCACCACCTGCTTCGCCGAAACCATTGACGAGATTGACGACGCCTTTCGGGATGCCGGCCTCTTCACAGGCTTTGACAAGATTAAGAGACGAAAGCGGCACGTCCTCCCCGGATTTGATAACGACCGTGTTGCCGCAGACGAGCGCGGGGATAAGCTTCCACGACGGGATCGCCATCGGGAAATTAAAAGGCGTGATCAATCCGCAAAGTCCGACCGGCTGGCGGACGCACATCGCGAATTTGTTCGGCATTTCGGCTGGTGTAGTAAAGCCGTGAAGGCGGCGTCCCTCGCCGGCTGTGTAGTACGTGCAATCGATCGCTTCCTGCACGTCGCCGCCCGCTTCCTTGAGCACCTTGCCCATTTCGCGGGTCATCTGCTGCGTAAATTCGTCCTTGTTCGCACGCAAGATCTCGCCGAGCGTAAATAGCAACTCAGCCCGCTTTGGAGCAGGCGTCCGGCGCCATTTCGTTGCGGCTTCTTTAGCCGCCGCGACGGCCGCGTCGACATCCTCGGCATTCGATTTCGGAAATCGGCCGATGACATCTGTTGTGTCGGCGGGGTTTACGTTATCAAACCATTCGCCCGACGAACTTTTCACCCATTCGCCGCCGATATAATTGTGATACGTCTGTGCCGTCGTTTTCGAGGCCGACTTGCCCGCCGACTTGGTTGTTTTCTTTGCTTTCGCTTGTTTTGCCTTTGCCATATCCAGATAGGTTACAGGGAAAACGCAGAAAATTCCAAACCGGGATGCGGCCGGCCTGGAACTTTCATCTGCAAGAGCTGGATCAGCTTTATTGAACGGTGAACTGAACGATCTTTAATCGCAATGCACGTCCGCCGCGGACCGGCGTGTAGACGTGCATAACGACTGGGTCACCTTTCTTTAGTGTCGCGGCGAGTCTTGCAAATGCGGCAATATCGGCGACTGGCTGGCGATTGATGCGTACGACGATGTCGCCGCGTTCCAGGGCATCATCTCCACTGGACATTTTCACGTCGGCGATGAAACTACGCGGATTGACCTCCTTGATAACAACGCCCTCGGCTTTCTCGGAACGAAGCAAGGCTGCCTGATCGGCATTGACCTCCTCGACGGTCAGCCCTAAAGGCGTTGCAAATTCTTCGACCTTTTCAACGGGCATAGGCATCGGGGTATTCGAGCCAAGAGCCACCTCTCGGGGGGGGCGCTTGCCTAGCCGCATTGAGACTGTTCGGCGGTCAAGGGAAGCACCGTTCTCTCGTAGATACGCTACAGTTACCGTTCTATCAGGTTCGGTTGAGGCAACCTTCGCGATCAGGTCCAAAGCACTTGATACTTCCTTGCCGTCAAATTCGACGATAACGTCGCCAGCCTTGAGACCTGCCGTACCCGCGGGGCCGTCAACTACGGCAACATCAGTAATGATTGCACCGCGTTTGTCGTCCAGGCCATATACCTTCGCATATTCGGTTTTTACAGTGTCTAGTAAGACTCCAAGATATCCGCGTTGGACGGTGCCGTTCTCGCGAATTTGGCGATATACCGCATTTGCATCGGATGAAGGCAATGCGAACCCGACGCCGTTGTAGTCTCCGGTCGAGGTCGCGATCTGCGAGTTTACGCCGATGACGCGCCCGTCAAGGTCAACAAGCGGGCCGCCCGAATTACCGCGGTTGATAGCCGCGTCGGTCTGGATAAATCTTTGGAACGCCGAACCTTGCGGAGTTTCGCGTTTTGTTTGCGAAATAATACCTGCCGTCACCGTCCGGTTCAGGCCGAAAGGGGATCCGATCGCGAGGACCCAGTCACCGACCCGGGCACGGTCCGAATCACCGAATGTCACGGTCGGCAGATCGCGGCCGGCGGAGATCTTCAAAACGGCGATATCTGTTTCCACGTCGAGCCCGACGAGCTCGGCGACATGCTCTTCGCCCGAATCAAGCCGGACTGTGATCTTCACCGCATCTTCAACGACGTGGGCGTTGGTCACGATATATCCGGAAGGATCGACGATGAAGCCGCTGCCAAGGGCGGATGACGACCTTTGCGGCATCTGGCGGCGGAAAAATTCTAGGATGTCATCGGGGTCGCCAGTCGGAGCTCCGCGTCTCGATGCGGACTCACGCGGCGGTGCCTTTGCATCGATACTGACGACCGCCGGTTCGACCTTTTTTGCCGCAGCGACAAAAGCATCCGAAAGCCTGGCGGCGGATGGTGCTGTCGTTTCACTAACGCTCTGAGCGACGACCGAGGACGGGGTATAGCCGATCAGAAATGCAAAGACCATTAAAAGACCGGAAAAACTTAGAAATGACGTCGATTGTAGATTCTTTTGCATATTGAATGGTAAAACTCCTGACCGTAGATGTATCCGTTATTTACCGGATTATAACAAAATTCGTTGAACTGCCGAGAAAAGTTTCAATTCTGCATATTCAGCAAAACCTTCAGCACACCTTTCGATGCCGCTTTTTCCATCCCGGCAAGGGCATTGCCGAACGCAAACTCTTCTGAGATCAAGCTCGTCAGATCAAAGCGTTTTGACTCGAGGAGCCTGATCGCCGGTTCGAACCGCCCACATCGCGAACCGATCACTGATATCTCATCGACAACGACCCGCCACGCTTCCCAAACCGGCTTGCCGCTAAAGGTCGATTTCAGGACGATCGTCCCACGCGGCCTGACCAGATCAAGGGCGGATGCGAAACCGCTCTCCGAGCCGCTGGCCTCTATGACGATGTCATAGCTGCTGTTCAGATGAGTGATCTCCGAAGCTTCGAAGGTTCCAATGTCATAACCGGCTGCAATGTTCATTTTCGATGTATGTTTGCCGATGAGGGATGTATGTTTTGTAAGCGTCGACATTGCGAAGGAACAGAGCAGGCCGAGCTTTCCATCGCCGATGACCGCAACTTTCGTGTCCGGGCCCATATCAGCCCGCTCGGAGATCCCCAATGCCGCCGCGAGCGGTTCGACGAAAACGGCTTCATGGTCAGTAACGTTTCCCGGCACCGTTAGTAGATTTACGGCCGGAAGCCTTAGAAACTCTGCGTGCGCCCCGTCGCGGCCTTTGATGCCAAGAACCGTTCTATCGGGGCAATGCCGCGTGTCGCCCGAAAGGCAAAGTTCACAATGGTTGCAGCCGGCATTGATCTCGCCGACCACGCGTTTTCCGATCAGGTCCGGGCGTTCGTCCGATGCTTCGACAACACCAACAAATTCGTGGCCGATCGTGCCCTCAAAACCGGCGTAGCCGCGAACGATCTCGAGGTCGGTATTGCAAATTCCGGAACAGGTTACGCGGATCAGAGCTTCGCCTGCTCCTTCGGGGAGAGACGTTTCATTGATGCCTAAAACGCCGTTTCGAACCTGCATTGCTTTCATACGATCACCAATAATTCGACGAATGCTGAGACTAATTTACAATTCATTGGCGTATAACTATACTTTGGGTTAGAAATGTTAGCAGTATTCTAAAGATCTCAGCAATTATGTACAAAATAATTTCACTTGCCATATTGTTGGCCGCTATAGGAACGATGATGGCTTGCGGACAGGAGGCCGGTCCGAACAACGCTGCCACCCAGACCGTAGAAGAGGACCGTCCGGGCGGAGGCGCTACGCCGACCGAAGCTTACATGAATCTGTACACCGCGGTGAAGGCAAAGGATACTGAGGCGATCAAATCGAACCTGACAAAGGGTACGATCGCCTTTGCGGAAATGGTCTCTAAACAAAACAATAAACCTCTGGAAGAGGTCTTCTCGAATGGGTTTACGGCAACAACGTTTGCTGAACAAATGCCGCCTATAAGAGACGAACGCATCGACGGCAATATGGGAGCGGTCGAGGTTTGGAACGCCAAAGAGAACATCTGGGAAGACCTGGGATTTATCAAAGAAGGCGGCGCGTGGCGGCTGGCTATCGGCGAAAAATTTGGCGGTACGTATAAGTCGCCGGGCAAGGGCCGCGACCGGCTCGAACGCGAAGCAGCTAACCTGTCGTCAAACACTATGAAGGAGATCAAGCCTGCGTCGAATGCCAACGTCGACGTAAACGTGATAACTCCGAAAAATGTACCCGCAACGCCCCGTACACCATAAAAACAATGAACGAATCCGAGATCCAAGAGGTCATTGGGCAATACACCAAACACGGCTGGTCGCCCCGCCGTTTGCTTTCCGTTAAGCCCGCTAAATCACTATTAGCATCAATGCCGCCGGATGTGAAAGAGGTCAGGTCGGAGATAGATGCCATATGGTTCTCACGCAGGTCGCGGCCTGATGCAGAGGCGTGGGAGCTTCGGCGTCTTACCGACTCGCCATATTCTCTTGTCGCTGTCCTGGACGACGGAATGGATGAAGACGAAATGGAATCGATCCTCGAAGATGTCCAGTCGCGAATGACGAATACTACCCTCGGCGCCGAATAGAAGGCTCCAAAAAAAATCGGCTTGACATCCGTTCGTGCAGGTTGCAAACTTAGAGGTGTTGACATGATGATCAAAGACCTCGATGCCGGTGTCGTTCGCGTTTGGGAAGGACTTCGACCGGTAACAAAAAAGATGCTGGTCGGCGTTCTGCAATCGAGCGGCATTACCCTAAACTCCCCTCCAACCAAGTTTGAGTACGACGTTCACGCTGATTGGGAATTGAGCCGCCTTCTTACTGCACTCGACGGCCAAAAGAAGCCAGTAGACCCAAAAGCGGTCAAGGAAGTTTCAAAGCTTGCTGAGACGTGTGCGGGCATTTTGGAATCCCAGAGCGGCTCGGCAGAAGTGTTCATTCAGCTTGCGGCACGGGCGATCAAACAGCACGATTATCGCAAGCTCGATCAGCTTGCCGACCACCTTTATGAACGATATTCGGCGGGCGAGATCGCTGAGATAGTTCGTCAAACGGAGTTTCCACAGATAAGAGCTATCGCCTACGAAACGCTTGCGATGCTTTCGGTACAGACGCTGCTGCCGCTCCTTGACGACCCGCTTTATGCGGAGATCGCGATCGGTGCACTCGAGCAAAAGGCCTTCGAATACGATTCGGAAGATGCCCGCGAGATATTGGATCAGATAGAAGAAGAATCAAGCCGGCGAGAAGTTGATAATTGATCAATTTGGCGTCAGCGAACTAGATACGGCCGGAGGATCATCCTTCGGCCTTTTGATTTTCGCCGGCCGCTTTGCCTTGCCGAAGCCCCAGCGGAACGGCGTGGGCAGAAACGAAACGCCGCCGATGCGGACGCCGACGAGCATTATCGGAGCGATCAGTTTGTTTTGCCAGCCTTTCCGGGAGCTAACGCATTTATACAAACGCTTGTCCGACCGCCAACGTTCCTTACGTGTTCCGCCAAAATAATAGTCTTTGTCATGTTCGACGCAGCAGTCGCAGTAATTGCCGTCCGGAAACAGCGTGCAGCCGTCGCTTTTGAAATCAGGCGGCATTGTGCGTTCGGTCGCGTTTTGGGCCTGGGCATTCGAAGTTAAACAAAAAACGAACATCAACATTGCGACAGCAAGCAACCGCCGCGATATGATGTTCGGTTTTCCAAGGTCGGCCCGCATTAAACTGCAGAATTTGCTTCGGTCTCGTTACGTTTGTACCGGTTCGGATACATCGGGTATTTTGCAGTCAGTTCGGCGACCTCGCGTTTGGTGGTTTCCTTAACTTCATCGGATTCCGGTTCATGAATGATCGCTGCGATCATCTCGCCGATCTTTCGCATATCGTCCTCGTTCATTCCGCGGGTCGTCAGCGCGGGCGTACCGATACGAATACCTGAGGCAACGAATGGCTTCTGGGTGTCGAACGGAATCGTATTCTTGTTGACCGTGATGTGGACGTCGTCAAGAGCCTTTTCGGCCGCTTTGCCCGTGATGCCCTTGCCGTCCATATAGACATCGACAAGGATCAGGTGATTATCCGTTCCGCCGGAAACTATTCGGAGGCCGGCGTTGCCAAGCGTCTCGGCGAGAGCTTTTGCGTTCTTGATGACCTGCTGCTGATAGCCCTTGAAATCGTCGCGAAGAGCTTCGCCGAACGCGACCGCTTTCGCGGCGATGATGTGAATGAGCGGGCCGCCCTGAACGCCCGGAAAAACGCTGCGGTCGATGTCCTTAGCAAATTCCTCGCGGCACAATATCAAACCGCCGCGTGGGCCGCGGAGTGTCTTGTGGGTCGTGGTGGTGACAAATTCGCAATGTGGTACGGGTGAAGGATGCAGGCCGACCGCGACCAGGCCGGCGATGTGCGCAATGTCGGCCATCACCATTGCACCGACGCTCTGTGCGATCGTCCCGATGCGCTCAAAATCTATTGTTCGCGGATAAGCGGACGCACCGCAGATGAGGAGCTTCGGGCGGCTTTCTTCGGCGATCTTTTGCAGCGCGTCATAATCGATCTGTTCGGTCTCTTTATTGACGCCGTAGTCGGTGACCTTGTAGTTGATGCCCGAAAAATTCAGCGGATGGCCGTGTGTCAGATGTCCGCCGTGCGAGAGGTTCATCCCGAGGATCGTGTCGCCATGTTCGATCGCTGCGAGGAACACGGCCATATTCGCCTGGGCACCGCTATGTGGCTGAACGTTGGCGTGCTCGGCGCCGAAGATCTCCTTCGCCCGGTCAATGGCGGCCTGTTCGGCGACGTCCGCGAATTCGCAACCGCCGTAATATCGCTTGCCCGGATAGCCTTCGGCATACTTGTTCGTAAAGACCGTGCCCATCGTCTGCAGCACCGCCTCCGACACAAAATTTTCAGACGCGATCAGCTCAAGCCCATCGACCTGCCGCCTGACCTCGTCATCAATAGCACCGCTGATCAGCGGATCAGCCTCGGAAATCGGTGAAGTGAAGAAGTTACTCATTATTTTGTTTTTCAATTTCCACAGCTGTTTGGGATTGGTCAACTGCCGCAACCGTGTCAGCCTGAGCATCATCAGCGATCTTAAATATGTACAAAAGTAGGTATCCGCTCAGTAAAGTCCCAACCGGGAATGAAGTGATCGCAACAAAGACGAAAACGATTGATCCGAAAACGCTATTTAGATTAAGCGCTTGACGAATTTCGCTGCTCAGTATTATTTGCGAGCTCCAGATAGATGCAAAGATTATCAAAAGCGGAAATAAAAAGGCCGTTTCGGTGCCCAATGACCGTCCCATTCCTTGGGCGTTGTTTCCCCAGACCCATGCGGCGCTCACATTGCTCAGAATCGTACTGATGCCGTATCCAAGTAACGCAAATCCGAGAACCTTTTGATGTTGATCGCGGTCAAGGCGTAGCATTATTTTCGATCATTTCCTTTGGTGTAACTCCATGGATTCGCTTAAAGATGAACTCTTCTTGTTCAGCCGCTGACAATCCATCGGCCATTCCGATACGAGCGAATTCCTTTGCGTCCTCGTACATCTGAGCGCACATCAGGAAGCGCTCCTCGACGGTCTTTGACATGACAATGTCATAGACTAATTTTCTTGCCGCTGATGTTGTGTCTTCCACGAACGAACCTCTTCCCAGATGGAATCAAGTTGAAGGGCTTTTATCCAATTGTCCACGTACCCTGAATCATATTCCGTTGACGAAAGATTGGCAATATCGCGGATCTGCATTTCGGAATGCGTTTCTCTAGCCCAATTTAGCTTTGAGATGATCAAATCCTCTTTTGTTGTGCTCCAAAACTCAGTTCCGGAAACCTTTACCTTTGCTCGTCTTGCGAAGCTCTGACGGTCGAAATCATTATCCTTCATCACAATGCAATCGATCTTGCCGCCGTGTTGTTGGCTAATGATGTTGAACATTGACTGTCGCCCGACAGCCTGCGTGACGGACATTTCGCTTATGTAATAGTCGGCTTCGAACTTTTTGGTAAAGGGCTTCACATCCTCGCGCCGCAACTGTACGACAACGTCAATGTCTCGGGTCATGCGGATCTCTCCATATGCACTCATTGCATAGGAACCGGTAACCATATATTCGATATTGAGCTCCCCGATTTTCACAACGAAATCCCGGAGCGTCTCGATCATCGAAATGCCTTTATTCACGATTCCATCTCCTCTTTACCCTTTGATCCATATACCTCCGATGCGCGATCAGTCTTTACGACAATGAATCTACTCCCTATCATCTCGCGAAGATAGACGCAGATAGAAATTTTGGATTCTAATTTAGGTAAACATCAAATATAAGTATATGACACTCGACCGTTCAGATAAATTTGTGGTTGCAGCAGCGTTTATTTCATTTGTTTTCTCTGTCAGCCTTTGGTTCGGGATCTTGGGCGAAGGGAACCGGGATACTGCGATCTTCGTCGGGCTATGGGTCCCGTCCATTCTGGCGTTAGGTCTTTATGGCACGATCACGCGGAGGGTCCGATGAATGACCTGATTGTATTTGCCGTCGGCCTGGTTGTGAGCACGTTGGTCCTCTTCGGCATATTTTCCCGCGTTCCGATGGGTATGCATCATGCAAAAGAATCAGCCGAAGCGGCGACCAAGACGCGGACCGAAAACTGAACCTTCCCGCATTACTCTGCCACGAGATCCTTGAACTCAGACTCAGTTAAAACTGCTACGCCGAGGCTTTCTGCCTTCGTGAGTTTTGAGCCTGCATCTGACCCCGCGACTACGAAGTCGGTCTTCTTGCTGACGGATGACGAAACGCGGCCGCCGCGGTCTTCGATGAGTTTTGCGGCTTCGTCGCGGGTGTAATTTTCGAGCTTGCCGGTCAGCACGAATGTCTTGCCGATAAAGCGTTCGTCGAGTGCGGCGGTCGCCGATGCGTCCATTTCCGTCACCACACCGAGGGCCTTCAGCCGGCTCACGAGTTCGATGTTTCGCGGGTCGCGGAACCAGTCATGGACGCTTACGGCGACCGCGAGGCCGATCTCCGGAATTTCGTCAAGCTGTTCGACGGTCGCCTCGGCGATACGATCGATGCTTCGAAAATTGCCGGCCAAGATCTTTGCATAACGCTCGCCGACGTGGCGGATGTCGATGCCGTAAAGCAGCCGTTGCAGGCCCCGCGTCTTGCTCGCGTCGATCTGGTCGATCAGGTTCGTGCCGGACTTAACGGCCATTCGGTCGAGTGCGGAAATGTCTTCGACATTCAGGCTGTAGAGATCGGCAACATCGCGGATCATTCCTTTGTCTACCAAAGTTTCGACCAGAATTTCGCCCAGGCCTTCGATGTCCATCGCCTTGCGCGAGGCGAAATATTGGATACGTGCCTTGATCTTCGCCGGGCAATCGGGATTGGAACAACGCCTGACCGCTTCGCCTTCGGGCCGAATGGCATCGAACCCGCACACGGGACAAAGTGTCGGAAACTCGAAATCCACTTCGGTTCCATCGCGTTTTGCGGGAATGTTTGCCAGAACCTGCGGAATGATCTCGCCGCTTTTTTCGATCAGGACGTGGTCGCCGATCTTCAGGTCGAGCCGCTTGATCTCGTCCTCGTTGTGAAGCGATGCACGGGCGACGGTCGTGCCGGCGAGGAACGTCGGTTCGAGATGAGCGACCGGCGTCAACGCCCCGGTGCGGCCGACCTGGATGCTAATGCCCAGCAATCTTGTCGTTGCCTGGCGTGCAGGATATTTGTAGGCGATCGCCCAACGCGGTGCTTTGGTCGTCGCACCAAATTCCTCTTGCAGGGCGGTCGAATTCACCTTAACGACGACGCCGTCTATCTCGTAGTCCAGCGTATCGCGATGCGTTTCCATCTCGGCGACAAATGCGACGAGGTCGTCGTATCCGGTGCACAAAGCTCGGTTCGGATTGACGCTAAATCCGTTTCGTTCTAGCCATTCGAAGTTCTCCCAGTGGGTCCGGAACATCTTCTGATTTCCGGTCAGCACGTCGTAGGGAAACATATCGAGCCTACGCGAGGCGACGACCTGTGAATCGAGCATGCGGAGCGTTCCGCTGGCGCAGTTGCGCGGATTCGCAAAGGTCTTTTCGCCCTGCATCTCGAGTTCGGCGTTGATGCGCGCGAACTGAGAACGCGATAGAAACACCTCGCCGCGCACCTCGGCATGAGCCGGTGCGTCGATTTTAAGTCGGAGCGGAACGGTGCGGATGGTCTTGGCGTTTTGCGTTACTTCGTCGCCGGTCTGGCCGTCTCCGCGGGTGGCCGCCGCTGTGAGCAAAGCGTTCTCGTAATGGAGTGCTACGGAAAGCCCGTCAATTTTCAGCTCGGCAACGTACTCAAGCTTTCGGCCCTCGGCAAGCCGCTCGCAGCGTTCGGTAAAGGCTTTTAGTTCGTCGAGATTGTAGCTGTTGTCGAGCGACATCAGCGGGACAGTATGGGTGAACGGCTTCAGCGATGTCGCCTTGCCGCCAACTCGCTGAGTCGGGCTGTCGGGCGTGACCAGTTCGGGATGCTCGGCTTCTAAAGCATTAAGCTTTTCAAGGAGCTGATCAAACTCAAAGTCCGAAATCTCTGGCTCCGCTTTTTGATAATAAAGCTCATTGTGCCGCTCGATCTCGGCACGGAGCTTCTTTATCTCACTTTTCACTGCGCTTGCCTTACTCATTTTGGGTTAGCTATAGATGATAAAGCATATATTCCGGACCCTCGTCGTCACGCCTGAACCCGGCACCGACGAGTCCGGCGGCGAAGGCGTCGGTGAATTCGGCCTTTAGGCGTTCCTGCTCTTTTATTGCCGCTTCGGGGTCGGCGGCGACGAGATCTGACCATCCGGCCGGAGCGATAATGACGCGTTCCGGCTCGCGGGTTTCGTTGTATTGCTCTCCTGCCGCGAGAGCCGAGACCTTTTCGCTTTCGAGGTGCCACTCCGCAAAAAGCCGATCGCTGGCGAGCCCGATCGGGCTGCCGCCGGTCGACGCTGTCGAATAATCAACGCCGTAGAAATTCGGCTGATATTCGGTGACAACGGCCCCGAGTTTTTCGAGGTTGAAAAACGCATTTCGTGCCTTCCACGGTTCAAATGTCCATTTGATGGACCGCACGCCGAGTTCGAGCGATCGGGTCCGCTGTGCCCACTTTAGTTTTCTGCCGACGCCAAAGCTTTGGAACGACGATTTTACGGCGGTCATGTGGGAATAAAACGCTTTTTCGCCGTGGAGAAATGCCGGTACGCTGAGAACAAATCCGATTAGCTCGTGGCCGCTGTATGCACCGAGAATGAAGCCACCGGCGTTTTTGGTGACGACGAAATGCCGCACGGGCGAGATCTCTATCTCCGGCAGCTGAAAAACGTCACGCTGAAGCTCGACACATGCCGAAAGTTCGTCCAGGGCCGTACATTCTCTGATTGTTATATCGGGTGAAGTCATTGATAGTGTCGGCCGTGCGGTCGTCCGGCCTTTTGCAACTTTCGCAATTTGTTTGGGGGCTGTCAAACGGCTAATTTTTCCTCCCACCGCATGGGGAATTTGCTATAATCGATGGAGTTTCCGGAGTTCTCCAACACTTCGACTTGCTCGCCTTGACCTTGATGACCACAGAGAACACTTTAGACGTAAGAGGCTCACTTCGTGCCTATCCTCTTGCCGAACTCATTGTAGAGATCGCTCATTCTAAAATGAGCGGAAGTCTTCGCCTGGCGCTCGATGAGCGCAAGGCCGTTCTGTATTTCAATGACGGCAAGGTGGTCTATGGTGTGTCTAACGCCCGCGAACACCGCTTGTTCACCCTTTTGATCGAGAAGCACCGGATCGCGAAAGAGACGGTCGTCAAATACCCGCATTTCGCAAACGACCTCGAACTTTCGGCCAGCCTGGTCGCCGACGGAACGCTGACGCCCGAAGCCGCAAAGTCGGCCACCGTCAGCCAGATCGAAGGCATCTTGGTCGACTGCCTCTCGTGGGTTGACGGCGAATGGGTGTTTAGCCCGAATGCGAGGTTGCGGGCGGATCTGATGTTCGACGTTCCGGTCAACAACGTCCTAATGAGCTACGCCCGCTGCTTGCCGCTCACAATGACGGCGCAACGATTCCGCAGCGTTGAGGAGACTTTCACCGTCCTCGAAGGCGACATAGAGAAAGAAGATCTGCTTCCGCACGAAGCTTCCGTGCTCAGTCATTTCGGCGTTCGACCGGTGACGATCGATGAACTCCGTAGATCGACCACAATGCCCGAACAAGGCTTTTTGCAATCGCTTTACGTACTTTGGCTCGGCGGGGCTCTCGTACGGCACAATTGGAATGCTGCGTTTTCGCCGCAAAAGGTGAGTGAGATACTCTCCGCGAAGCTTCACCTTGTAAAAAAAGCGTCCCCCCTTGCCAATGCACCGGCAGCGAAAGCCGAAAAAATAGAAGTGGAAACGACCGATGCACCGGCGTCGGCTCAGGTCCCGGCGGTCGAGATGAGGCTGGACGAATATCTTGAACGCGTAGAGAACGCCTCGACGCATTACGATCTGCTGGGGATCTCTGAAACGGCAACGCCCGCCGAGGTCAAGACCGCTTATTTTGGTATGGCGAAGCTGTTTCACCCGGACAGGTATCACAGGCAGACAGGCACGGCACTTCGGCGGATACAGGTCGCGTTCACATCGCTCGCGAATGCCTACGAAACGCTCAAAAAGAAAGATTCACGTGACTCATATGACTTCAAGATCCGAAGGGAACTCGCGGACCGCGAACGCCGCCGTGCGGAGGGCTTGACCGACATTCCGGACAATAAGGACGTTAAGGGCGAAAGCGGCCTACAAAGTTTCGAACAAGGGTTGGCCGCACTTGCCGATGAAGAATACGACACCGCCGCGACGCTACTCGCACGGGCAGTTCACTACAGCCCTGAGAATGCACTATTTCATGCATATTATGGGCAGGCTCTTTCTTTTAACGAAAAGATGCGCCATAAGGCCGAATCGGAATTGCAGGCGGCTGTCCGGCTCGACCCGACCAATTCCAAGATCCGAATGATGCTCGTCGATCTTTTCCTCGAAATGGGAATGACGAAACGAGCGGAAGGCGAACTCCACCGTTTTCTGGAGGTCGTGCCGGGTGACACTGCGGCGGCCGCCCTGCTCAACAAGCTACAGACGCAATGAACTTGCGTTTATGTTGCGGCCGGTAAATTGATATACTTTTCTTCATCGAATCGGTGAAGAAATATGCAAAGCTCCGCACAACAATCACAATTTGACGAAAAGCTGCTCGAACTTTCCTCGCGGATCGATGCGTTTGAGGGATACGGCCATGCTCACGGGCTGCGGATAGCGGAGATCGCGGATTCGATCGGAAAACATTTCGGCATGGCGGCTCACGACCGCTTTTTTATGCAGCAGGCGGCGCTCATCCATGACATCGGCGAGATGGCGATGAACCGCGAATACATTCAGGAAAATCGGAACCTGTCCGATGCCGAACGCCTTGATCTTCACCGTCATCCGGTGATCGGCGAACAGGAGGCAGCAAAACGCGGACTTTCGCGCGGCGTTCAGTTGCTGATTCGATGGCATCATGAGGCGTGGGACGGCAGCGGTTATCCGGATGCGCTCGAGGGCGATCAGATACCGATGGCGGCGCGTATCCTGCATGTCGCCGACGGATACGCTGCGTTGACCGAAGACCGGCCGCGCCGACGGGCCATGTCCGATGCCGAGGCAAAACGCTATCTCACTGAGTTCGCGGGGATCGAATTTGATCCCGCGGTGGTCAAGGCCTTTCTCGATATTAACGGGACCTCGCCGGCAGCCTGACCTGTCATTTGCCAGTCATGATATCTCAACGAGCATCCGGCATATTGCTACATCCAACCAGCTTGCCCGGCGACTTCGGCATAGGCGATCTTGGAACGCAAGCATATTCGTTTGTAAATTTCCTGGCAGATGCCGGCCAGACGTATTGGCAGATCTTGCCGCTGGGGCCCACCGGATATGGCGATTCGCCCTATCAATGTTTCTCTGCCTTTGCCGGTAACCCGCTTCTGATCTCGCCGGAAAAACTCGTCGAAGATGGTTTTCTAAGCACGGCACAGATCGCTGATCGTCCCGCCTTTGATCCTGGAAGAGTGGATTTCGGCGGCGTGTATGAATGGAAATCCGGGCTCTTGCCCATGGCCTATGACGGATTTCGTCATTCAGCTAACGCTGACATTCGCGAGGCATTCGACAATTTTCAACAAGAGAATCACTGGTGGCTTGAGGATTTTGCATTGTACCGGACGATCAAGGCGTCAAACGATCAGAGACCGTGGTATAAATGGCCGACGCCGCTGAAGCTTCGTGAAGCCGCGGCCATCGCGGCCATTCGTCAACAGGCTGCCGAAGCCGTTGAAGCTGAAAAATTTTACCAGTTCATATTCTTTCGCCAGTGGAACCTGCTCAAAGAGTACGCTAATAAACACGGTGTCCAGATCATCGGCGATATTCCCATCTTTGCCGCGCGAGATTCGGCAGATGTTTGGTGCAATCAGAACAAGTTCAAGCTCAATGCGGATGGCATCCCGCGTGTCGTTGCGGGTGTTCCGCCTGACTACTTTTCGAAGACCGGACAGCTTTGGGGAAACCCGATCTATGATTGGAGCGAGATGCGGGCCGACGGTTTCAAATGGTGGATCGCGCGGTTTGAATTTACGCTCCGGACAGTCGATCTGGTCCGGGTCGATCATTTTCGCGGTTTTGCGGCGGCGTGGGAAGTTCCGGGCGGCGACAAGACGGCGGAGAACGGCAGTTGGGTCGACGTTCCGGGCAGAGAATTATTTGAAGCTTTGCGGCGGCATCTGGGAAACTTACCGGTGATCGCCGAGGATCTCGGAGTGATCACACCTGACGTCGAAGAGCTTCGGGATCTCTATAGTTTCCCGGGGATGAAGATACTTCAGTTCGGGTTTGGCGGCGACGCAAATAATCATGATCTTCCGCACAACTACACGCGAAACTTCGTCGCCTATCCCGGGACGCATGACAACGACACCGCGTTAGGATGGTGGCGGTCGCTCGAGGGCGAGAACCTTCACGTACGGGAACATTGCGCAAGATATCTTGGGTCAGACGGAAGCGATATCAGCCGTGACATGGTCCGCGCCGTCTGGGCGTCGGTCGCTGACACGGCGATAGCTCCGCTTCAGGATATTCTGGGACTGGACAGCACGTCGCGGATGAACTTGCCCGCATCGGAGTCGGGTAATTGGTCGTGGCGATTTCAGAAGAACGAGCTGAAGCCAGAGGACGGCGAATGGCTTCGCGAGATCACCGAGTTATACGGCCGCCTACCGCCCGAAGGATAGCCGATCAAGCCGCCCTGAGCATTTCACGCCAGCCTTCGTAGATCATCACCATTGCAAGCGTGTCGAGCTCGCAGTATTTCAGCAAGGCCGCGATGATCTCGCTGCGCTCATAGTCCGACATATCCTCAAATTGAAGACGTGAGTAGGCTGTCATCGCCGCACCGCCTTCGTCGAGCCGGTCGCTCGAACTCAGTAGTTCTATCTCGTCCTCGGGCAGATCCTTGAACATTGGCGGCAGAAGCTTATACGGATCGACAACCCTTCCTTCATTAAACTTTATCCAGGTCCAGTGCGGAAAATTCTTGCTTGGGATGTGGGCGGGGTCGCCGTAGATCGGCTGCGCATATTTCGCTTGTAGATAGCTGGAGCTATTGAGGATCGCGGGGAGCACCTGCTTGATCGAGTTCGAACCTTTGGTGTACGGGTCGTAATAATATTGCTTGACGAGTTCGAGCTGATCGACCATTGCTCGTTCGCCTTCCCATGTTTCGGCCGAATCTTTTCCTGATTTTGTGATCGAACAGATGAACGAGCAAAGTTCGTCGCGATCGGCGATGTCCGCGATATCTTCGTTAATCTGGCGATAGATCATGTTCAGATAGCTGTTCTCGTGGGCGGCGTATCGGAAGATAGTGCCGTCGTCGCCGCTAAGTTCGGCTCGCAGAGCTCGGACGAACTCATAGTTTGGGAATACGCCGCGATCGGTGTTGATGTATTCGCCGGCGTGGCGAATGCTGCCGTCTGCTTCGACGATGTGGTGCGAGAATTGGAACGCGATGCCTTCGTATGGCCGGCGGCCGCGGTTGAAGGGAATTGCGGGCGTGGCGGTTTCGAAATCGATAAAATGCAGCGGGAATTTCCACGTCGCCATCTCGCGTGCAAGGCCTTCGGCGTCCAAATAACATGACGCATCGCCGGTGGCGGCCTTTTGAACTTGCAGCCATTGGCGTTCGTTTCGCGACAAACCAGGTTTGTCGGTGAGCTTTGTTCCGATGTCTTCGATAGTGATAGACGATAGCTTTATTTTACCGGCGGCCATCATCTTGTCTTTCTGCCGGTAGTCCCAGATGTCCAAAACGGTCGGCGACGCAAAATCTTCGTCGGTCCAGCCGAGCTGCTCGCTCCAGCAGGTCTTGAATCCGCTCAACAGACCGCTTGCTTCTTCGTCGAGGCCCGTAATGAATTCGCAAGACTTACAAATCGCTGAGATCGGCGTGACGATCTTTTCGTCTCGCTCGTAGCTTCCAGCAAAATACTCTATCCGCTCGGCAAACCCCATCGGATCGGGCGGAATGCAGTCCGTATTTGCAAAGATGCGTTCGCACGCGTCATCGACATCTACGACGCAGAGAAGCCGTTGGCTGCGTTCCTCATCCGTCAGCGGAGCAACAAGGTGGGCGCTCTTACGGCCATTGTCGTCCGTCTGGATCCTGATCTTTTGATGGAGTCCGTCAGATGGGCAGAGCGCGGTCTTGTCCGTCATCATCAATAACGCCGAAACCTCGAGGCCGGGACATGCCTTATGAATAACATATTTCTGAAATGCGACGTCGTAAAGATATGACTTCCAGTCGGAGGATATCGAACCGCGTTTGCCGAAGAATGCGTCATTGTCGGGGTCATACGATTTCGATTTGACCTCGATCAATTCGATCCTATTACCGGTTTTTCGCAGGATATCCACGCGAATAAAGAGGTTTTCGTATCGAATTGCTGCCTCAAAGATCGTCACGTTATCACGCTCAAGCAAGGCTGCGGTCTCCGCTACAGAAAGGTCGTAGTCGAGAGTTTTGATATCCGTTCCATCCGGAAAATATGCTTTAGCCAGTTCGCCGATCTGAAAGCCGCCTTCGGCAAGAGCAAGCAGAAACGGATCGTCGATCCGCTGATCTGCGTACTCGTCCTTCTTTGTGTAAAAGAGCTTGGTCGGACATTCGATCGCGAGCTTGAACCGCGACTTTGTGAGGTAACGATGTGTGGGCATAAATATGACCGATCAAGCTTCGACCGTTCGCCGCCGCCGCCGGACGGTCTCGCGGCCGCCGCCGAAGTAGGCGAGGATCATCACCAAGAGGTGAGCAACGAACCAAATATTTTCGTAGCCCATATTCTGATAGATATAGAGAAGTATCAGAACCCGCGGAGCGAACACGCCAAGCAGAATGTCGCCGAGGATCGGAACGGTATTATCGGGATACGCGGCCTGAAAGAAGAAAAAGTAGACCAGCATCACGACCCGCGGGAAAAACAGCGAAAAGATCAGAAAATATTCGTCCATAATATCGGCCTCCGTGGGTATTTGTATCTAATATACCACCTTTGTCCAAGGCACTGGTCGCTTAGTCAACGGAGGCGGACACCTTTTTTCGCTGCTAGATCTATCGGCCGAAGATCGTCGGCGGCGCCGTTCTCGGCTTGATAGCGGAGCGGGACGATCAGCGGCCGGACCAATTCAGCCTCTCCGACGTTGTACCGCATGAGGTCGCGAAATGCTGCGTCGGCTTTTGCGTTTCCGATCACCTTGGCTAGTTCGTCGGGAGTTGCCTTGATGAGCCGGGCATTAGAGCCAAAATGAGCGACCAATAGTCGTCGTTCGCGTTCGTTCAGCCACGGAAGGATCCCTGCGGTCGTGTAAAAGGCTGCAAAGTCGCGCGTGTCGCGGTGAATAGCGTTGGCATAATCATGCGCCTCATCGCGAAGCCGCTGTAGAAGGAGCATCGCGGCCGACGCCGGATCAAAGTCAATTCGGGTGCCGTCAGCGAGCAGAAAATGAGAGATATCGTTGTGTCGGCCGGGCGGTTTTACCGCAGAAATGATCGCGGTGTTGCTGCCCGCCCCATTGCCCAACGCGGCTTTTAATTGTGCCCATCCGCCGTCGATAAGTATCAGATGCGGATGGCCGAGATCTTTCTTCAATAACTCATTCTCTACAAACGCACCGATCGATGCGGCGTCGCCTTCGCCTTCTGCATAAACATATTTCGCGCGGTCGGCGATCGTCCGGCCATTTTCCCAGTCGATCGATGCGACGACCTGTCCTGTACCGGAAATGTGAGAGGCATCGACGGCGGTTATCAACTTTGGCGTGAGCTTTAGTTTAAGGGCGGCCTTTAGTTCGCGGGTGATGGCATTGGGGGTGACCGTCGGACTGGCTCGCTTTACATCAAGTTCGGCACTCGAACGATAGACGGCCATGTCGGCTGTCACCCGACGTTTTTCCGGCGAGATCATCGAAATGCGGGCCTCTCTGCCGAATCGGTGATGGAGGGTCTGTTCGACCTCACGGCGATCCGGTAAGTCGTGTGAAACCCGTATCTCACGCGGCGTGTGGAACCGATAAAATTGCATCGCCACATCGGCGATCGCACGGCCTGCGTCAATTATCGAAGAGCCCGGAAATGTGAACGTACGTTCGCCGAGCACGCGCCTGCCTTTCTGCGAAACAAGAAAAATGTCGAGGCCGTCGCTGCTCTCACGGGCTTCGATCGTATCGACCGTACCGTCGAGCCAGACGGCGTGGCGCGTGTCCGCCCAGTACGCCTCGACCTCGGCAAGAATGTCGCGGAGCGCGGCTGCACGCTCGAAGTCGAATGCCTCCGCCGCGGCCTCGATGGCCGACGTCAACACTTTAGAAAACAACTCGCGATCGTGCGCGAGGAACAAACGAATCAGGTCGACGGCCGCGCTATATTCAGTTTCGGAACAAAGGCTTTCGACACAGGGGGCGAGGCAGCGGCGGCGATAGTATTGCGTGCAAGGAACGTTGAAACTGCCGTCAAGGTCGAATTCGCACCCGCGAAGTCGAAATGTGCGCGTCAGAAAATCAAGCAAAAGACGAGCGTTCGAACGGTTGAGGAACGCACCGAAATATTCGGCAT
The DNA here is from genome assembly GCA_038212935.1 of Pyrinomonadales bacterium. Taxonomy (GTDB): domain Bacteria; phylum Acidobacteriota; class Blastocatellia; order Pyrinomonadales; family Pyrinomonadaceae; genus OLB17. The sequence continues at coordinate 19,300 of JBBQTV010000003.1, read as the reverse complement.
CGTCGTTCTCGATCAGCCTTGTCGCGAGGGCGCGCGGAAAGCGTTCTCGCGTTAGCTTGATATGCGGATAAAGAGGTTCGCCGCCAATCGAGAATCGCGGCTTTTTTGCTTTAGCCATCCCTCGCTCCTTGCAAGGCATCGAGCATTTCATGAATCGCCGAAAGCGAATCGGCGTCTTCGATCTTTTTGTCAGTTCGCTGGCGGATGATCCGCGGAAACCTGACGGCGACGCCCGATTTATGCCGCGCGGAACGCTGAATATTTTCGAACGCGATCTCGAAGACGAGCTGCGGTTTCACCATGCGGACGGGCCCGAAAGTTTCAAGCGTATTCGCGCGGACGAACTTGTCGACCTTGCGTATCTCGACGTCGGTCAGGCCGCTATATGCCTTAGCAAACGTCACGAGTTCGCCGTCTCGCCAAACGCCGAATGTGTAGTCGGTAAACAGATTTGCCCGTTTTCCGGAGCCTTTCTGTGCGTATGTCAGCACGGCGTCGATGGTCATCGGTGCGATCTTCCATTTCCACCAGTCACCGCGATGGCGGCCGGTCCGATACGGCGAATCCAAACGCTTCAGCATAAAACCTTCGACACCGAGTTCGCGGCTTTGCTCCCGCGTCTGCGAAAGTGCCTTCCAGGATTTGTCGGCTATCGGTTTGGTCGGACGGATCGCCTGATGATCGAGGCCGCCAAGTATCGTTTCCAGATGCGAACGCCTCGTGGCGAAGGCAGCTTCACGAATGTCTGCGCCGGCTTGTTCGATCACGTCGTACGCTTGCAAGATCACAGGAACGTCGCGAAGGATCTTTGGCGTCAGATTCTTGCGGCCGATGCGTTTCTGAAGTTCGGTAAAAGGCAGCACGCGGTCCTCGGCCCAGGGAAGTATTTCGCCATCGAGAACGGTTCCGTCGGGAAGCCCCGCGGCCGCCTCGGCGATCTCCGGAAAGCGTTCTGTTATCAGATCTTCGCCGCGTGACCAGATGAAGACCTCGCCGCCGCGTTTGATGATCTGGGCCCGGATGCCGTCCCATTTCCACTCGGCCTGCCACTCGGCGATGTCGCCAAGCTCGGCGATCTCATCCTCATACGGATGTGCGAGGTGAAATGGATACGGGCGGGCGATCGGTGTCTCTTCGTCGGCGTCGTGTTCGGCAATTAGTCCGCCGAAAAACTGGGGCGTCGGTTCCCACTCGCCCATGGCACGGTGGGCAAGCACATCGACCGGGACGCCAGTCAGCTGTGATAGCGAACGCATGACCAACTGCTGCGAAACGCCGACTCGGAATGCGCCGGTGATCAGCTTGTTGTAAACAAATCGCTGCGAGCGGTCCATCCGCGACCAAGCTTCGACGACCGCGTCGTGCTGGATCTCATCACCGCTTCCGCGAAGTGGAAGCAGATCACGTTCAACTAAAATGTGGAGCGGCGTGCCAAAATCGGTATCCGTTTCGGGCAACAGCAGGGCGATGGTCTCGGCACTATCACCGACCGTGTCGCGTGATTCTTGATAGAGCCATTCGGGAATGCCGGCTTGCTCTATCGCCCAGGCACGAAGCTTGGCGGCGGGGACGATCTGGCGCGGTTTGCGGCCTGAAAGGAAGTAAAATGCCCACGCGGCATCGGCCGCTTCTGCCTCGGCGAAATAGGCCCGCAGAGCCTCGACCTTTTCGTTGGTCTTGTTCGTCCGGTCGAGTTCGACGAAGAGTTGGGTGAACTTTTTCATCAGATAGCGATGTTTCCGTCATCGGCCTCAGGCGCATCGTCGCCGACGAACTTTGTTGTGAGCTTTTCGGCTGCGATGCCTTGTTCGTTCAGGTAGCGGGTCACCTCGTCCGAAAAGCCGTGGGTGACGTAGACGCGTTCTGCGTTGGCGGAGTTGATGGCGGTCATCAGCTCTGGCCAATCTGCATGATCCGAAAGAACGAATCCGCGATCGACAGCCCGCTGTCGCCGCGCTCCGCGAACCGTCATCCAGCCGGAAGCGAACGCCGTTGACTGCGGCCCGAAACGCCTTAGCCATGTCGAGGCTTGCGCCGATGGCGGTGCGACGATCAGCGAACCGGTGAACAGCTTTTTGTCCTCGACCGAGCCGACGTAGGTGGTAGCGGGAAGCTCGACGCCGGAGGCTCGAAACGCTTCGTTGAGCCGCTCCACAGCTCCATGCGTAAATATCGGTCCAATAGATGGATCGATGCTCTTCAGAATTCGCTGAGATTTTCCGAGCGAGTAGGCGAAGATGACGGACGCCTTGCCGCGTTCGCGATTTTGCCGCCACCAGTCATTGACCTCGCCGAAGACGGCGTCCATCGATCGCCATTTGTAGATGGGGAGGCCGAAGGTCGCCTCGGTGATAAAGTTCTGTGCCTTGACGGGTTCAAACGGTGTGCAGGTCGGATCAGGCGTGAGTTTATAGTCGCCGGAAACGCACCAGCTTTCGCCTTTGTACTCAACGCGGACCTGGGCCGAACCTAAAACGTGCCCGGCCGGATGCATTGAAACTTTGACACCGTCGATCGTCAGAGTTTTGCCGTACGGAACGGTCTCGATCTTTGCTTCGTCGCCGAGCCGGACGCGGCACAGATGCTCACTCTTCTTGGCGACGAGATAGCTGCCGTTTCCGCGATAGGCGTGATCGGCGTGGGCGTGGGTGACGACGGCGCGCGTCACCGGTTTCCAGGGGTCGATATAAAAGCCTCCCTGAGCGCAGTAAAGCCCTTTGGAAGTAAGTTTGACCAAGCTTTTGCGGTCCATGTTTTCATTATATCGCAACGGCCATTCGCCTGCCGAAAGACTTTTTTGCGAAACAGCCGTTTTCATCAATTAACTATTGCTGTTGAGGGCGAAATAGTATTACTTTTAGAGAGCACTCGCAGGCCCATTTGTCAGAACGCCGAAGTTACGAACGAGAGGGAGGTTTACCGCTTGGAACCCACAGACATTAACGACCCCGAATATTTTCACAAAGTAGTAGATTGCCAGTACGCTTGTCCGGCACACACGCCCGTTCCGGAGTACATTCGCCTCATTGCCGAAGGCAAATATACCGAGGCGTACATGATCAATTGGGACTCAAATGTGTTTCCGGGAATTCTGGGCCGCACGTGCGATCGCCCGTGTGAACCGGCCTGCCGCCGCGGCCGCCTTGAACAAGAAGAACCGGTCGCCATTTGCCGGCTAAAACGCGTGGCGGCGGACAACCGCGACGACGTGATCCCGCACATGCCCCAGGGTCCGTTTGCACCAAACGGCAAAAAGGTCGCATTGATCGGCGCCGGCCCGGCTTCGCTGACCGTAGCCCGCGACCTGGCACCGCTCGGGTACGAATTGCATCTTTTTGACGAGCAGATAAAGGCGGGCGGATTTATGCGGTCGCAGATCCCGTCGTTCCGATTGCCGGAGACGGTGCTCGATGAAGAGGTCGACTACATACTTCGGCTCGGGATCCACACGCATTTCAAGCATTACGTTTCCTCGCTCACGGAAGTGCTGGAAAAGGATTATGACGCGGTCTTTGTCGGCACGGGTGCGCCGCGTGGCCGCGATCTTCCGGACCTGCCCGGCCGGCAAGAGGGCGACGCGAATATCCACATCGGGATAAATTGGCTTGGCTCGGTCGCATTCGAACACACGAAGTCGATAGGCAAACGCGTGATCGTGCTCGGCGGCGGCAACACCGCGATGGACTGCTGCCGAACGGCACGGCGGCTCGGCGGCGAAGATGTAAAGGTGATCGTTCGTTCGCCGTTTGCGACAATGAAGGCGAGTCCGTGGGAAAAAGAAGACGCCCAGCACGAAGATATTCCGATCATCGACAACCACGTGCCAAAGTCATTTGTCATAGAAAACGGAAAACTCGTTGGCATGACATTTGAAAAGGTCGAAGCTGTTTTTGACGAGAACGGCAAGCGAAGCCTCGTGCCGACGGGCGAGCCGGAGATGTTTTATCCCGCAGATGATGTTCTGATAGCGGTCGGGCAGGAAAACAGTTTTCCGTGGATCGAACGCGACCTTGGCATTGAGTTCGACAAATGGGAAGTGCCTGTTGTCGATAAAGTGACGTTCCGCTCGACGCATCCGAAGGTCTTCTTTGGCGGTGACGCGGCGTTTGGCCCGGAGAATGTTATTACCGCGGTCGCACACGGCCATCAGGCGGCGATCTCGATCGACCTGCTCTGCAAAGGCGAGTCGCTGACCAACCGGCTCGACCCGTTCGTAAATCTCATCTCGCAAAAAATGGGCATTCACGAATGGGCGTACGACAGCCCTGTTGTCGACGATCCGCGTTACGACGTTCCGCAGGCAGCAAAGGAGGTCACGCTAAAGGATCGCAAGAAGGAGGTCGAGCTCGGATTCGACCGCGGGGCGGGGTACAAGGAAGCAGAACGCTGCCTGAACTGCGACGTGCAGACCGTCTTTCACGCGCCAAAGTGCATCGAGTGCGATGCCTGCGTCGACATCTGCCCGACGAGCTGCATCACGTTCACCGCCAATGCCGAGGAGCCGGAGCTTCGCGTCAACCTGAAGGTTCCCGCACTCAATTTGACCCAAGACATCTACGTCGCCGATGGTCTCAAGACCGGCCGCATAATGGCCAAGGACGAGGACGTCTGCCTCCATTGCGGCCTCTGCGCCGAACGCTGCCCCACCGCCGCCTGGGACATGCAGAAGTTCTGGTACAACGTCACCAAAGCCGGCGAGGTCAAGTACAACGTCGTCCAGATAACGCGGAATGGGTGAGTTCGTCATCCATTTCTGCGTTGAATGACGTGCCGGTGCGACGTTCGAGTGAAGAAGATGAAGGCGGGAATTGAAATTGTTGTTGTTTATTCGGACGTTCATTTGATGGAAGTGCAAATCAGCGCCGCGAACACAGCCTTCGCTGGTCAGGTCAATACTTATGTAAACCACGATGCTGCAGAGAAGTTCTCGGTCGCACTCAGCGGATTCCCGGCGAACGTCGACGATGTTCGCCGAATGGAATTAGGAGCAAACGCGAAATTTGCTTTCTCAATGATCGACGATGTTGGACATTCGATGGTTGCTGTCGATATCGCCTCCGACACTATGGGACCTAACGGCTTTACTGGAAGGGCTACCTTCAACATTCTGGTAAATCCAGCCGAAATCGATCAGTTTGTCCAGGAGTTAGCGAAGCTCACGCCCGAGATCGGCCAATCCGCGTATCTCGAAGGCTCCTAGGAAACAGGATAAATCGAGGCCGAAGCGGTACAAATCGGGTCCAAAGCACAAAAGTTCTTCACGATGCCCTAACGATCGCCCGTGAAGGGCATCAGTAACCGAGTTTGAGGGTACACGCAACCCGCCTCATTACGTTCGTGGCGAGTTTCAATGTTCTTTTTATTCTATTGACCCTGACAGGAATACGACCTGAAAAACCGCTGCCTAATGTGGAACACCAGTTGGGTTGCGAGGGGGATTTAATGCCAAACGATAGAGTTTTCGCGATGAGTTTTGTGGGGGGGGGGGATCCGAATTATGTGACAAAGGCAGAGATTCAGAGGCGGCGTGGGGCTGAGGTCGACGAGGTTATTCGTTGGCCGAGCGAACGTCATAGGACCTTTCGCATTCGTGGGCATGCTTAGCTTATTCGATCAATGACGAATCTTAGGAAATACAGATTTGAGTACCTGCTTATATTGGGTGCGATGGTTTTTAGCATTACCGGCTTTTGGAATATCTTCTTTGGTCCCGAGGCGAGACCGAGTGCGTATCATTTTTTCCACGTAATCACAGTCTTTGTCTGGCTGATTTTGCTGCTCGGTCAACTTACCCTCGTCGGAAAGAAATATTTCTTGAGTCATAAGACGGCCGGCCTTTCAATTCTATTCTTTGGGCCTTTGCTCGTGGCGACGACGGCGGTAATGACAATTCATTCAGCTAATAAAGGCGTGGTCTCCGGCCGCGGCGACCCGTTGTTTGTGCAGAACGTAATGGGGACGTTTGAGTTTGCGGTTCTGATCCTTCTAGCCTTCGCCTTTAAGAAACGAAGAGCATTGCATGGAGCATTTCTTTTGAGTACGGTGCTGGCATTTACAGGTGTTGCTATTTTTTTCTCGCTTCTCGCGTTTGTTCCTCAGTTCAAGATCGAAGGACCGGAAACCTTTTACCGATTCGCATATGCTGCGATCACGGGTCTCGTTATTCGCCTTATTATCGGAATCCTCTTTTTCCTCAAAGACAGAAGAAACAATTGGCCCCTTCTGCTGACCGGAATAATGCCGGCATCGAGTTTTTTGATCGGTGCGATTCTGGAGAGCGGCGAGCTTATACTGCCAGCAACCGCCTACGTGGGGTCGTTAAATGAACTTATCATCTTTGGCGGAAGCTTTATGATCATGCTCGTTTTATTGCTTTTAACGGGAATTGTGGATAAAAAGAAAGTGGTGATTCAGGGTCAAGCTTGAACTAAGCGGTTTGCTCCGATTCGAAAAATGTGAAGGTTACCTAATGGCAAACGATAGAGTATTTGCGATGAGTTTTGCGGGTGTGTATCCGCATTATGTGGCTAAGGCGGAGAAGAAGGGGCGGACAAAGGCAGAGGTCGACGAATGTATCCGCTGGCTGACGGGATATACGCAGAAAGGCCTTGAAAAGGTGATCGAAAAGAGGATCAGCTTCCACGAGTTCTTTGACAAGGCCCCGAAATTGAACCCGAACGCGCCGCTGATCAAAGGCGTCGTCTGCGGTGTCCGCGTCGAAGACATCGAAGACCCGCTAATGCAAAAGATCCGCTGGCTCGACAAACTCATCGACGAACTGGCCAAAGGCAAAAAGATGGAGAAGATCCTGAGAACGCATGACTAGATCTTTGAAAATAATGTCGGCGGTAACTTGCTTTTTCTTCATTTTGTCCGTTGCGGGTGGGGTGTTCTTTGCATACACGATGCAGTTGGGTAGCGGTGTCGGAACATTAGGACTTCTCGCCTTCGCTATCGTGGCGATCCCGACTTTAATTTGCCTACTCGTTACAATAGGCCTTTGGATGTTCCAGCGGAACCGATCGGTACACGAAAGATCCAGTCTCTTCGGTCCGAAATCACGATGACTCGCTGAAGGCAAAACGTTGGAGAATAAATTGACATCCGTCGCGGAAGAAATGTCAGAACCGAGAGCAGTAGCGATTGGGTTCTCGGAGCTAGGTAGGTGATATAATTCGATCAAGGTGAATGATATGTCAGTAGTCACAGAAGCAGAAGAAATCGCATTGAGTCTCTCGCCTTCGGACAGGGCTAAGCTGGCGGAAAAGCTTATCAGGTCGTTGCCTGCACCGTTCAGTTCTTACGATGACGATGATGATGGAGTCGAGGAAGCACTTCGAAGAAGCCGCGAAATGGATGAAAACCCGGCTATGTCACTGACGGAAGAAGAATTTATGGCTGGTTTTGAAAAATATCGGCGATGAGAATTCGCTATAACGCCCTCGCTCGAGAGGAACTCGTCGATGTTTTGGAATACTACGAGAATGAAGCAGGACTCGAAACGGCTATCGATTTCTTTTCCGAGTTCGAAAATGTCAAGAGGCGAATAGCAGCAGATCCGAGGTCTTTTCCTGAAATAAGAAAAGGCGTCCGACGTTGCTTGTTCAACCGCTTTCCATACCAAGTCAATTACGAGATCCTTGATGCCTCGACGATCAGAATTCTCGTAAACAAACATCAGCGACGGGCCCCGAACTTCGGTCTGGATAGGTAGACGATGGAAATTTCTAGAAAAATCAACGATTTCGTAGTTAGATTCGCGAATGTAAACGGCACCGGGTCGGCGTCGGCTAATGCTTTGTTTACGAAGGCGGTGTTTCGGATGGGCGTGCCGGTTACGCCGAAGAACATTTTTCCGTCGAACATCCAAGGCTTGCCGACGTGGTACGAAGTGCGGGTTTCCGAAAAGGGATATCTCGGGCGGCGCGAAGGTGTTGACCTGATGGTCTCGGTCAATCCGCAATCGATGAAGAAGGACTACGCGGACGTTCGCGAGGGCGGCTATTTCGTTTATGACAACACGAAGCCGCTGCCGCCCGGCTACGAGCGAACGGACATCACGCATCTCGGCATCCCGATGACGGCTCTCTGCAATGCTGAATACACGGACGCCCGCCAGCGGCAGTTATTCAAGAATATCGTGTACATCGGAGCGCTTTCGACGCTTTTTGATATCGAATTCTCTGTGCTCGAGGGACTGATCGGCGAGCAATTCAAGGGTAAGGAAAAGCTGATCGAGCCGAACATAAAGGCTCTGAATATCGGCGTAAATTATGTAAAAGAACATTTCGAATATCCGTTCGACCTGCGGCTCGAACGCCGCGATCTGCTCGGCGACAAGATCCTGTATAGCGGCAACTCCGCATGCGGCCTCGGGGCGATCTATGCCGGTGCGACCGTAGCCGCGTGGTATCCGATCACACCTTCGACGTCGGTCGTCGATGCGTTCGCCAAATATGCCGCGAAGTACCGCGTCGATCCAGAGACGGGCAAGAACAATTACGCCATCGTTCAGGCCGAGGACGAACTAGCCGCGATCGGGATGGTGATGGGAGCGAGTTGGAACGGTGCGCGTTCATTCACCGCGACCAGCGGCCCGGGCGTGTCCTTGATGAACGAATTCCTTGGCCTGGGTTATTTTGCCGAGATCCCTACGGTACTGATCGATGTTCAGCGGACAGGGCCGTCGACGGGGATGCCGACGCGTACGCAGCAGTCCGACATCCTGCTCGCGGCCTACGCGTCGCACGGCGACACAAAACACCCGCTGCTGTTTCCGGCAACGCCGAAAGAGTGCTTTGAGATGACGGCCGATGCATTTGACCTGACCGAGCGATTGCAGACGCCTGTGATCGTGATGACCGATCTAGATCTCGGGATGAACGACCATATCACCCCACCGCTGACTTGGGATGATTCTCGTAAATACGATCGCGGAAAACTGTTGACGGCCGAGATGCTGGAGCAGATCTATACCGGCACACGCGATATGCTATCGGCTGAACGCAACGGGAACGGAGCCACAGCAACTAGCGGCGAAAGGCCTATGGCCGGTAATGTAGAAATCGAGGCGACGACCAATGACTCGGCGTCGCAAACGCCGCCGCTCGAGCAGTTTCGTGGAAAGTTTGGCCGATACCTGGATATTGACGACGACGGCGTTCCGTATCGAACGATACCGGGCGTTCACGCGACCAAGGGTGCATTTGTCGCGCGAGGGTCAAGCCGCGATGAGTATGCTGTCTATACCGAAGACGGGGACGCTTATCGCCGGAATGTTGATCGACTCGCAAAAAAATGGGAAACGGCGAAGGAGCTTGTCCCTCAGCCGCTTTTCTTTCGCAACGGAGAAACTCCCGATCCCGTTCTGTCCGGCGTGATCTACTTTGGGACTTCGACCTATGCCGCCGAAGAGGCTCTTGTGCTGCTCGCCGAGACCGGCGTTCAGCTTGATGCGATGCGTCCGCGGGCGTTTCCGTTTGGCACGGCCTTCCGCGATTTCGTTGACGCCCATGAACGCATATTCGTGATCGAACAAAACCGCGACGCGCAGTTCCGCAGCTTGATGATGATCGAGCTAGGCGTCGATGCGTCGAAATTGATATCCGTCCTTAATTACGACGGAATGCCGATAACGGCGGATAATATTTACAGGCAGATATCGGCCCGACTGTAAGATATGCGACATCGCACCGCAATGAATATCTTACAGGTCTGCTCGGCTCGTGAGATCGGTGGAGGCGAGCGCCATACCGTGGATCTCGCCAGGGGCCTTTCGGCACGCGGTCATCAGATCTACGCGGCCGTGATTCCCGAATCTCCCCTAATTGACGCTCTGTCATTCATACCGCGGTCGAATGTCTTAGAGGTGCGCATGCGAAATGCGGCAGATATGGTCAGTGCTGTCCGCATTGCGCGGTTTGCGCGTTCACGGTCGATCGATGTGATCCATGCCCATATGGCGCGCGACTATCCGCTGGCGGCCCTCGCGTCTCGATGGTCCGGGAAACCATTTGTCCTGTCGCGTCACGTAGTGTTCCCGATGAAAAAGATACACCGGCGGCTGTTGCGGGGGGTGTCGAAAGTCATCGCGCCATCCGCCTCGGTCTCCAATGCGTTAATGAGGCAAAAGCTGTTCGACGAATCAAAGGTCGTCCGCATTCCTTACGGCATCGATGTCGAACATTACGCTCCAAGGCAGGAAACGAAGGATCCGAGAGGCCGAACTCTCGTTGGCATGGTCGGGCATTTGTCACCGATCAAGGGGCAGGAAGAATTCGTCCGGGCGGCATCCCTTATAGCATCGCAACGCAGCGATGTCGATTTCCTGATCGTCGGCGAAGACAAGGCTCGTGATGGGCACAACCGGAGAGAGATCGAAAAACTTATCGAGGAACTCGGCGTTGCAGACCGTGTCCGGCTCCTGGGCTGGATGGAGGATGTTCGCGACATTCTCGAAAGTCTTGACGTATTCGTTTGTCCATCGCGGATCGAACCATTTGGCTTGGTGATGGTCGAGGCGATGGCGAGCGGAGTGCCGGTGGTGGCGACAACGTCCGATGGCGCTGTGGAGATCGTTGACGACGGGGTGACCGGGCGGCTGGTCCCGATCGGCGATGTGAACGCTTTAGCGGATGCCATCACGTCTTTGATCGATAACGCGGCCGGGCGTGAAAACCTGGTACGCATCGCCTTGAAAACCGTTCGCGAAAGATTTTCTGCGGAAAGGATGGTCGCTGAAACCGAAAGGGTCTATTCGGAGATCCGTGCGTAGTTTAGGTGATCTATTATGAATCTCTTTCAGGCTGTGCCGATGGCAAGTTCAACTTGGCGATAAAATGCAGCGACCGGCCGAAGATCAGATCAGCCGGCTGCGGGTAGAGTCCCAGATCGGCGATCCAGGTTTCGGTTGTTAGTCCTAGCTCGGTCAGGGCTCGTTGCCACCGCTCTTCTTTCCAATAGTTGTAGGGCAACACGATCCCATGCGGCTTGTTTCCTACCCAGTCCATGAACCGCAAAGTAGCGTTCGAGAAAAGGCCGTCGTCGGTGTGGTCTTTCAGAATGATGTTGGTCCTGGAGACGCGGACCGCTTCGCGCAGCATTACCATCGGGTCGTCCGTATGATGGAGGACATCGACAAACATCACCGCATCGAAGCTATCGTCGGGAAACGGGATGGTTGAACCATCAAACTCGGTGACGGGAATGTGAGTCGTGCCCCGAACCTTGATGTCGATTCCCTGGACCGCAACGTCGGGCCGCTTTGCCTTGATCAAGCTCGCGATCAACCCGTCGCCACATCCTACATCAAGAATATTGGCATTCTGCGGAAAGAGCTTTGAAAGCTCTTCCGATATCCGCTCGACGCGGCGGCCGTGAACCAGTTTCCCGTGGGTTTTACCTAGCAAGCTCATCTTCTATTCAATCCTAAGATACTAACAAAAAATCCGGACAAGACCGTCTGGAATCCGAGAACTACAAGTGTTGCCCCCGGAATGACAAGCCGCATCGTGTCGGAGTAGTTAAGATCGCCGAAACCGACCGAGCGCCATTCGTTTATCGCGGCAAGCAAAAGGACTATTCCGATAACCAACGCAATAGCCGAGAGGATGAGTCCGCGTTCGAGATTTACGACCTCGAAAAATTTGAGCATCCTCTTGTCTTCCGGCATCAGGCCTTCCATTATCGCAAAGGTCTTGGTTAGTATCGCGAAAAGGATCGACTGATATCCACAGAGGATGGCGAGGCTTCCGAAGTGAAGAGTGTGCACGCCGAATGTCGCACCGCCAACGTTTGCCCGGACCAAACCAAGAAAGCTCAGCAATACTCCGATCAGGACGAGCAGCACGCCCGGAAGCAGAAACAGCCATCGCGGAGAAAACAATAGATAATGACGCAGATGACGCCATCCGTCCCGAAAAGTCTTTAGATGCGGAGCCTTACCGATGCGGCCGTCAGGATGCAGGGTGATCGGCACCTCGACGATGCGCGAGGGATGAAATGTCGCGTTGATCAACATTTCCGTCGCGAACTCCATTCCGGTGCACTTTTGATTCAGAGTCTTATAGAACTCCTTTGTAAAACCTCTCATTCCGCAATGAACATCGTGCACCGGCGTCTTGAACCAAAGGCGTGCAAGGTACGAGAACATCGGATTTCCCCACCAGCGGTGCAGAAAGGGCATCGCTCCGGGCAACACCTTCCCTCCGCCGCTCGGAAGCCGGCAACCTTGCACAAGGTCGTAGCCCTCGCGGAGCTTTTCCACGAACTTAGGAATCTCATGCCAGTCGTAGCTGTCGTCGGCGTCGCCCATTATCACATAGCGGCCTCGAGCGGCCTCGATGCCGCCCATGAGCGCACTGCCGTAACCCTTTTCGGCAACGTCGACAACCCGGGCTCCATTGCTCAAGGCAATTTCTTTCGAGGCATCGGTACTTCCGTTATCTGCGACAATAATTTCACCGGAAATACCGGCATTGCCCAGGCCGGTCCACGCCTTGGTAATACAGGTCTCAAGCGTATCCGCCTCGTTCAAACAGGGCATCACGATCGAAACCTCGATCTCGGCGGTGGGTCTGTCGTCGCTGCTCGGGATCGTAGTTAGTTTTTCCTTTCCCATATTTGAGGGCTTCGGCCGCTATAAGGCGTAAATTCTTTTCTTAATTCGTAATTTTCGTGCAGATACTTCTGCAGCGGTTTCAATCTTTCGCCGTCTGCCAACGCGGGCATCTCGGAATCCCAGTTGCTATCCCAGATCACAAACCTTGCCTTGCTTGCCTCCAGAGAGTCTATCACCCCGGCGACCTGCCAGGGCGGACTATATCCGGTATTGAGCACATGAGTAGCCTCGGTAGGGTTTCGCAGAAGAAGCGGGAAGTTGACCGCGCACTGATAAACCTCGAAGACCGCGTCATTGGGCTCCGCATTATTCTGAAGCCACGCGAACTTTTCGAGCGGGACGGGCGAAAGAAAAGCGATGTTGCCGGTTGGCGCTTCGAGGATGGTCGGCTCCCATTTAGTTTGGATCCTGATCGCCAGAGCGGACCCAAAAACGATCAAGCCCGCGACGGCAAACTTAACCGCGAGATCGGATCTGGGTCGAAGCTGATACACGAGCCACCCGAACATTATCAATGCCGGAACGGCAACCTGATAGAGCCTGAACGGGCTCGGGCCAAACGTCCCTAACGAAAGAGCGAGACCTATCAGGCAAAAAAGCAAAACACCCTCGCGGTCGTTAATCCCACTGCGTCCTTTGCGCGAAAACCATAAATACCCGAGCGTCGCCAAATAAACCAGCGGGATCAAAGCGTAATAGAAGAGAACCGTGGCGGACATTATGTAGCCCTGAGCGAAAACGCCTTTTGCGACAACAACGTATGCGTGATAATTAGCAGTCGAATCCTGAACGTAATTCGTGATAAAGAACAATGTATATCTGAAAAACTTCTCCGGCCCTGCGGCGACTACAAATGGAAGAATGAGCGCCGCCAGCGTCACGGCAAATGCGCCCCCTGCGGTCACAACCTTTTTGGCGATCTCGCTGACCGCGTCGCGATTGAAAATACCTTCGCAGATCAGAAACAACGTTATACCGCCGATTGCCAGCAGCCCACGCTGCTGGGTGAAAAAGCTCGCGATGCCGCATATCGCACCCGCGAGAGCGATCCGCTTATAGCTTCTTTCTGCCAAGAGAACGTAACCCGCGAGATAGGCGAAGATCGGGCTGAAGACCCGATGGTTGCCGTCGATCCCGAACCAGCGAAAGCCAAAAAAGACGTAAATTGCCGGCGGAAGAAGGGCGTACCACGCGTCGCCGATAAGCTTTCGCGAGATCGCCAGGCACAGCATCACAGAGACCATTACCTGCAGCAGAATTATTACGTCGACTATCCAGAATCGCAGCCCGAAGAGATAAAAGAAAGCAAGATAAAGCAGCTGCGTCCCGGGATACATTATCTGGAAAAAGTCCCGGTAGATGACCTCACCCTCATACATCCGCCAGGCATCGTGGAGAATGTAAAGATGGTCTTCTTCGAAAAAGATCGGCGTGAAAGGAAAAATGAAGAGATGGGAATAGACGAAGGCGAAACAGATCAGAAAGAAAACCACGACGTAAGCCGGCAGCCGACACCCGAATACATTCAGACTTGTATTTATCCCATCCCGATCTACCAATTTTGACGTCATAAACTATGCTGGGAAACGCGGGTATTTAGGCGTTACAGTAAATAAGACCTCAATTGTATCGTAGTAACTAATTATCGTAAAAAGGAGGCGACGACTCTGCTGATCAGAGTGGAGCCTAGCGGTCCGTCGCCATGAACGTTCCATTTCAACGTCGTGGGTTGGCACGCGGGCTTGATTCCTTGAATGTGACGTCTACAATGATGTTAGGCTAGACTAATTGCTGCATGAAGCGGCGGGACCCGTCAAGTGTTTTGTTAAAACACGGCTGAGCGTTAATTCGCGAAGCGTCCGTAGAAAGTTATGACCTACGTCAGACCAACATTTCGACATCCGGCATTGCCGACGAATGAGCTTGGCTACACTTTTGACTATTACGAGGGGTCGCTGTCGACGCTTTGTGCGGGGTGCGGGCATGATTCTATCAACGCGGCGATCGTGCAGGCGTGCTTTGAGATGGACATTGAGCCGCACAAGGTGGCGAAACTGTCGGGAATTGGGTGTTCGTCGAAGTCACCGGCTTACTTTTTGTCTAATTCGCACGGGTTTAATAGCGTTCACGGGCGTATGCCGTCGGTCGCTACCGGTGCCAACCTCGCCAACCGCGATCTATTGTACCTGGGCGTTTCCGGCGACGGCGATACGGCCTCGATCGGTATGGGCCAGTTCGTCCACGTCATCCGACGCAACCTGAACATGATCTATATGGTCATGAATAACGGCTGTTACGGCCTGACCAAAGGCCAGGATTCGGCGACCGCTGACGTAGGGTCGAAGAATAAGACCGGCCACGTTAATCTGTTCGAAGCCATTGACCTTGCGAGCCTTGCGATCGAGCTTGGGGCGACCTTTGTCGGTCAGAGTTTTTCGGGCGACAAGGAGCAGCTCGTTCCGCTGATCAAAGCGTCGATGCGACATCCGGGCTTTGCGTTCCTTAATATCGTCTCACCGTGTGTGACCTTCAACAACAATCCCGGTTCGACCAAGTCGTACGACTACGTACGCGAGCACATGGAGGCGACAGCGACGATGGATTTTGTCCCTATCAGCCGCACGATAAAAGCCAGCTACGATGAAGGCACCGTCGAGAATGTAACGATGCACGATGGGTCAGAGATCAAGCTTCACAAGATAGAAAAAGACTGGAACCCGCGTGAGCGTTTCTCTGCCATTAACGCTATGCAGCGGGCCAAAGCCAATGGTGAGATCCTTACGGGATTGCTCTACATCGACCCCGAATGCAGCGACCTTCATACTCACCTTGAAACCTCGGACCGTCCGCTAAATTCGCTCGGCGTCGAAAAACTTAGCCCCGGCAACGACGTGCTGCAGAACATCAACGCCTCTTTGAGATAACATCCGATCCGATTCCTGTAAACCAAACGCGTCGAGCACTTGTCATCGGCATTCAGGAGATGAAACTCTGTTCCTCTTCACCTACCCTCACGCTTAAGGTCATTAGAGGATACGATCTCGGTGTCTGAGGGCTTCAACAGATCACGTGGAGTTTCGACGTCGAACGGCACCGGCTCCGCACGCCCGGCAAATGCCTCTTTCAAAAGCTCGTCGTGCATTTTCTTGTGTCTTCCAACGTTCTCTCCTCGACTCATAAGGACGAAAACGATCGGCCCATCCTTGCCATATGCGATGCCGGCGAGGCTGCCAATGCCGGGGCCACCATCCCGGGCGGAAAGGGTGCCCGTTTTGGCGATGATCGCTGGTTCGAAATCGAGGCCTCGCAGCCGGCGAGCAAGTGTGCTCGATGGCTCAGTCGCGATCGGCATAATGTCGACCGGCTTCAAGCCTTGCCGGCTTATCTCTCTCTCGAGCTCTCTTATAACGGCAAATATCCCTCGCGGCGTCATACCGTTATCGCCAAGCCCGGAGGCTGTCTCAAGCTTTACCTCAGCTTCCGGAAGCTTAAGTTCCTGGACGAGGAATTGCCGGATCCGCTCAGGCCCGCCGAACTTGTCAGCGATCCGATGAGCGACGAAATTCTGCGACACGCTGTTCATGAAGAACAGCACCTCATCCAGCGGCTGTGATCTAAAAGTGAGGATCTCTTCTCCCTTCGGCTTGTCAGCAACAGCTGTCTCTGCGATCTTTCTGAACCCGAGTGTTTTCGCGAAAAGCTCGGCCGAGTCCTCCGCCGAATCGCGAAATGCGTAGCTGAAATCCGGTGAAACGTAGACCTTGCCACTGATGTGCTTGATGCCGCGCTGCGATATCGCATCAGCGACCGTTTTTGCCGAGAGGGCCTCGAAGACGGGATTAGAGCCCGAAAAGTACAGGTCTCCCTCAAAGAGGCCATCCTTTTTCAAAATACCGTCGGCATTGACGCGCATCTCGAACCTATGATCGGAACCCAGTTCTTTGAGTGCGACGAGCGACGTGGCGAGCTTGACCAATGAGGCAGGATTAATGACTGCATCCGGATTCTGTCGTGCGATGGTTCGACCTGGGTCCATTGAGGCAATGATAACGGCGTGCGTCTCTCCGTCTTCAGCTTGTGCTCGCTGATCAAACCAGGCGCTGACGTCAAACTCCGGGTTTTCGGCGGCAATGGGCGGAGTCGGGCTCGGCGAAGGCGTCGCATCGGCAGTCGCTTCGGGTGTTGAAGTCAAGACGTTGTTCAAGTTGTTACTGTGGGGGTTAGGATCGGAAGGCACGGCACAGCCGATCGTTGCCGCGGCCGCAAGGATGCAGGCGAGGCCGCACATACGGGTCACCGAGTAGATCAGTGCTGTAAATCCACTTTTCATAGATGGTATGGAGAAAGGGGAATTCGAAGCGGGAACAATTGCGGCACGCCTAGTGAGATCTGATGTACAGAGGCCGCGATCCTCCTAGGACGTTGTTAGGACTTTCTTTTCGCCGCCGACTGCTCTTTTCGATCTTCGGTGTCAGTAAACCTGACCGCGACGCCTTTATTAACTCGATTTGCGAGGAACACAGCATCCCAGTTGGTCAACCGGACGCAGCCATTCGATGTCGCGTACCCTATTGTCTCCGGCGCCTTTGTGCCGTGGATACCGTAGTGCTCCTTTGAAAGGTCCATCCACACCTTGCCTACAGGATTGTTGGGGCCTGCCGGAATGATGGCGTTCGGCTTATCGTCGGGCTCGCCGGTCAAAATAGAAGGCTGATAATGCCATGTGGGATCCCAGGCTATGGCGTTTATCTTCCATTCACCCGAGGGAGAGGGAGCGTAATCTGAACCAAGGGTCGTAGGGAAATGATAGATGACGTTGTCACTCTCATCGAGCGCATGGAGATAGTGTCCGCCGCCCGAAATAACGATCTTCGCAATTTCTGGACCTTTCGCTGTCTCGCTTTTCTTTTCCAGATCTGTGTCCGTCACGTTGGGGACCATTATGGCGTCGCCAGCTTTTAGTCCGTCGAGATCGGCCTTTGGGTTGAGTTGCGCAAGAAGGTCCGGCGACGTATGAAACATCTCGCTCAGCTTTTCTTCAAGAGATTCGTAGCACAAGCAGTCCAGCTCGGCCTTCGCATAGATGTCACCAGGGATCTCAACGAACGGTCCCGAGACGTCTTTTTCTGTGAGTTTGTGCTCGATGATGAAATTGTCAGGCGCGCCCGACAGATCGAATAGTTTCTTAAAAGTTTCCTCGTTGATTTTGCCCGTAGCTCTTAGGTTGTTACTCTTCTGCAGCCAGTAAACGGCTTTTTCCGTATTCTTGCCCCACAGACCATCTACTATGCCCGGCGAAAACGGGCTGCGGTCGAGCAGTATTTGGGCACGCAGTACCGACGGCCCCTCGCCGCTTCCTAAGGGCAGATTCATTTTGCCGCTGTTGACGGACTCAGGGTCTATATCTTCTAGCTTTTCGTTGTTGGTGGTCTGCCCTGAGCTGTTGTCCGTTTCGATTGCAACATATTGCTTCCATCCTTGGTCGTTGCGCCCTTTTTCTATTTCATCTTCGGAGACATTCTCATCCGGGCCTCCGAAAGTAGAGATGTTGGAGCTGGAGTCGGTCGAGGCCGTTTCATCCGTGCCTGCGCCTGTATTGGCCGTGGTTGCATTTGCAACAGTATTGGTCGGACTGGTCTGGCAGCCAAAAGAAAACAGGCAGAAAAGAAAAGTGGTCAGATATAAAGCGGAATTATTTAACATTTAGATACGATATGCCAGCTAGCCGCCAGTGTCTGTTTGCGGGAAGACAAACGCTTAGGAACGTCGTTAGGAGTGACTTTAGTTCCGGCCGCCGCCGGATCGAAATGTTTAGAGCTTCGGCTCTTTTATGGTTTGACGGCTATTCCCCATGGGCCCTCGCCCGATCGGATGGTCTTGATCACTTCGCCCGTTGACGTGTCGATGACGGAGACCGTGTTCGAGAGGCCATTACCCGCGTAGAGCTTTTTGCCATCCGGCGTCAGATTTATTCCCCAGACGCGATTGCCGGCCGGTATGGTTTGCAAGATCTCAAAACTTTCTGCGTCGAGGATCGAAACGCTGTTTGCTCGGCCATTGGCAACATATATCCGCTGCCCGTCAGGCGAAACGACCACACCCACGGGTTTTGATTCTGGGTGATCAATGAGCGGGACCGTCTTTATGACCTCGTGATTGGAAACATCCACCACGGAAAGCGTGTTCCCCAATTCTGCGGTGACATACGCCCGCGTTCCGTCCGGTGAGAACGCAGCATCGCGCGGTCGAACCCCGACCAGAAATGTATTGATGACCTCGCCCTTTTCGGTGTCGATGACCGAAACGGTATTGCTGGTTTCTGCCATTACATAGACCCACCGGCCATCCGGACTTATGGTTACGCCTTCGGGCTCGATGCCGACGACTAGGGTTGCCAGGAGCTTATTGCTTTCGATCTCAGTGATCGTTGCTGTTCCGGCATCTTCATTTGAGGCGTAAAGCAGTTTGCCGTCAGTGGAGACGGAAAGTTGTTCCGGGTCAGTGCCGACCTCATACCTTGCGATCACCTTTCTAGTTTCAGTGTCCACTGCGACGATCTTGTTTTCCTCGTGGTCATACTTCTTATTCATCGGAGTACTGACCGCAACGTAAAGAAATCTTCCGTCTGGGCTTATACGTATGCCGCGGGGCCGCGACCCGACAACGATCTTGTCAATTAGC
>JBBQTV010000002.1:0-88515 GCA_038212935.1 Pyrinomonadales bacterium | reverse complement strand
ACAAAGCCGCCGCCGAGGCATGGCTCATCAAAGCCGCGCGGGCATCGGCCCTGACCGAGATCGATCCGCCGGAATCCGGCATCGTCACCTCGAAGGTCTTCGATAATTGCATCCAGATGTCGAAAACTTTCGCCGCAAAAGGGTACGGGTCTTTACAGCACCCCTCTGCAACGTCTTATGAATAAGATTGTTGCTCCGCGAAACCTAAGCGGCCTCCGCGTTCACAAAGTTGGAACGCGGAGGCCGCTGAGTTTATTGCAGAAATTTTGCGTTCTAGTTCGTCGCAGCTTTCTGGCCTTTGTGTCGGCCTTCGGCAAACTCCTCGATCATCTTGTCGTTGAATGCCGGAATGTCGTCGGGCTTGCGGCTCGACACCAGTCCATGATCGACGACCACTTCTTCATCTACCCACTCGGCACCGGCGTTTATCAGATCCTGCTTGACCGACGGCCAAGATGTGATCTTGCGGCCCTTGACAACGCCAGCGTTGATGAGCGGCCATGCACCATGGCAGATCACCGCGACCGGTTTGCCTGCATCGAAAAATCCGCGGATAAAGCTGACGGCCTTTTCATCCATTCTTAATTGATCGGGATTCGCCACGCCGCCGGGCAGCATAAGCGCATCGAAATCAGCTGCGTTGGCTTCCGCTAGCGGGACGTCGACGTTGAACATGTCGCCCTTGTCGTAATGATTCCAACCCTCGACCTCTCCATCAGCCGGCGAAACGATCTTTGCGGTCGCACCTGCCTTTTCAAGAGCCAGCCGCGGATCAGTGAGCTCGACCTGCTCAAATCCTTCGGCGACCAAAATTGCTACTTTTACATCTGTTAGATCTTTATTCATATATGATTCCCCCATGGATAAAACTTCCCTTGGCTCGTTATGTATTGAAACACTGCAATGAGTCAGTACATCAAACTTGAGAGGCAAGAAACGTGCCGTTCACAGGGCAATGGAACGCCGCTTGCACTTACAGAGATGCAGACAACGGAGGAAATTATGATCAATGAATATTTCACCATGATCGACGATTATATGACACAGCAAGACCCAAAAGATCCGCATCAAGACCCCAATGCTCCTAAGCCCGATCCGGAACCCGATGAACCGTCACCCGGAAGCGATCCCTTTCCCGTTCGCGACCCGAAAATTGACCCGCGTCAGACTCCTGATACAGATCCATATCCCGTTTCAGATCCGCCGATCGATCCGGATGTGGCCCCACCCGCACCCGTCGAGGACCCGCCCGCAGGCGAACCCGGCTCCATCCCAACGTACCCGCCTGATGTGGTCTTTTAAATGACTCACGTCGGCGGCATACTGGCCTAAGGTAGATTTCATCAGTTCCTAAACTTTTGCGTGACCATTAGACCGTGGCGGCCGCCGCGGACGATGCCGATCCCGACACGTCCGTACTGTGGCTTCAGGATATTTGCACAATGACCGGGCGAGTTCATCAGGCCGGTATGCGCGATATCCAGAGTCGGTGCCAGTGCAAGGTTTTCGCCCGCGGTTCGGAATGTCACGTTCATCTCGCGCATCCGGTCAAATGGATCCTTCCCGTCCGGCGTATAGTGCGAGAAATAACCCCGTTCAAACATATCTTTCGAATGCAGGATCGCGACCTCTCTCATTTCGGGGTCTGCCTCGAGCGGCTTCAGACCGCGCGAGGTCCGTTCCTCGTTCACCAGTTCCAACATCTCAGCCTCGAGGTCCGGCATCTCCTCCGTTGCAGTTTCGGTAAACGGAAGTTCGATGAGTTCCCTCGTTCCGGGCTCGACGGTCGTCAAACGGTTCAGCGAACGCCGCACCGCCGGGTCAAAGATCGGCACCAGCGCAGCCTCGATGTCTTCCGTATAGACCGCGAATCGCTCGGCCAACGTGCTTTCGGCTGCACCGCGGCTGATCCCGTCTGAAAAAGGCATTGCAAAGAGCAATGCAGAAACGATCGCCGCCCATACAACGCCGCTGGCCGCTCCGGGGATAAGCCCGAGAGCCTTTATCGCCGTATGCTGATGGACATCTTTCGCGATCCCCGTGGTCGCTTTCGCCACGATTGCCCGGAGCGTGGCACTCGCCGTGATCACTATTAGTATGAAAGCAAGCGGATTCCGCCAAACCTCATCCAGCGTCACGACCCAACCGATCGCGGCTGAAAGCGGCTTATACAGCATGAGAGCCGCAAACCAGCTTCCCAACCATCGAACGAGGTCGAAGAAACTCATAATCAGCCCTCGCCGCCACCCGCCGTAAGCTGCGAAAAGAACGATTAGCACCAGCAAGATATCTACCCAATTTAGATCCATTGACAATAATGATGCTCATCATCGCTTTTCAGTTCGGTAGAAACTGTACGAGTCCCGTCCGCTTTACAGTAAGTTCGGACGTCCTGCCGCGCTCACCTTTAATACATCTTCAAAAGTTCAGCCAAAAGTTATTTAAGTGATGATTTTTTTTCGCAGGCGTAACTTTAGAATTCCGTTGCGGTTATCCAGCCGCAGTTTTGCACCCGGGGCAAGTATGCGTTGCTCGGTATGCTGATTGCGTCTTTTTAATACCATACGCAAGGACGAAGTTGATCGCGGACGAACCATCCGCAGTTCAGTGTCGGGGGAAACATTATGGTAAGCAGATCGGAAAAGGCGCCACGCGGTAGATCCGGAAGCGCTTCAAAAAAGACGGCCGTGATCCCGGTCATTCAGGAAGAAGCAACCGTTTCAAAACGCGTTGCGGAGACAGGACGGGTGCGTATAGCCAAGAATGTCCGTCCATACGAAGAGGTCGTGGATGTCCCTCACTTTCACGAGGAGGTCCAGATCGACCGAGTTCACATTGACAAGATCATTGACGACGCTCCCGAAGTCCGAACGGAGGGTGATGTCACCATCATTCCCGTTGTTGAGGAACGTTATGTACTAGAAAAGAAGCTTGTGCTGGTTGAAGAACTGCACATCAGAAAAGACAGAAAGGAATCTCATCATCCGCAGACTGTTACGGTGATGAAAGAAGAGGTCGAGGTCGAAAGACTCGGCCCCGCAGATCGAGGCCGCCATGGCTCGGACAAACGCCAGGCAGATTCACGGTCTCGTTGAACAATAGGAGGTAATTATATTTATGACACATACAGTAGTAGGGCTGTTCGAAGAACGGCACAATGCCCAGCAGGCAGTAAACGAGCTGATCAGCAAAGGCTTTGTAAAAGAAAACATCGATCTTTCTAACCGGAAGGCAACAGGCTCGACGCCGGGGAGTACTTCCAGAGACGATCACGAAAGCTTAGGTGACCGCATCAGCAACTTTTTCAGCTCGCTGTTTGATGACGAACCGGAGACGGCACGGACATATTCAGAAGCCGCCGACGATGCCGAGGCCATCCTGACCGTCCAGGCAGAGTCACGCGAGAGAGCAGAAGAAGCTCAGCAGATCTTTGATCGGAACGATGCGATGGACGTGGACCAGAATACCAACAAGGATCAGCGACGCGCAGCATCATCCGGTACGACTTCGGCGGCAAAAGGACACGAACGTGACAACAGCGGCAAGACGATCCCCATTGTTGAAGAACGTCTCGATGTCGGGAAACGAACAGTCGAGACCGGCGGCGTTAAAGTACGCAGCCGCATCGTAGAAAAGCCGGTCGAAGAAAGCATCAGGCTTCGCGAGGAGCACGTTACCGTTGACCGACGTCCGGTCGACCGAAAGGTGACGAAAGAAGACATGAAGAATTTCCGGCCCGGTGAAATGGAGATCACCGAACATGCCGAGGTTCCTGTCGTCGGCAAACAAGCTCGGGTCGTCGAAGAGGTCAAGGTCAGTAAGGACGTCAAAGCCCGAGAAGAAACTGTACGCGACAAGGCTCGCAAGACCGAGGTCAAAGTGGATGAACGCCATGACCAGGCACGCAGCCAGTCGAATCGCTAACAAGCTCTCCCAGATGAAGCGGGCCCACACCCGCTTTTTCCATCTCCCCTGAAGTTTCGCTTCTGAATCTATCAACATCCCTGAAATAACCCTTGCATTCCTCTATAATGCAATTGTGACCGACAAAATAAACATCATCGGCGGTGGGTTGGCCGGGGTCGAGGCAGCGTGGCAGGCGGCGGAGCGTGGGGCGAAGGTGCGTCTGTTTGAGATGCGGCCCGTGCAACAAACGCCCGCGCATCGGACCGACAAACTCGCTGAGATCGTCTGCTCAAATTCGCTAAAGACGGACGAACCCGGCTCAGCGCCATATCTGTTGAAAGAAGAACTGCGACGCGGCGGGTCGATGGTTATGGAAGTCGCGGCCGCGACCCGAGTTCCCGCCGGAGCGGCTCTCTCCGTCGATCGCATTAAGTTCGCCGAAAAGATCACCCAACGCATCGAAGCTCACCCGAACATCGACGTAATCCGCGAAGAAGTGACTTCGATCTCGGACATTCTAACTTCGAACAACGGAGACACGCCGATAACTATCATTGCCACCGGGCCGCTGACCTCCGACGCACTTACCGCTGACATCATGCGTTTCACTGGCGACGATCAGCTTTATTTTTACGACGCGATCGCACCCATTATCGCGGCGGATTCGATTGATATGTCGATCGCATTTAAGGCCGCACGGTATGACAAAGGCGGCGATGATTACATCAATTGTCCGATGGAACGCGAGCAATACGAGCATTTTATCAGCGAACTGCTCGCCGCAAAGTCCGTTCCGCTCAAGCGATTTGAAGAAACTCACTGGTTCGAAAGCTGTCTTCCGATCGAGGAGATCGCACGCCGCGGACCCGAGACGCTTCGCTTCGGCCCGATGAAGCCGAAAGGCCTGCGTTACCCGAAGACCGGCGAAGAGCCGTACGCCTGCGTCCAACTGCGGCAAGAGAATATGATGGCCGACGCCTTTGGGATGGTCGGCTTTCAGAACCACCTTCGTTACGGCGAGCAGGAACGGATTCTTCGTTTGATCCCCAGCCTGGAGAATGCCGAGTTCCTGCAGTTCGGCCAGATCCACCGAAACACATTCATCAATTCGCCCGAGATACTGAACGAATCGCTTGCGACCAAAAAAGACCCGCATCTATTCTTCGCCGGGCAGATAACCGGCGTCGAAGGTTACGTCGAATCCGTCGCAACCGGCTGGCTTGCCGGCATCAACGCCGTCCACGCTCTCCGCGGCCAAGAGATGATCACCGCCCCGCAGACCTCCGCCATCGGAGCTTTGTGCCGATATGTCTCGAACGTGGAAACAAAGAATTTCCAGCCCGTAAACATCACCTTCGGCTTGCTCGAACCGCTCCCGCCGGAGCTCCGCAAAAAATATCGCCGCAAACGCGAACGCCACATGGTCCAGGTCGAGCGTGCGCTAAAAGATTGGGATGAATGGCAAGCGAACTTGTCGGCAAAGGCGATAAATATTAACGCCTAGGGGGCGACGAGAAGTGAATGGCTCCCTGAATGAGAGCGACAAAGGGCGGGATCTCAGCATTGGAAACGACGGTATTTATTATCTTAGCGATCTTCCTTGTCGCGACCCTCTATTCATCGGTCGGACATGGCGGGGCGTCAGGTTATCTGGCGGTGATGGCATTGATGGCGGTGGCTCCGGAGGTGACGCGGCCGACGGCGCTGATGCTGAACCTTTTCGTAGCCGGGATCGCAACGGTGCAATATTACCGGGCGGGGCATTTTTCATGGCGTCTCTTTTTACCATTTGCGGCCGCGTCGGTCCCGATGGCATATCTCGGCGGCACGCTGCAGCTTCCGCTTCCCGCGTATGGGATCGTCCTCGGCGTCGTTCTTGTGCTGGCTGCCGCGAGGCTGGCGATCGAACTAAAATCTGAAGACCAGACGAAAGATCCGCCGATCTGGATGGCGGTAATTATCGGTGCTTCACTCGGCTTGGTTTCCGGCCTGGTGGGCGTTGGCGGCGGTATCTTTCTCACGCCGGTTCTGCTTCTGCTTCATTGGGCAAAGGCCAAAACTGCGGCCGGAGTTTCGGCTCTCTTTATTTTAGTTAATTCAGCCGCCGGCCTCGCGGGCGTCTGGAGAAGCACACCGGAACTGCCCGCCGCGGTCTGGTTTTGGGTCGGTGCAGCTATCATCGGCGGCCTCATCGGGTCATCCCTCGGAGCAAAACGCTTTGATTCGCTTACGCTTCGCCGTATGCTCGCGTTAGTATTGGTCGTAGCCGGAGGAAAATTGATCTTGGCCTAGGCATATAAATCCGCCGTTTCGTAATCAAACGTTTGTCCCATGAAGTTCGCCCTTGTCACATTGCTATTTTTGACGGTTTCGACCGCCGCTCAATCTGGCCGCCAGAAGCCGACCGAAACGCCAACGCCTGAGCCGAGGACCAAGGGTGTTTACATTCCGACCCAAGTGCGGCCGCCTGTCACCGCGCCGACCCCGACACCAACGCCGACAGACAGCGAAGACGACGACATCATCCGAGTCGAATCAGCACTCGTACCGATACCGGCTGCGGTTCTTGACGCCAGCGGCCGTCCGGTCACAAACCTAAGGCTTTCCGATTTCGAACTAAAAATAGACGGCAAACGGGTTGAGATCGGCGAGATATCGAGCTCAGAGACCCCGATCCGGTTGGCGATGCTCTTCGACAATTCGTCTAGCGTTCTGGCGGCCCGCGAATTCGAAAAGAAGGCCGCAGTCCGGTTCTTTCGCCGCGTGATCCGGCCCGAGAAAGATCTCGCGGCACTCTTCAGCGTGGCGACCGCAACGCGGCTCGAACAGTCTTTCACCCGCGACGTTTCGGCGCTGGTCCGGTCGATCGAGATGTTCGCCCAGCCGACCGGCGCGACCGCGTTGCTTGACGGCATCGTCCTAGCGGCCGAATACCTCGGCGAGGTCGAAGGGCGGCGCGTGATCGTCATTGTATCGGACGGCGACGACACCGTCTCCGACACTACATTTGAGAAAGCGATGCAGGCCGCGCAGCTTTGGAACTGCCAGATCTATATCGTAAAAACGACCGATTTTGAGAACTTCGTCCGCACCCGTTCGCGGACCGCGAACGCGAACATTCGCCAGCTCGCAGCCGAACGACGCATGCAAGAATTCGCCCGTCAGACCGGTGGAGCCGTCTATTCGCCGATCGACGAACGCGAACTCGATGAAGCATTTCGCCAGATCTCTGCCGAGCTTTCGCAGCAATACATTCTCAGCTATTATCCGGAGGCCGATGCTGAAAAGCGCGGCGAGCAACGCATCATCGAACTCACCGTTCCCGGCCGTCCCGACCTAAGCGTTAGAACTCGCCGCGGCTACTACGTACCGCGACGATAAATGCCTCCAGCCCGCAATGTTCAACGAATCTCTCGACCAATTTCTGCAGCATCTGACATATGAGCGGAACATGAGCCCGCATACGATGCGGAACTACGCCTCGGACCTGGAGCAATTTCGTGACTTTGTTTGCGGTATCGAAAAGCGTGACGACATACCGCTAGCTCAGATCGACCGCCTGACCATTCGCGAATGGATGGCGGTGCTCGACGCATCGGGCTCAAAAAAAGCAACACGTGCGCGCAAGCTCGCCAGCTTGCGAACGTTCTTTCAATTCCTGATCCGCGAAGGCAAGCTCGAAACAAATCCCGCCAAGCTAGTCGCCACGCCGCGGATCGAACGCAAGCTGCCCAATCATTTGTCTATGGAAGACGCCGTCCGGTTTATCGAAACGCCGAACATAAATACCGACCTCGGCCGACGCGACCGCGCGATCATCGAATTCCTCTATGCGACCGGCATCAGGGTCAGCGAACTAGTCGGTATTAACCTCTCCGACATCGACTTTCGCGAACGTCTCGTCCGCGTAACCGGCAAACGCAAAAAGGAACGCATTGTTCCCTTTCACGAACACGCGCTCCAAGCCTTGATGCTTTATCTCGAGGAAACGCGGCCGATGTTCTTGATGGAATGCTCTCCCGCAGAACGCGACGATAACGCGGTTTTTCTTCACCGCCGCGGTGGCCGTCTTACGACCCGCTCCGTCGGCCGCATGATCGACAAATACATCAAACATTGCGCCGACATCCACGACATCTCGCCGCATAGCCTTCGGCATTCATTCGCCACGCACCTGTTAGATCAAGGAGCGGACCTTCGCGACATCCAGGAACTGCTCGGCCACGCACGCCTCTCAACGACTCAGATCTACACCCAAGTTTCGATGGAGAAAATGATAGAGGTTTACGACAAAGCCCACCCGAAAGCTTAGCCCACGCGTCAGAAAGTGTTTACGGCCCATTCCGCAAAGCCGAGCCAGACTCGGCTCTCCATTACAGCAAGCCGCGCGAACATCGCCACGATCCAGAGCACCCCAGCGACGAGGAATACACGATTTAGCCGTCCTGTCTTAACGGTATCAATGATGATCGAAATGATATAGAGCAAGGCCGGAAAGCCGAGAAACCACAGCGGGCCAAATGCCTGCAGTTCCGGGACCGGTATACGGGCAACGGCGGGCGGCAAGAAGTTGAAAGCCGTTAGAAGCATTAGCCGTTTATGCTCGGCGGGGCTCTTGCGGTAGTAGATCGCTGCCGAAAATAAGATGACGAACATCAGCAGGTCCGTCACCGGAATCATCATGAACGAGAGAGGCTGTATATCCGGCGGGGCGGAGGGCGTACCATATTTTGCGGCATATACAGAGGTCAAAAAGCCGACCGGTACGATAAGCACAGCAAGAGCGACCGCCGCCCAGCCCGTCCGCATATGCATCTGAACATTCTTTGTCCGGATCAGAAAAACCTGTGCACCAAAAAGCAACACCCACAGCGTCATCAATACGCCATGAGCATGGGCCATCCACCGAAGCGGAGCCGCACCCATGACCGGCATCAGATAATATGTTCGGGCGAACCCGAGAAATATTAGAGCCGCAAAGGCAACGGCGGCGAAGAAAAAGAATCGCCGTTCAAAGACGCGCCGCTGAAGAACTTCGTTGACCGCCATACCGTGTTTCTCTAGATCTGCGCTAAGTGAGTGAACACGAACTTTATACGCCACTTTTAAGCGAAAGTAAATCTAGCGCAAGGCGGTCATATATCAAATGCCGTATCGGTCAAAGATCGCGGTTCGCTCGTGCACATCGTCCGGTTCAAATCCTTCGTCAACGAGTTCCGCACTCGACCGCTGCAGGAGCAACCGCTGTGGGATCAAGGCAACAAGAGCGAAAAGGTCGGCCTCGATCTCCTTTCGCGTCTTTTTGCCGATGCCGTGAAAGTTCGCGGTCGCACCGCTGTCCGGTGCATGCAGTAGGAAGTGGGCGAATTCGTGAAAAAGGACGAATAGCTTTCGGTCCGGTCTCAGGTTGCTGTTCACCGCAATAAAGTGACGCCCCATGACCGAATAATAGAACCCGCTGACGCGCAGCGGAAGTTCTTCGACCGTGACCTTATACCGCCGACAAAGCAAGTGCACGTCCGCTTCGGTCAGCGGCCGCTCGTTCCAACCGATATTAAGTTTCGCTATTTTGTCTAGCAGGAATTTCATCGTGAGAGACGCTCCGGTGCTCAGTGTTGCGTATATGCAATATGGTATCACAGATAGAACATATGGCAACGGCGGCACGGCCAAAAGCATTATGGCTTTTTATTTCGGAGGGTCCGGTCGAGAACTTTCTTCGCGTCACGCACGGCATCCGCCTTTTCGTCGGGACTGTAGCTTTCCCAACCCTGAAAAAATACCAGGCCAAAATCCTGCGGATACTCGCGGTCTTCAAACGCGAACCACTCGCCCATGACAAGGTGCGGATCACCGAGCCGCTGAATCGCTTCTTCGACATCGAAAACCGGTGCAGCGTCGATCCTTCCTAGGTCCTGAACCGTCCCCGTTGCCCGCTCGGCTAGCTTGCGGTCGACGATCGCAGCTATCCTTTCTTCCAGGATCTCGCCGAGGTCGATCGGCCGCCCGCCGGGAACATACATCTCGCCTTTGCCGGTCAACAACCAGTTTAGAGATACGTTCGTTTCATCAGCGAGCTTTATCAGAACGTCCGGTGCCGGAAGCCTGCCCTGAAAATAGTTGCGGATCGTCGCATGCGGCACCTCTATCCGGCGAGCAATGTCGGCCATTGAGGCCCCGGCGAAAACTTGCTTAAGTCGTTTCGTAAAGTCGTTTCCCATTGGCTATATCAAACGTGTGTTTTCTTTATTCCGTCCAATGTTACACTCAAACCCCGCCGTTGCAAACCGCCCAGGCCGTGCGGCCCCACGTTCCCTTGACACCTGCCGTCCGCCAGAAGTATATTTTGAAGTTCGGCTTATCCGGCAATTTCAGACGCCGTCCGGCCGCCGCAAAGTCGCCCACTGGATCTCGGCGACTATCCACACCAAGTGCCGCCCTAGCTCAGTTGGTAGAGCATTCGATTCGTAATCGAAAGGTCGTCGGTTCGACTCCGATGGGCGGCTCCATTCTAACCCTAATCATTTCAGTCACTTACCGATAATGAATCGGAGGTCGGATTCGTTCGTTTTTACAATTAGGACTCATATTAGGACTCGGCCTGCCCCATTCAGATGGTTTTCTTCGGCGTGCGAGCCGATCGGCAATTCAGTAAGAGTCATTCTCCACTGAGATCTGAGGTCTGTCCGTGTCCCGTCAACAAGCTTTTATGCGGCCATGGTGGGGACCTGGAAATTATTAATTTGATCAACCAATGTAAATCGCGAATATTCGAGATCTGGAATTGAGAACTCCGATGAGTTACAAAAATCCGACAATGACGACCAATTGAAAAATCTGCAAGTTCGCATCGATTCACTTTGAGTTACCCCCGCAGCTAATAAAGTCACCCTCAAAGAGTTGTTTGATGAGGGAAGCCTTTGATCTCGTTCAAACGGCTAATCGATTCTCTACCGTTCGATAAAGCACCCACGATTAAGAGAGTTCCAGCTTGGGGGGTATGCCATAAAAGAGTCCCAAGACACTGTCGGCCCTTTAGCCCCCGGTCCGCAGATGGAGAGAATTTCTCTTAAGAACTCCTATCGACCTTTTTAAAAACCCTCTGATGGGAATCCACCGGCAAGGCGGCTGAAAAAAAAATCGGGGATTTTTTTTGGTATTTTATGCCAAAAGGTTTTTTGGGAGAGAGTCGCTCATCGATCCGGAGTGTGCTTGGTCAGCATTTATAGTCCCAATACTCGTGTCGAAGAGGCAACGCCGCCAGCAAACCGGCTCATAAGTTCCGTCAAATCCTTGGCTACTCGCTATTAGATGCTTACTCCCGAATGCTGTTCAGTCGGAGAACATTGAAATGCCGTTCGCCGTGAGCATTATTGGTCTCAGCGTTGACCTTGTGTCGGAACCGGGTTATACGACCAAACCATGATGGGTGCAGTTCACTCCGTCCAATCATCTTACGATCATCCGTCCAGACTTTTCGCCGGTTACGCCCATTCTCTAGCCCAGATGGTTTCTATGGCTATCCGGCGTAACCTACTCCGACTCAAAACCATGCTGGTCGAACTTCAGCGTTCGGCTGTTCTCCGTAAAAGGTTACGGGTATCTAAAGGTGGTGCCTGTCACGTTCTAACGCACTTCTTCCAGACCCTAGGAACGCTTTATCAAATCTTCTAATAACCCGATTAGAGTCAGATCAGGACTCTTGATGAATTTAAACAGCCCTTTACGTCGTGCACTTATCGATTCTCAACGTTCTGTTATTAGTGTCGAAGTGTCGAACTATTCTTCACTTCGGAACACAATCAAAGTTCAGCTCTACGTCGCAAAATAATGAGTATCCGTCGGAAAACGCCTTGCTCTAGGTGCCCATAAAGAGGTTATTATATCTACGTCGGATGACAAGCCGACCATGCGTAAAGATTTCGTTGTGCCGATGACGAAGTTGCTCCCTCCAAACCCGGAAGACTGTTTCCTGAAAATGCATGTTACGTGGAGACGTATCTGATGATTATGGTACACTGCCGCTCAATGATCTGAACCCGGTATGGAAATTCCCCCATCCACATTGATGCAGTATATCTTACCGAGTCTTATCGGTCTTGCTCTCGGCGCTCTTGCTACTTTCTTGTTGATGAGAGTTCGAATCGCAAAATCCGAAGCTGCCCGCCAGATTGAGTTCAACACGGAATTGAGTCATTTGCAGGCCGAAAATCGTTCGTTGCAGAACTCACAAGGTTCTCTATCAAAGACAATCCAAGATCTCGATAAGAAGACTGAAGACTTGAATGAAAGGTTATTCACTGTAAGTAACGAGAAAACGGCCCTAGAAGAAAATTTAGAAAATGAAAAGGCTAATTCTGTGGAAAAGCTCGTTCTACTAAATGACGCGAGGAAGAATATGCTGGACGCGTTTGCTACCCTATCCCGCCAGGCACTGGATCAGAATAATCAATCATTTGTAAGTCAGGCGACCGAGGTCTTCAAACGATTTCAATCATCTGCAGTTTCCGATCTTAACTTAAGACAAGAGAAAATCTCCGAAATCGTAGCTCCGGTGCAGAAATCCCTTGAAGCGGTTGATAACCATATCGCACAGCTCGAAAAGGAGCGACTCTATACATTCGCAACCATCGGTGAACAGATTCACCAGATGACGAACTCTCAGCAGAAACTAAGCGAAACAACATTAAGCTTAGTCGGCATTCTTCGGAACACACGGACAAGAGGCCAGTGGGGTGAGATTCAACTTCGGAGAATCGTAGAGCTGGCTGGAATGAGCCAGCATTGTGATTTTCGGGAGCAGTTCCACGTTGCCGGCGAAGACGGTGCGCAAAGGCCCGACATGATTATTAACTTGCCCGCTCAGAGGACAATCATAATTGATGCTAAGGCTCCCATGACAGCATTTCTTGAGGCGTTCGATGCAACTGATGACGACTCCCGGAACCATCATTTTCGCAAGCATGCAAGGAGTTTGCGCATGCACGTCGGGCAGCTAAGTAAGAAGGCATATCATGAAAACTTCGATCCATCTCCGGAGTTCGTCTTGATGTTCTTGCCAAACGAAGCCGTGTTTAGCGCCGCACTTGAACATGATCCGGAACTTCTCGATTTCGGTGTTTCGAATAACGTCATCATCGCCACACCTCTGACTCTGATAGTTCTTCTGAAATCCGCTGCCTACGGATGGAGGCAGGAGGCAATCGCCGAGGATGTTCGGCAAGTCGCGGTCTTGGGGCGCAGGCTCTACGATCGGATTGGCAAAATGGCAACTGATGTTGCAAAGCTCGGCCAGTCGATAGACAGGAGTGCTAAGGCATATAACAAGATGGTTGGTTCAATGGAAAGTCGCGTACTTGTTAGTGCAAGAAAATTCAAAGACCTTCCGGCTATCGGTGCGAATAATGATTTGCCGTTGCTAGAGTCTGTCGAAACTGTCACTCGTTCGTTTCGAACGGGCGAGATGGCTATCAATGATCGAGATGAGATCGACCAAACAGAAGAGACCGAAGTTATCACCCTTGGCGCGGATCGGGATGAATGATCGTCTCCTAACGCTGTAGAGCCTTGAAACAATTTCGGTTGAACGAGGATTCCTCTTTCACAAAGCCTGAGGGCCGCTCGAAAGACTTTCGATCTATTCGAAATGTTAATTGCACAATATAATGGAATATTTTTTTGAGACAATTGAGAGATCTTTGGGCGTGCAAGCGCCGAAATTCATATGGATTGTTGCGGCGTTATTGATAATTGGAACTTTGGTGGGTATATGGCGACTCTACAAAAACGTTAGCAGGTTGACTAGGGCCTTCGATGCCGCTTCAAATAGATTGCACGAACTCTTTAGTGCAAAACTTGATGGCTCGCAATCCACACCTTCCGGAATCTCAGCCAACGAAATAAAGAGTCTGGGCTCTTTTTTTGAGGAGCCATCTCAACCAAGATCTCTTCGCGACGCTTGGATAGACTATAAGCCCCAATTAATAGAAAGAACAACAAAGGGTTCGGGAACCGAATTTTGGTCCGCCGATGGAGCTGAAAAATCATTTTCTGAAAGCACACTTCTTTCCGGCCAGTTCAACCATGAAAAATTCAAGGCTTTTCCCGGGATACTGACGGGCTTGGGACTATTGTTTACATTTATAGCTATTCTTGTCGCACTGTCAGAGGTGAAGGTCGCGGATGGCCAAGTCTCTGGGGTTGACCTGCTAATCAGTGGCCTTTCCGGCAAATTTCTTTCGTCCATCGTTGCCCTTTTCTGCGCAACAACATTCGTGATGATTGAAAAATGGCAGTTTCATAGGCTTCAAGTTTCTCATATTAAATTATCGTCAACACTAGATAGAATTATCCCGCAGCTTTCCGCAACTCAGGTTCTAGTTGATATTTCCGGATCCATATCTCAACTAAATTCGGATACCGCAGCCGGTTTTGTCGCTTTAAAAGCCGAGTTGGGAGAGATGGGCAAGGATGTTGGGAACTTGAACACCTCTGTCCAGGACTTGGGCACAAGCTTGGTGCCGGTTCTGATCCAAGGCGTCGGCGAAAGCGTCAATCCAATGATCAATAGAATGGTTGAAACTATTGAGGAACTAAACAAGTTCCTCCGCCTGGCTGAGGAGACGCGCAACAACCAACTCAACGAAACTGTTACCGGCCTTCTATCGCAGTTGAAGGAAGATTTGTCCAAAGTATTTGGAGAAATGAGCGGCAGTTTCCGTGAGTCACTCACCGGTTCAACCCAAGGACAATTTGAAAACGTAACTCAAACTCTAGGAGAGACAGCTAGCTTGCTCGGCTCGATGAACTCGCAGTTCGAGTCTTCTCAAAGTGGTCTCCAAAACGTAATGAGTGAAGTGGCGACTACGATGCAGCAACTGATGACGGGCCTGAGCGCTCAAGTTGGACAGCTTGGGCAGCAGATGAGTGATACGGTAAAGGAGAATTCACAGAATGCTGTCAGTGCTGCCCAAGGTGTTGTAACTCAAGTCAATGAATTGTCCGCGGCTAATGAACAACGATTAGCACAACTTCTTACGACCCATGACACACAACTTACAAGAGTTGAAGAAACGAGTGCCTCATTAGAAGCGGTTATAGGCGAGTTCAACAGGTTGGTAGCTGGACTAAGACAGACTTCAGAATCGTCCGCTGCCTCCGTTGCAGGAATCACAACGGCGGCCGCGTTGATCGGTGAGGCAGCTAATAAAGCCTCCGGTGTTCATCAGCAATTACAACTGATCTCCGAACGGGTCAGAGAATCGCAAGAACGACAAGAGAACGTTTGGCAAGGAATTTCCGACAATCTTGGAAATTACCAAAATCTCTTTAAGCAGACCGAGGGGTCAGCAACAAATTTGCTGGGTCAGATAGGTACAAACCTGACTAACTATCAAGAAGTTACCCAGAATGGGTTTAATGGGCTCGTCCAGACGGCCGATGAGCATTTTAAGAATGCGGTTCAAAAACTCGGTGGATCGGTGAATGATCTAAGCGATGTTTTAGAAGACCTTACTGAACAGTTGGAGAATATAAAGAGCAATGGCAACAGACAATAACTCGGGCCTCTCAAGCTCGATGACAGACTTGATGACCTCCTTGGCGGTCATTTTTATATTGCTGCTTGTTGCCACTATGAACAACAAACAACAAGAGGTCCGACAATCTCGAGAAAACATTCTCGCTAAACTCAGAGAAACATTGAATCAAGAGCTTGTGGAGTACAAAGGGCTTGAACTCAAGGACGACAAGGACGACCCGCTGAGTCTAATAGTCGTGGTGCCCGAGGGCCTGCTTAATTTCCCAGTTAACAAGGCGGACATTCCGGATCAGGGTCTTGTTTTTTTGCAACGAATCACTCCCAAGTTGGCGGAGACTTTGTGTTCCGGCGAGTTTAGGCAGGAGGTCAGTTCTATCGTCGTTGAAGGGCATGCAGACAAATCAGGTGGGGATGAAATAAATCTGCCGCTCAGTCAACAGCGTTCAATGTCGGTCGTTAGGGAGACTCTAGGTATATTGGGTAAGGCAGACGCTCAGAAAACTGATAACGAGCAAATTACACGGCCTTGTTTTCTCGACCTTGTTTCTGCGACGGGAAGGGGAAGCGTTGATCCATATCGAGATGACAATGGGACTGAGGATTCGGCAAAGAGCCGACGCGTAGTCTTCAAGATACGTGTTCGCTCACATGAAGAAAAGGTCGTTAACAAAGCCGTGTCTGCCGTGGAAGAAAAATGAATTCATGAGTTTAAGAGAAGGGCTTCAAAACTTGACGTTTGCGAATCGCGGGTTCAACGATACCGCCGCGCGTCACAATCGAAATTTCTCTAATTTCAACCTGCCTGCATTAGCGAAGGCAATAGATACTATTGATGCCATAGCTAAACCGCAGAAGCCGTCGGATTCTCATATTCGGGATTGGGAAGCATATATAGCTGGACGAACTGAGCAGGTTTCATCAAGGGTAATGCGAAACTTATCGTGGTATCCGAAGATTGCTGTAGAGAACCGGTTTTGGAATCTGATGGTAAATTCCGAGCGCACCAGGAACTCGGCTAAATCAATACAAGGTTTAGTTTACAGCTTTCACTCAAGATGGGCGGACGTGCAGCACCTACCTCAGTTCTTGGGACTTAGAGAAGCCATCATGACCTATAGCGGGCCGAACGGAGTTCTCAAAAAATGGCAGGAAAATCTTCCGCTTCTGCTGTTCGCTGACTCGGTCACGAGATTGGCTGAAGAATTCCTCAAGAAGAAAATGCCGTTGGAACATTCCATTGCGGACTTCCGGTTGTTCGAAGATACCCAGTTCTTTCGAGAGGTAGTTTCTGAATGTGCTCAATCATGCGCCAATAAACTCGATAACCCCGCGACACTCGACTACTTTGTGTATCAGATTCTTGGCTGGGACAAGCATGAGATCGGGGCGTTCAAAAAGCATGTGAATGGCGCGGTAATGTCTAAGG
This sequence comes from Pyrinomonadales bacterium, assembly GCA_038212935.1. Classification (GTDB taxonomy): domain Bacteria; phylum Acidobacteriota; class Blastocatellia; order Pyrinomonadales; family Pyrinomonadaceae; genus OLB17. The sequence continues at coordinate 71,644 of JBBQTV010000002.1, read as the reverse complement.
CTTTCGATGATTCAAGCGATGTTAAAGCTCGACTCGTTGATTACGTCGTAAGCGATGTAAACCGTCTTGGAGATCCAAGACTTCGCCCCGCCAGTTGGATTGGGATGGAGGATTCCAAAAAGAAGGTCCTTCAGCAATTGACTAGGGAGGACATTGTTTTCTTCTTTAAGAAGGTAATGACAAATGATCGTCATAAAAGAGCGGATTTTTGGCTACGTTACGTTCGCTCAAACACGCCAGTGTCTCGCCCGCTGCTTACTGATACGGATCGCTATCGACTTAACTCTGAGTTGCGTGACGGGAGTAAGCATTTTGGAAAGAAAGATGGGTCACAAAGTGCTTTCATATTGGATTTCGGGAGAGCTCTGGTCGTTGAATTCAACGAAGTGGGAAAGGTATATATTTTTAACAGTAGCGAAAAAAGACGCTTCCTACCTGATATCTTTCGTACCAAGCGATTCACGGATGGCGAACTGAAGAGATTTGAAGTTTATAGCAAAGCGCATCAAGGGAATTGGCAACCAGTTGTAGAACAGGCGCTTGCCCAAAATGGAATCCGGCCCTAGCGACTATGGATGAATGGATAATTCCACAACCTGTATCGGAAATAGAAATCTTAGCGTCTGATGAGTATGTTTGGATCGGCGGGGCGGGTCGTATTGCGTTTGACTCTGAGTGGGAAAGTTCGAGCGAGTCGATGCTCGGGCGGGTGCTTCCGATACTCATAACTCAAATTCTTGAGCTTGATCTCGCAGTTGTCCAAGGGGAAGATCTGCGAATTAGTTTCCAGGACTTTGCAGATCTTCCCGGACATGAAATAACTGCCTTCGCTGATCTTTTAGAACGATCCCCGTTCTCCATAAAAATAAGAATGAGAAGCTTCTTGGGTGCCCCAAACAGCGCATTCTCCCTGGGCTTCTTTCGGAACGGTGAAGAGGTCGAACCTGAAATAAAGGGGTGTTTCTGTAGGTACGGCGAACAAGTATATTTGTTCGATTTACAGACCTTCAAACTCCTCTCCGAAGTCAATAGATTCAACAATCTTTCACCGGCCCACAAGCAAAGCCCAGATGCGTTTCGATTTTTCGGTGAAATTAAAACATTGGCGGAAGCTGCGGGAGCCGAGACCGATGGTTTTACAACGGGACGAGAGATCATTGAACCCTTAGAGATCGGCATACAGGTTCTCGAGGAAGAGGGAAACCGTATAAGCCTAGCTCCTACTAGTGAAACGCTCGACGAAGAAGACTTTGCTCAAAAATTCAAACGCAATCCGGACCTGCCTCAATACGATGTAAAAACGAAAGACGGCAGGAACGCCAGTGTTTTGTTGACCCCGGAAGTTAAGGAGGTCTTTGGCAGGATCTCTACAGCACAACATCTCGGCGGTGCGGAGAAAGCAAAGATCCTTAGCGATCCGGAAGCACTTTTCGACGGAGTCAATGGTGCCGTTTCTCTGAAAGGGTTTAGTGAACGCATCCAGGGGATAGGCGATTTTCCATTCGTCTCGAAACCGTTCATGCAGAAAAGCGTCACTGGGATATTCGACGATCTCGGCGCTTCAAATCTAAGCGACAGATTCACCGCAGGTATCAGATTTACATATCCTGATGGCGCCGAAACCGAAGTAAGCTTTGGGTCGATTGAGGAGATAAAGGAACTTTCGTCCCGAGTCGAAACCGCAAGACACGAAGGGACTGGATTTGTTGAATTCGATGGTAAGACTATCCCGCTTAATCAGACGTTTGTGAGGGCGTTCCAAGAACTGACGGACAAGTTTCTGCCGACGGAGGGTAAACGATCCGAAAAGAACGAAAAAACCGGTGGAAAGTATCTCCTAATCCTTACGAATGAAGGCGAGGTCGAGTTTGAAAGCCCTCAGGAAGAAGGATATTCCGAAGAACCATTAACCGATCCCGAACTACCCCAATCGTTACTTCCAACCACTGTTCTGAAAGACCATCAAAAGCGCGGCATTGCGTGGCTCCAGCGAAATTTTGAACTCGGCCGCTCTGGCTGCCTTCTTGCAGATGATATGGGATTAGGGAAGACGCTTCAGTTACTTGCTTTTCTCGCTTCGTTAATAGAACGCGGAGGAGTACTTTCAGACACAAATAATTCTGAAGTGCCACCATGGAAACCCATTTTGATCGTGGCACCGGTAATCCTCGTTGAGAGTGAAACCTGGATCAACGACATGAAGCTTTTCTTTGCTGAAAAAGGCTCAATATTCTGGCCGTGTTTGACGCTGCGAGGGAATAACTTAAACCGTTTGAAAAGGGCTGCTGGGCGCGAGACAAAGATCGGGGAGGCGACACTCGACATCAAAGAATTGCACAAACATCGCGTCGTCATTACTAATTACGAGACGGTAGTAAATTACCAACACTCATTTGCAAAGACTGACTGGTCAGTGATCGTTACCGACGAAGCTCAAGAATATAAAACGCCGAGTACAAAGGTCTCACATGCCCTCAAGAGTCTCTCAGCAACATTTCGCGTTGCATGTACGGGAACACCCGTCGAGACCAAGATTTCTGATGTGTGGAACATCTTCGATTTTGTAGAACCAGGAAAGCTTGGTAGCGCACAGGACTTTCGAGCCAAATATGAAAAGCCCCTGGAGGCGGAGACTGAGATCAGTGTTGCTCTTCAAGCTCTCAAAGAAAGGTTGCTCTTTTATACTCCGAGTTCATACCTTTTAAGACGTGACAAAGAGGAGCTTAGCGACCTTCCACGAAAATATGAACATCAGCTCGACTGCGAATTGATGACATCGCAACGGGACTACCACATGTCATTGCTGACTCGAGCAGCGGTAGGCGGCGAAGGCAATCATCCGTTTAAACTAATCAATGAGTTTTTGCGTGTGTATCAACACCCCGCATTGGTTCCAACTTTTCAACTGCCAGATCCGGAAAATGCGATCGCCGATTGTCACAAACTAAGTGTCCTCATCATGAAACTCGTGGAAATAAAACGGCTGCGTGAAAAAGCCCTGATCTTTGTTAGAACGCTCGACATGCAGCAGATACTCGCGGACGTATTGAAACATAGGTTTGGACTATCGGTGAATATCGTCAATGGCTCCACAAAAAGGGGGGCTTCATCGGAAGAGCAGCCGAAAACGAGAAAGGCTATACTTGCCCGTTTCCGCGAGTCACAAGGGTTTGATGTCCTTATTCTTTCTCCTGACGTTGCTGGCATGGGACTTACTTTAACCGAGGCGAACCATGTTTTTCATTATGGAAGATGGTGGAATCCGGCAAAAGAAGCTCAGGCAACCGACCGTGTATTTCGGATCGGTCAAGAAAAGGACGTGCACGTCTACCATTTAATAGCAAAAGATCCCACGGACAAGACTTTCGCAACGTTTGACCAAAAGCTCGACAAATTGCTTCGTCGAAGGATGGCTCTCGCAAAAGATTTCCTCACCCCGCTTCCTGCGGAAGACGAAATGTCGAAAGAGTTCATTACGGAACTATTTGCCAGCTAGAAGCGAAAAGGGTTTTGCAGCGGACCGGGTTTGGGATGCCCTTATCATTAGATTCACTCAAATCTGGAAGCCGTGCTAGAATCGCAGAGCTTTCATTTCCCTATGGATAACGAAATAAAGAAGACACTCTGGGCCGCGGCCGATAAGCTCCGCTCCAATATGGATGCCGCCGAGTACAAGCACATCGTCCTCGGGTTGATCTTCCTGAAATATATTTCAGACTCGTTTGGTGAACATCGAACGGAGCTTGAACGACGTTTTTCTGATCCTGGCGATGAATACTTCATTGAAGACGAGACTGACCGAGTCAAAGATTTCGAAGAGCGCGATTACTATACGGCAGCAAATGTCTTTTGGGTGCCGGAGTTATCGCGTTGGGAATGGATTCGTGAACGGGCAAAGCAGCCCATCCTCGGCAAATACATCGACGATGCACTTGTTGAGATCGAGAAAGAGAATCCGCGACTGAAAGGTTTGCTGGACAAACGCTTTGCGCGAACCGAGCTTGAGCCGGGCAAACTCGGCGAACTCGTCGATCTTATCTCGAAGATCGGCTTCAACGGCAACGGGCATAATGCGAAAGATATTCTGGGTGAGGTTTACGAATACTTCCTCGGCCAGTTCGCCAATGCAGAAGGTAAAAAGGGTGGGCAGTTCTACACTCCTGCATCCGTTGTAAAAGTACTAGTCGAAGTTCTCGCACCGCATTCCGGCAAGGTTTACGATCCCTGCTGCGGATCAGGCGGAATGTTTGTTCAGTCGGAAAAGTTCATGGAATCGCACGGCGGGCGGTTTGGCGATATTTCCATTTACGGACAGGAATCAAACCCGACGACGTGGCGGCTGGTGGCTATGAACCTTGCGATCCGCGGGATGGACTTTAATTTGGGCAAGGAACCGGCAGATACATTTCTTCGCAACCAGCACCCCGACCTACGCGCCAATTACATAATGGCGAATCCGCCGTTCAACGTTTCCGATTGGTGGAACGCACAGCTCGAAGGCGATCCGCGATGGCAATTCGGAACGCCCCCGGCGGGAAATGCAAACTACGCTTGGCTTCAGCACATTTACTACCACCTCGCCGCGAACGGACGTGCCGGCGTGGTCCTTTCCAACGGTTCGATGTCGTCCTCGCAGAACAGCGAAGGAACGATCCGCAAGGAAATGATCGAACAGGACGCCGTGGAATGCATGGTGGCCCTTCCCGCACAGCTTTTCTTCAACACCCAAATCCCGGCGTGCCTATGGTTTCTCGATAAGAACAAAGGACGCCGAAAAGGCGAGATCCTCTTCATCGACGCCCGTAAACTAGGCCGCCTCGAAAACCGCGTCAACCGCGTTTTCGATGATGAAGATATTCAAAAAATCGCCACAACCTATCATTCCTGGAAACAGGACGAAGACGCTTCTGTCAGTACTGCAAGCGAAAGTGACAGGCTTGCCTACGAAGATGTTCCAGGTTTCTGCAAATCTGTTGGACTTGATGAGGTGCGTTCGCACGATTACGTTCTTACTCCGGGACGGTATGTCGGAGCCGCAGAAATAGAAGACGACGATGAGGGGTTTGAAGAGAAGATGGCCCGACTAACTAGTGATCTAAGCGCCCAATTTGTGGAAAATCGGCATTTAGAGGAAAAGATTAGGTCACACCTAGGGACGATAGGATATGGCATCTGAATGGCCACCGGGGAAACTCGGCGATTACGTAAAGCTGCAATCCGGCGGTACACCGTCCAAATCTCGAACCGACTTTTGGAACGGCAATATTCCATGGGTATCGGCCAAGGATATGAAGACCTTTTGGGTTGAGGATTCCGAGGATCACCTTACTGAAGCTGGTGCTGCAAAAGCAAAAATTGTCCCCGCAAGATCGACCCTCATACTTGTTCGAGGAATGACTCTACATAACGACCTTCCGATTTGCAGATTGCGACGACCCTCGGCCTTCAACCAAGATGTAAAGGCTGTAATCCCACAGGAAGGTCTTCATCCGGAATTTCTTCCTTACCTACTTGTAGCGAATAAAACTTCATTACTTAATTCGGTGGATTCGGCCGGTCATGGCACGGGACGCCTGAACACCGAAACACTTACGAACTTACCCGTTTCGATCCCACCTCTTGAGGAACAGAAGAGGCTTGCGGATTTTGCAAATGCAATTGAGGACAAGATCGAGCTTAACCGGCGGATGAATGCGACTTTGGAGGCGATGGCCCGGGCTTTGTTTAAGGCTTGGTTTGTAGACTTTGAACCCGTCCACGCCATCAAAGAAAACCGCCCCTCAACCTCCGCCTCCCCCGATATAGCCAAACTCTTCCCCTCCGACTTCGAAAACGGCTTTCCGAAAGGGTGGGTCGGAGGAACGGTTGCGGATATTGCCAGGATTTCCAAGGATTCCGTTTCACCCGGCAAATTTCCTGATGAAGAGTTTCACCATTTCAGCATTCCCGCGTTTGATGATGGTAAGCATCCGAGGAGGGAGCTCGGGTCGACAATTCTAAGCAACAAGTTCCTTATACAAGGAAATTCGGTTTTGGTTTCAAAGCTTAACCCTCGCATATTTCGAGCTTGGACCGTATTCCCGGTTGCGGATAGCCGGTGTATTGCTTCAACGGAGTTTATTTTGTACGAAACTCGTCAAGCCGTGAATTGGTCGTTTTTGAATAGCCTATTGAGAAGCGATGAAATTATTTCCAGTTTTCAGCAGCACGTAACCGGAACGTCTGGTAGTCATCAAAGAGTCAAACCTGAAAGCACTCTCAATATTCCGATTGTAATCCCATCGGATTGCCTCCTTGAGACTTTCAACGAGATAGTTGGTCCGATCTATTCACTAGCGCAAATGAATATCGATCAAATTCAATCGCTATGTCAGACTCGCGAATCGTTATTGCCCCGCCTAATTTCGGGCAAACTAAGAGTAGATAAGGCCGAGGAAAGGGAACACGTCGTTTAATGGAACATTATGGGAAATGAAATGTTGTTGTTCGCCGCCGGTGCATCCGTTGAAGCCGGCGTTCCGAGCGCTTGGAAGATGTCGAAACACATTGTCGAGAAGTTCAATTCCGACGATCGGAACGCGAGATTTCGAGATGCACTGAATTTCGTCAATGACACACTAATCGAACACGAGCAGAAGCTCAATCCCAAAGAAGATTGTGTCGATGTAGAATCGCTCTACAATGCGCTATTGCTTCTGGAGGAACGGGACAGTCTCGAGATCGCACGATTTGTCGAAGAATGGAAGCCTGGTCTTGCCGCAATTCCTGAAGCTCCAGCCCATTTCAAAGAGATACGCTATCGAATGACAGGGATGCTTGAAGAGTTGACCACTATAAAAGATGCAAACCGGGTCGAATACTTAGCCCCAATTCTTAATCTCGCTCAAAGGCAGAATAATCTTTTTGTCGCGACGCTTAACTACGACAACGCAGTTGAATTGTTATGCGAGAATCGGAATATTTCTTGGGATACAGGCATCAAAGCATGGGAAAAGAATGGGGCGATTCAGTATAACAATCACACAATAAAATTAATAAAGCTTCACGGTTCGTGCTATTGGTACTGGACAGATCCCGGCACTTCTCTAGCTGGCGACGCGATGCCGTCGCCGATTATTTATAGTAAGTCGAGCCTCAATGAGGCGAAGAGATTCATGGTTCTCGACGATACAAATATGGTTATCTTCGGTCAACGGAATAAGCTAACGACTGAAGGGCCATTTCTCGATTTACTTCGCGTCTGGGATGAGCAGCTAGCAAATACCAACATCCTTACGGTCATTGGTTATTCGTTCCGTGACCCCCACATCAATCATTTCATCAGGAAGTTCCTAAAAGCCGGGGGCGGAAACGAACTTCGAGTCGTTAATCCTACGTTTGAAACATTAGATGTGCCATTCGCCGAGCTTCTTCGGGACCGCCGAAACGCTGGAACAATTAACCTCAAAGTAATTGATAAAGTCGCCGGAGATCCAATGCAATTCACGGAAAATGCACTAAAAAAGCTCTATGGCTAGTTTACTCGGTGCGAGCGCGCATGAAGAAATAATCGCAACAGATTTAACCCAGTAATGGCCAATTTGACCAACGTCGAGAAATCTAAATTAGAAAAACTCTTTGAGATGGAGTCAGGTTATGTCCTCGACTTCACTAATGCCTCATTCCGACAGTTCGTTCGCGATTCAACTGGCCTGGATATTCAATCTGCAAGGTTTGGAGGCCCAAGCATATCTAAGGCGAAAAGGTTACGGTTGCTTTGGGACACCGAGAGCGACGCTCGTGTCGGAAAATTAATAAAAGACATAATCGCCGTTCTTGTGGATCCGGACATGAACGTTAATGGTTCTTCAATACCGCCAGCCCCACTACTGGAAAGCTGCTTAGGAACCGCACGCCGATTGCAAGGAAGGACCGCGCCGAAAAGGGAGGAACCGAAAACGATTGACGAGTTCCTAAATGGGGATGTTGACGAAGTTCCGTTGTCAAAGCTGAAACTTGACGGGCAAGTCTCCACTATTTTAGACGGGCGAATAAGGGAATTAAAGAAATGTCTGAAAGCTGAAGCTCCGTTCGCAGTTATCTTTCTTTGCGGAAGTGTTTTAGAAGGCTTGCTACTTGGCCTCGCGTCTTCTGATCCAAAGAAGTTCAATCAATCAGCGGTTAGTCCAAGAGACGCAACTTCCGGAAAGACGAAACAGTTTCATGAATGGACACTGAATGATTTCATAGACGTCTCTCATAATCTCGGTATTCTGGGACTTGACGTAAAAAAGTTCAGCCACACGCTCCGAGATTTTAGGAATTATATTCATCCGTATCAGCAGTTGTCGTCTGGATTTTGCCCAGATGAACACACAGCGAAGATTTGTTGGCAAGTTTTAAAAGCTGCTCTTAACGACATTCACCAGAATGTTAAATAAAGAGTGGTGCTAAGTGAGAATGCGAAAGAACGAAGAACAATTCGAAAATCATCTTCCCGCATTCTGGCCGATCTCGGATACATTTTCGAAATGGCTGCGACATCGAAGTGCGTTGCGAACGAGCTAAGCGTAAGGAATCGGGATGACTTGGATAAATAATTAGGGCAAATATCCTTTAAACAGAGGCGGTGAATTTGGCGGTTACAATAGAACAACTTGGGAGGTGGATGGAGTCCGAGGAAGGCGAGAGGCTTGAATTCAAGGAAGCCAAAAACCACTACGACATAACCAAACTTCATCGATACTGTGTTGCACTTTCGAACGAAGGTGGCGGAAAGTTAATTCTCGGGATTAACGATGCTAACCCACGACGGGTTGTCGGGAGTCGAGCGTTCCTCGATATTAACGATATTAAATCGAAGATCTTCGATAAGCTTCGTATTCGAGTTGATGCCGAAGAGGTGGCCCATCCAAATGGTCGCGTCGTCATTTTTCATATTCCGCCTCGACCACCCGGCACCGCTATGAACCTCGACGGAGCCTATTTGATGCGGGTCGGCGAAGATTTAGTGCCGATGTCTGCTGACCAGCTTCGTAAGATCTTCGATGAGGGCAAACCGGATTTTCTATCGCAGATCGCTCTCGCGGACCAATCAGCGGAGGATGTCGTCAGGTTACTCGATACCCAGGTATACTTCGACCTTCTCAAGCTCCCTTATCCGGCGACACGATTGACGGTCATGGACCGGTTTGTTGAAGAGAAGCTGATCGTGTCCTCAGACTCCGGATATAGCATTACCAATTTGGGAGCCGTGTTATTCGCCAAAGAGTTGCAGAGCTTCGAAGCAGTTAAGGATAAGGCGGCGCGAGTTACGGTTTATGACGGAAAGAACAAGCTCAAAACGAAGTCAGATATTTTCGGACGTAAAGGTTACATTGCCGGTTTTGAAGGGTTGATCGACTATATCGACTCGCGTCTTCCCTCCAACGAAGTCATCGGGAAAGCGTTCAGAGAAGATGTGAAGATGTACCCCGACATAGCTATTCGTGAGCTGGTCGCTAACGCTCTCGTTCATCAGGACCTGAATGAGAGGGGGATGTTTGTAACAATCGACATCTATTCGGATCGAATGGAAATCGGGAACCCCGGACCCTCATCCATTGATCCGAACCGACTCCTGGATAGCTATCAATCGCGGAACGAGACTTTAGCGGACATCATGCGCAGACTCAAGGTCTGTGAACGTCAAGGCAGCGGAATTGACAAGGTCGTTCTTTATGTGGAGACGTGGCAACTACCAGCTCCGGATTTTCGGAACGGTGAGAAACATTTCACGGCAATTCTTTATGGTCATATCCCATTTGGCGATATGAGCAAGAAGGATAAGGTTCGAGCCTGTTACCAGCACTGTAGCTTGAAGTTTCTTATGAATGAACGCATGACAAACCAGACCCTTAGGGAACGATTTGATCTGCCTGAATCTAGGGCGGATGTCGTGTCAGGCATTATTAAAAACGCTGTTGACGAGGACCTAATTAAATTAGAGGATCCTGAAAGTGCTTCGAGACGATATGCCCGTTACGTTCCTTATTGGGCCTAATTCTTATTTGATTGCAAATGCGATTTAAGGGGGGACATTTGGTTAAGTCGTTCAGACTCAACAACTTCCAATTTTATAGCAAAAGTGGATTTGTACACCCAAGAGCTTATTTGATAGCAAAACCGACCCGCCGTCTAAGTGGCCCAGAATCAGTAACTTCCAATCTGTAAGCAATTAGTAAATTACAAAGTGAGAAATCAGGGCGAGAGGAAGAATCAGTGAAAATAACCGAAGAACAGTTCGAAAATCACCTCCTCGGCATTCTGGCCGATCTCGGATACGTTTATGAAAACGGCTACGAGATCGCGCCTGACACGGACAGGGCCGAGCGGAAGGATTATCGGGAGGTTGTTCTTTTCGGGCGGTTGCGCGAAAGGCTGACGGCGTTCAATTTAGACATTCCGGCGGCTGCGATAGAGGATGCAATTGTTCAGATAACCCGTCCGAACTTTCCTTCGCTTATTCAGAACAACCGCGAGTTTCACCGGCAGCTTCGGGATGGCGTTAAGGTTACGTTCCAAGAAGACAATGAAACGAAAGCGGACTTCGTTCGGATTATCGATTTCGAGAATATCGAAAGCAATGAGTTCCTCGCGGTCAATCAGTTTTCTATAAAGGGTCCAAAAGGCACGAAGCGGCCGGATGTCATCATCTTTATCAACGGCTTGCCGATAGCAGTTCTCGAGCTGAAAAACCCGGCGGATATCAATACGACGATTTACGATTCTTTCAAACAGCTTCAGACATATAAGGCTGAGATTCCCGAGCTGTTTACCTTTAACGAGCTGCTTGTGATAGCCGACCTCCGTGAAGCGAGAGTAGGGAGCCTGACAGCGGACTACGAACGCTTTGGACGATGGCGAACGATCGACGGAATACAGCTTGATCCTCTCGGCGAAAGCAAGGAGACGGAAACGCTCATCCGGGGACTATTCGGCCGCGGTTTTCTGCTCGAGTATATCCGCGATTTTGTCTTGTTTGAAGAAGAGAAAGAAACGATAAAGAAGATTGCTGCCTATCATCAATTTCATCTGGTGAAGAAGGCGTTTGCAAAAACGCTTGAGGCTACAAAGCCGGACGAGACAGGAAAGATAGGCGTCGCGTGGCATACCCAAGGTTCAGGCAAGAGTATTTCGATGGCGTTCTATGCCGGAAAGGTAATTACGTCCCCGGAAATGAAGAACCCGACGATTATTGTCGTCACGGACCGCAACGACCTAGACGGCCAGCTATTTGCGACATTTTCGAATGCGAAGGAGTTGATGCGGGAGACTCCGAAGCAAGCGGAAACGCGTCAGGAGCTTCGCGACCTGCTGGCGGGGCGTCCTTCGGGCGGAATCATCTTTACGACAATTCAGAAATTCAGCCTTTTGGAAGATGAAGCAACGTTCCCGCTATTGTCTGACCGTTCGAACATCGTCGTGATCGCGGATGAAGCACACAGAACCCAGTATGGCCTGAACGCGACGGTTGACCAAAAGTCCGGAAAGATAAAATACGGCTTCGCTCATTACCTGCACGAAGCATTTCCTAAAGCTTCCTTCATCGCGTTTACCGGCACACCGATCTCGATGCTCGAAAGGGACACGCAGGCCGTCTTCGGCACCTACATCGACATCTACGACATGAAGCAGGCTCAGGAAGATGGTGCAACGGTGCCGATCCTGTACGAAAATAGGCTTGCGAAGCTCGAATTAAACGACGAGGAAGCCCCAACACTTGACGAACAGGTTGAAGAACTAACTGAGGACGACGAAGAGACAGAACGGGCGCGGTCGCACAGCCGCTGGGCAGCTCTGGAAAAGGTCGTGGGTGCGGAACAAAGGCTAAAGAAGATCGCCGCGGATTTTGTAAAGCACTTTGAGGCTCGGCAAACCGAGATGTCGAAGACAACAGCCGGTCCGGGCAAGGCCATGTTTGTCGCAATGGGCCGCGACATCTGCGTAAGGATTTATGACGAGATAGTTGCTCTCCGTCCCGACTGGCATGACCCCGATCCGGCTAAGGGTGTTTTGAAGGTAATCATGACGGGCTCATCAAGCGATAAACCCAGTTTGCAGCCTCACATCTATCCAAAGCTAGTTAAGAAAGATCTGGAAAAAAGATTTAAGGACCCGGAGAATGATTTCCAAGTCGCCATAGTTCGCGATATGTGGCTCACTGGTTTTGACGCGCCGAGCCTGCATACCATCTATATCGACAAACCGATGCGTGGACATTCGCTTATGCAGGCGATAGCGCGTGTTAACCGTGTGTTCAAAGAAAAGGATGGCGGTCTGGTTGTTGATTACATCGGGATCGGCCACGAGCTGCAAGCGGCACTAAAACAATATACCGAAGCCGACGGTGAAGGCGACCTCTACAATGACGCAGCCGAGAAAGCTCTTCCTCTAGTAGAAGAACAGATGATGATCATCCGCGGTATGTTCCACGGATTTGATTATCAGGACTTCGAAACTGAGGCGATAACATTACTGCCAGAGGCCGCCGACCATATTCTTGGTCTAGGGCCCGATCGGAAGAAGAGGTACTTCGACAGCGTCACGGTTCTTACGAAGTCCTTTGCCTTGTGCAGCACGCTCGACGAGGCGATCGGCTATCGCGAGGAAATTGCATTCTTTCAGGCTGTGAAAGCGTTTATCGGTAAACCCGAAGAATCAAACAAGCAATACAAGAATGAGCAGCGTGAGTTGCTAATCCAACAGATACTCAGCCGAGCAGTAGCATCAGACGAAGTTCTGGATATATTTTCGTATGCCGGACTTGATCGCCCCAACATCGGTATTCTTTCAGACGAGTTTCTCGAAGAGGTGAAGCTGATGCCTCAACGAAATCTGGCCGTAGAACTTCTGAAAAGACTTCTTAAGGACGAGATCAAAGCCAGAATGAAAACTAACATTGTCCAGAGCAAGAAGTTTTCCGAGATGCTCAGTTCGACACTGAATAAGTACCACAACCGAGCCATCGAGACGATGCAGGTTATCGAAGAACTCGTGGCGATGGCGAAAGAGTTTCAAGCTGCCGCGAGCGAAGGCGAGAAGCTTGGACTGAATACGGATGAGGTCGCTTTTTATGACGCGCTTGCTGATAACGAGGCATCGGTCCGCGAGCTGGGCGATGAGATCCTGAAAAAGATCGCAATCGAACTCACCGAAAAACTCCGGCGTAGTACGACGGTCGACTGGTCCGTCCGCGAAACCGTGCGTGCCCGTCTCCGAATTATGGTTAAGAATATACTTCGCAAATACAAATATCCGCCCGACAAACAAGAAGCCGCGATCGACCTAGTCCTTCAGCAAGCCGAGACGCTGTCGGAATCATGGGTGTAGAAGATGATAAGGAACCCAACTTCGTATCGGAGAAGTCTACGGGCACAACTACAGTTAATCAAGCGACTCTATTTCGCTGACGATCAGGCTTCGTCTTACTCGGGCTCGCCATTGCGTCATACCGTCGAGTTGGATGAGGGAAAAGTAATCATGGGCACCAAGAGCTGCGTTGAAACGCGATGGGCACAATCGTGCATAACAAGCATTGGATTTCCGAATTCAATTGACGGCGTTTTCGAGATGCTAAATAGTAACAGCGACCGGGGCGAGAACTTTCTGGATCTCGATTACTTGCTTCGGTTCACTCCGGACGACGATACATCGTGGACTGCCCCCAAATGGCTAACCGAGGGTGACATTCTATTCTTTTACCATACAAAAAGGGGTGGCCTTAACGCGCAAAAATTGCGGAAATTGGCCAAAAGACTTTATCCAGAAGAACGTGGACTGACCGCGATCTTAGAACATGCGGCCGGCCAGGCTGAAATGTACTCGGGCACAATATTCGGCTGTGCGTCTGTCTCCGGCTCGACCGAATATTTCGGTCCGCCGGAAAAGCATTTTGATGGAAGGCTGTTTGCTCCGTTAGGCGAAGTCCAGATATTTGAGACACCACTTTCGTCGGAACGGTTTGCGGATTATGTGAAAATCGGCCAGAACACGATCACGCCGGTTTACACTCGCGAAGCGAAAGGTATCAGAACGCTTCTTGCAGAAGACAATTTACTCACTCCGTTCCTTTCGACCGCAGCGTTTGGGGACGGTACCTTTCGCAACGTTGACAAAGATAATTGGGCGGAGATCTCATGCTTATCGGCAACGCGATTCATCCATGAGGCCCAACTTCGGTCGTACTTGCTTGATCATTTTCTTGGCGCGATAAAAGACAAGGGATCAACGGTTCTTGAAGAGTGTCAATGCTATCGTAATGGCGAAAGTACGGGCATTGTAGATAACTTTGTAAAAATCAGTGGGCTGTGGGTTCCGTGCGAAGCAAAACTCAGCATTTTGTCGGAAAAGGATATCTTTGGTCAGGTCGCAAAGTATATGAATATCGACAGCTTTGTACCGACAAAGGGTGCTCGCCGCGCCGAAAGATTCACGTCGTCGCGGACGAATTGTTGTTTAGTCGTGGATCAAGCGGGCTTATACGTAATCTCGACAAAGGGAGTTTTTATCGATTGCGAATATAAAAAACCGATGTGGAAACGTGAGCAACTTGGCCTTATTGCAAGGAGTGAGTTTCAAGACCGTATTGCTACATATTTTTGAAATATGGAATTAGTCCGTGGATTTGCGGGACTACAAGGATCCTTATCCTGCTTATCACGAACCGAATCCTTCATTGGTCGTTAACTCGCCGTTATGGCAGCGGGTTCCAAATGGGGCCAACTTTTGGTACAGGTTACTAGGGTAATGAGCCGCCACAGCCCCTACCTTCCTAATTTTCGAAGGTTCGTGGCGATACACAATTTCGCAACTTACATTATGAAAGCTTCTGCATTAAATTTTCTTTCGCTAATCCGTGGTCCTAAGCAATTTGTGATTCCGATCTATCAACGAACTTATAGTTGGCAGATTGCTCATTGCCGAAAGTTGTTTCAGGACATTCTGGATGTTAATCATGACGAATCGCGTCACGGTCATTTCGTTGGTTCAGTAGTTTACTTCCAGCCCGGCATACACACTCAGGGCGATGTTCCCAGGCTCTTGGTGATCGACGGCCAACAACGCCTCACTACGATATCGCTTCTGATCGCCGCGCTTGCCGAGTTTGTCGAGGCCAACGACGTTGCCTTCGATACGACGGCGAAGAAGCTAAGGAATTACTACCTTGTCAATGATGAGGAAGAAGGCGATCTGCATTTCAAACTCCACCTTACTCGGCATGACAAAGATACGCTCCGCAAGGTCTTGAGCCGGGCCCCGTTCGGCGAGAACGAATCGGTCAGAGTTGTTGAAAACTACGAATTCTTTAAAAAGTCGATCACGGAAGAAAATGTCCATCGCGTCTACAACGGCATTCAACAACTTTTCGTCGTTGACGTGGCCTTGGAAAAAGATAAAGACAATCCGCAGTTAATTTTCGAGAGCCTAAACTCAACGGGCCTTGACCTTTCTCAAGCGGACCTGATCCGAAACTTCATGCTTATGGGTCAGCCACCGGATCGCCAGACCGAGCTGTACGAACGCTACTGGTTTCCGATGGAACAAAGCTATGGCAATGATTACGCCGGTCGGTTCAACTGGTTTATTCGGGATTATCTCACGGTAAATACGGGCCGTATACCCGTAATCGGCAGGGTGTACGATGACTTCAAGGAATTTGCGAAGGATCGGGTAACCGAGCCGGAAATCGAGGAGTTGGTTGCCGACATCTTCAAGTTTTCCGCTTACTATGTCGACATCGTTTTACATAAGACGCCGGACGATGAACTGCGCGCAGCCTTCAAGAATATCTCTAAGCTGAAGGTTGACGTAAGTTACCCGTTTCTGCTTTTCCTTTATGCGGACTTTCAGGCAGGTGTTCTTTCGCGCAGTGACCTGTTAACGATTATTCATCTGATAGAGAGTTACGTGCTAAGGCGGGCGGTTTGCGGAATCCCTACGAATAGCATGAACAAGACGTTCGGTAATCTGCACAAGTCTGTAAACAAAGAGAACTACGTCGAGAGCGTTGAGGCCGCGTTCCAGTTGATGAGAAGTTATCAGCGGTTCCCCAACGACGCCGAGTTTGAAACGGAACTGCTTGCGAAAGATCTATACAGCTTTCGTCCGCGTAATTACTTCCTAAATAAGCTTGAAAACGACGGCCGAAAAGAAGTCGTGAATACCGAAGCACTCTCGATCGAGCACATCATGCCGCAGAACACGCGGTTATCGGCAGAATGGAAGGAGATGCTAGGACCGGATTGGGCAGCAGTCCACCAACGGAACCTGCATAAGCTAGGAAACCTCACGCTCACTGGCTACAACCCTGAGCTGAGTGACCGGCCGTTTAGCTATAAGAAGGCAATGACGGGCGGCTTTAACGATTCGCCTCTTAGGTTAAACGAGTATGTTCGTCAGGCTGATCGCTGGACGGAGCAAGAGATCGAAACAAGGGCACGACATCTAGCGAAAAAGGCGAAGACAATTTGGGCAGCCCCAAACCTTCCTGACGAAGTTCTAGGTACGTATCGCCCCCAAGAACTCCAAGCTGACACCGGCTATGCCCTTGAGAACTTTCCATATCTAAAAGATGAAATGTTAGATCTGTTCAATCAGTTGCGATTGCGAATACTCAACATCGACCCTTCTGTTAGAGAGGAGTTCAAAAAGCTATATATTGCATATAAATCCGCTACCAATTTTGTTGACATAGTTCCGCTCGCGTCGGCTCTTCGACTGTCGCTGAATATGAGCTTTGACGAGGTCCATGATCCAAAGGGTATGTGCCGCGACTTAACGGGTGTTGGTCGTTGGGGTAATGGAGACGTTGAAGCCAAGATAAGCTCGGTTGACGAGATCGACGACGCGATCGACCTGATTCAGCAGGCGTTCGACGTGCAAGTGGGCAACCCATAATTTGCATTTGAATGTCCGGGTCTTAAGAAACGGTGTTGGTGTATTTCATTGCGGTCGAGTTGCATAGTAACGAACACCCGCTCAATTAATTGAGCAGATAACGAAGTATAACGAATACGGTCACAGCGTTCTTCGCAACATTTTCGGCGGGTCTTTGAAGTATAGACCACACGAATATTTGCGATATACGATCTCGTCCTTGTCCCAGTTCGCTTTACCTGATTCAGGCGGCTGTAAGGACTCGATGGCCGCTGGAAACGCAACGTCAATAACCAGGGACGGATTTCATATTGCATGGCAAGGAACAAGTGCATCGACCCCGTTCGTCACTGGTGTGATCGCACTGATGTTACAAAAGAATCCGAACCTTGACTCGGAGCAAGTGCGCTCAATACTTAAGAAGACGGCAAGAACGGGTGGCAAGGTCGGCGCCGTTCCTAATCCGGTCTGGGGTTGGGGAATGTTGGATCCCGAGGCCGTATTGAAAGCGACCCCAGCACCGCCTCGTGCAACTCCTCGTCGGTCTCGCAACCGATAGTGCTTGACAAAGACGTGACTATGGAGGAATGGGCCAAGAAATGTTGAAAGGAAGTTTGGCTCCCCGCGCGAAAAATAAATTTCGTTAAACGAGACAAAGGAATGGTTTCGGAGCCTATTGACTTATATGTCCATTCTAGACGCATTCAAACAAATCGAACCACTAGTGAGACAAATCGTTCGCGAAGAGATCGAATCCGCACTCCTTGCGAATTATGAAACCATGGAATCGAGTTCAAATGCTGAAATCGCAAAAGACCTCATGAACACGAAGGAGACTGCGGCTTATCTTGGGGTTTCTCCCCTAACCGTTTACCGCCTTCGAAAGGAAAACGAACTTGGCTTTTATCGTGTCGGTAGCCGGATTCTGTTCTCGTTAAAGGATCACATTCGGCCGCATCTCGAGACAACGGAGCAACGATCTCGGATGGGTCGCAAAGGTCGCGAAGACATTCGAGCAGACAGAATCATGCATCCATGAGAAACTTAATCGATTTGCCCAGATTTCGGCGATAGAAAAGAGCGTGGGCTTGATCAACCAGGACCCGGAAGCCACGAAAATCAACGTTCATTGCGGATCTAGACAAATGCCAACCCCGTCATTTACAGATTCACGCTTATTTACCCGATAATTCAGCGGCGGATGTCGCCAATCTGGTGTCAAGGACTGTCCGGGCGTTGAGTAAGAATTTCGACAAAAAGCCACTTATTTATTTAACTATTTGAAGAGCAATCTTAACAGGAACAAAGCCGCCACCCGTTCTGTCATCCTCATAAAACGTGACACTAAAGTTCTTTGTTTCGTCATTGTAGGCGACAGTATTGTATGTTAACGGGTAATTCTCGGCACCCAGTGACGTCCCGCACCCAACGGCGTGTAAGGGAATGGTATCTCCGAATTTGTTGACCACCTCACTGACGAAGTGCCTCTGTACGTGCTTGTGTCCGTGAAGGATTAGGGATACCCGCATGTTTGCGCACCATTTGATCAGCAACTCGCTGTTAGTCATCGCCAGAAAACGCTCGTCACTATGTCCAAACACTTTTAATGCTCGTTGAATGATCGATTCTTGGTCGGTTTCAAACGAAAATGGGTGATGGTGAATGAGCACGACGCGAAAGTACTCGTCGATTTTAGGGTTTTCCAATACGCAGGTGTTAAAAGCATCTTCAACCGCGTTCCGTTCCGATTCGGAGAAAACCCCTGTGGCGGCAAATTTCGAATCGAGAGAAGAGTCGAAACACAGATGGACGCATCGCGCCCTGTCGTCTACCTTAAGCCGCGTCCATTCGAGCTTTGCAATACCGTTCAAGCTCTTTCCGACGAAACCAAACCGATTTCCGAGATAGTTTTGGTCGTGATTTCCGGGGACAACCAGAATGTCGCGTCCTGTTATACTCCGAAGGTCATTTCGAAAATCGTCAAAGTCGATTGCATCGCGGTCATTGATCACCTCGAAGAGATCACCCGTGATGACAACCTGATCCCAAGCATGCTTAGAGCTACGAAGTTCATTCTTTAGCCTTGTCCGATTCTCGTAAGCTGTCGGTGTGCCAAAGTGAAGATCGCTTAAATGAAGAATGTGTCGTCGAAACGTACCATCTCCCGAGACGAGCCGCCGGAAAGTATCCATAAACTCGCTTTTGAGTAAGTCCGGCAACCTAGTTAAGTGCAAATTTAAAGTGTCTTCATTCGTTTCATAGGTGGCTTCGCCCGTTTGCGTCCAAAGCAGCATCCCCGGCCGCTGGAGATCCGCATTTGCCAGTGCCTGAACTGCAGGAAATGGATCGAGGAATTGAAGGCTTTGAATTTTCTCGGGATGATTCTTATACCCCTCGATGGGAAGTAGGAACAAGCCGCGTCCACGTAACGCCTTTGCGAATCTCTCTGCGAGTTTGAAGATCCTACCGCCTGTCTGGTCAACGGGTAGACCATAGAGGTCAAACCGGCTAAGTTCCTTGCGAAGCCCGCCTAAAACACGGGTAATTGTGTCCTGACTCACAAATTGATTCTGTTGAAATGTGAAAGCGTCGCGGAAGTTTTCAATACCTCGTGGGTTCCAAGGAGGCGATTTCAAGGCTTCGAATCGTTCTTTTGCCTCATTTACAATCTTCGTCATCTTTGGAGTCCAGTCATCCTTTGGCGAAATGAATATATCTTGATAGGGATCTTCCAGACCGTAATACAGTGAATAGACAAAACTCGCAAGTTGTTCGTATGTGATGCGTGGAGTCGATTTCTTGCTGAGCTTCTCGGCGGTTAAATAGGCAACGATGTTGATGTCGTCGAGTGAAAATCTGTAACCCATATTTTCTCCACATCTTTGTCAAAACTTCTTTTCGGGTGGAATTGGCAATCCCCAAAAGTTGGGAGCGACGTTACGACAAATGAGCAAAATGCCGTGGATAGGGCGGTCATTTCTAAGCCCTGCCGATAGTCGTTTGGGGCCAACTTACTAACGAAAAATTAGGTCAGTTCGTGACGATCGAAAATATTCACAATTGCGACGACACTGAGGCCCGTGGATACGTTCAAGAACCAACCCTCTTTTCTACTCATTTACTTGCCACTTTAGTGTTGTCAGTATGGTCTGGACTAGTTGCCCCGACTCCTGGGATGCAAACTTGCCGCTCTTTACCATTCCCCCGCAGAAACTCTTTGAGTCGCGTCCATTCCGAACTCGGCGCATCGGCGAAGTTTACGTCTCCAGCATCTTCGATTGCCTTGATATCGGAGGCTGTGAGATGCCATGAAAGAGGAGCTCCCGGGCTTTTTTTGGTGCCGTCCTTGGAATCAGTGCGGTAAGGAAAGGTAAAAACGTCAAAATCAACGCCGAATACATAACGTCGTTCTTTCAGATAACCAGCCTGGATTTCTCTGATCGCATCTTCAGTGCGTGTATCCTGAACTGTCCAAACCACCCTCCAAAATGCATTAAGAGGGGCCATGAGTTGAACGTTGTACGTCAGTTTCATTTCATTCTCCCATTTGTCCCTAATTCTTTGCCAATAGTCTCGTTTACTTTGCTTTTCCTCTTCGTCTTGCTCGTTCCGCGTCTCGTAGTTTAGATCTGAACAGTCCCTGGGAGGCTGAATTGATTCTTCCCCTTTTATCTGAATTATTGCGATCCTGGGAGATACGCGTTTCGGGGCACCCGGATCTGGCTTTGACCAGCCGGCAATTCCCATCCGAATGAAATCTCTAATAGCGAGCACTCCGAAATTATCGTGATAGCCACCATCTACCAAATGGGAATTTAAGGCACTCGGTCGCAATTCTTTACTGTCTATCACGTACTTTGCCTTAGAGTCATATCTGAGTTTTGACGCGGGCGATACTAATGGAAATGCCGCGGAAAGTCGGACAGCATCTTTTATAAGTATATTGGTGTCACCGGATTCGTAACCGACATACTCTTCGAATGATCGCGCGGCGGCATAGGAATCAAATGAGCGTTTTGGGAATGATGCACTTGAGATTAGGATTCTTTCTCCGGTCTCCGCCACGGTCGAACTGAATACAAATGCTGGTCGTTTCGCACCCGAATGGTGCCACTCGCGCAACGGGGTTTCCGGTATCCTCCTTCGGTTTGAAGGCGTGAGAGCAAGCTTGTCAACCCTTTTCATATTGTCAACCCATCCTCTGGCGAGATGTATGCCTCGATCATTTTCAATCGATGTTCGAAAAAATGGAATCAGACTTGGAAAATCGTCGAATATCATTGAGGCTCCAACATAGTCAAGGCTAGAGGAGCGGGAATATTGCTTGATTCGACTACGCTGATCTGCATCAGTCTCTTTAGGTATTTCCTTGTTTTCGCGATGGTCATTCTCGTAGGTTTCCATATAATACATTGCACCGACGCTGCCCCCCGAGACGCCACTGACAAGGGCGATCGCATCTCGACAGTCCTCCTTGAAGCCTGTTGACGTTGTACACTTTTCGTCAAGTCGAGTCAGGACCTCGGTCGCCCAAGAGGAAGTTTGAATACCGCCTCCGATTGCCGATACAAAGATTACATTTTCATCACCACTCCGTTGCCTAAACAATTCCTCAGGGCTCACTCTTTGAATATTCTTCGAGTTTGCATCCACACTAGCCTCATTAGGCGGCGCGTCGTAATAATGGTCTGACTTTAAGACGAACAAGAAGACCGGGAGCAAAATGAGAAGGACAGGCAACCGATACCTGTCCAGGATGAACGCGAGGGGCGATATAGCCCAGAGAATTGCGGTAACGAGCAAAAGAAGGTAAGTAATGGTAGAAAAGTGATAGTCGGGACGTAGTCCGTCATCTGACGTGAGATCTAGATTCCATAAGATAACACCGGTAGAAAATAAGGTGAAATAAAGAAGGAACACAATAAGCGCTAATATGTGACCAGGGAATATTGATACAACTTCTTCTACTTTATCTTTACCTTTCCGACGTCGCAGGAATCCTTTTCCAATTGTTGAGGGTATTCTTCCGAGTGCGGATTCCATCATTGAAACCGCACGAAGTTCGAACATCTTCTTAGCCCACGGAGACTCTTCTGCACTCCTCGCCAGCTTTGTATCAAATGGAAATAACAGCCTTTTCCCCGAATGTTCGTCTTTCTGACCGAATTCATCCGTTTCACCGTTGTGAAAGGCGTTAAAAAGTCGTTGAAGCAGGTCAGCAGCATAAACAACTATAACCGACACAACTGTCCCGCCGGCGATCCCCAATAGTTTATGAAGTGCAGACACGAGTTCCGAATAATGCACTGACAAAACAATCAAGGGGATGGGCAGTAGAAACCCAATAAAGAAGAATACCTTTCCCGTGGAATCCTTTTGAATCGTTCGGATCTCATCCTCCGATTTTTCATAGCCCATCCGCTCGGGGCCATAAATCAATATGATGCGAAGCAGTATGAGAATTGACCAGGAAAAGAGGTTGACGGCGAGTGTCATCCAAAAGAATGAAACGCCGTGGTCTAGATCGAAAAGGCCCCGAAGGAGCCTAGACGGAGCTCCATTGTAGTAGGCACCAAGCGGAAGACCTACCAAGAAGATAGCACCCAGAATAAGCGGGTATCGGGTGATGTATAGTTTTGAAAAGAAGTTCATGATCGGCCTCTCGTTTACTGTGACCTAAATCGGTGGGCTCCAGCACCTCTCGACAACATCGCAAACAACTCGTCCAATTTCTGACTCACTCTGCAAATTTTGTCCGAGCCTTCTGCCTCAAATCTTCTAATCCGAATGTGCCAATATTGCGACATTCGAAAACCGTCAATCTTCGTTAATCCACCAGCCCCAATCCTGAAAGGTGCCATTCGTCCACCACTGCATCGTCTGGTATTTTCGATTATGCCGTCCCGCCTGACTTTGTAACGGTCGAGCCACCTTCGACCCCGTGCGAATGGCTTTCGCTGATGGTGTCTCGGGGACGATTGGGCAGATGTGACCCGAGCGATTAGGGTTTTTGTTCTTGGCGCAGATTATGACCACTTTTCCACCGTTCGCGGCATTCTGTGCTTCGGTCAGGTCGAGCGTGCGTCGCCATCCAAACTTAGGTCCAAAGTCCTTGAGCCAGTTGAACAAGCTGTTCGCATTCAGTTCGCCGACAGTCGATCCGTAGATCGGAGAAACAGCAGTGCCCTTCTTGAGCTTGGTCAAAGCTGCAACTGACCACCAAACGCGCGGTAGAAAGACCCCCGCGAGATAGCAATAGTCGTAGGCGTAAATATTACAGTAAGTAAATTGGGCAGTTGACAGGTACCTAGCCTTCTTCTCAACGTCAAGCCACCGGATGATCGCCGTTAAAGAATTTGCTCGTTCACTTTTTGATTCTGATCTTTTTCGTTTCGGTTGGCCTTCTTCGTTAAGCGCGTATGCCATACGCGCCTTATTACTTCGTGCAACTGGCTGGCTCGAAATGAGATGTACTGCCGAGATCGTACTCTTCGGCTGCGGCGGGGAGAATAAAGAATCCCGAACGAGAAACTGGCTACTTACAAATCCGTCAACATTAGCACCATCTAGTGTTGTTGAAACTTCCCACCATGGCGAAACGTTGGATTCGGCTTTCTTCGTCACCGGATGTCCCATTGGAAGAATAGCGATCTTCGTCGCGTTGTTCACAATCGGCTCAGTACGAATGTGTAAACCCTGCGGTGCTTTATCCCCTACTCGGTATTTTGTAATAGTTGCCATACGGTTTTCCTCCAGATTATTTAAGATTAGCGTCTCAAATCAGTCGCCGTTAACATCTCTATAGGTACCGCGTGGTAGAGGTAGGCTCAATCTTGACTATATGTAAGTAGCGACACTGACACACTTAAATCCGCGTTTTATACCTAAATTCCTTAACCTTAATCGTTGTGATAACGATCAAGTCCGTTTAACAAAAAGTCGGGAACATCGAACTCAACTGAATTCGACAGTGATATACCGCTGAGTAGCTACCAAAGAAGCATCTGATTTTGTGAACTTTGGTGCAACTATCTGGCTAGACGAACTTCTACGGGAGTTTTGCGGTTGTCTATATAAAGTTTTTCAGTCAGCGGACTCTGAATCGCCCTGGATTTTATTCTGACATTGAAATGGATTTGGAGCTTTTGAAGTGACCAGTCTCGCGAGAATAGCACGGATCTCGACCGCCCTGCTTCAATCCAGCATGCCTTTAGTAATAACAGTTAGAGATAACTGATGAATTGAAGAATGTCGCGGATTCGGAGGTTCTAGTATCGAGGTCCCGCCGTTTTCCAGACATATGGAATATTCTCGTCCCAATTGTTTCGCCGGTTCTGGTGAGAATTCCCTTGCAAAGTTTTTTTTTCCTTCAACCCATTCAAACTAAAAATCAGAAGGCGAAAAAAAATCGCAAAAGCGTAGAATTGTTCCGTCTATCTTTTGTTAGAAGTGTAGATTCGAGGTAAATGTCTTTTCTCGCCTAACACAAAGGCAAGCCTATTTCTTACCTCGAATGATTGCGAAAGAATTGAGTGAAACACACTTCCTGGCCATCTTACGTGTTCATCGGATTACTAGATAATTCAGCATCGTCGTACAAATCGACGGTTATCGGAAAATGACTTCAGGGGCGTATTGGTGCGTGTTCTAGCTGTCATCCAACAAGGCGAATTCCCGACCGAGGGAGAATATTTCGAGTCATATCGCATGGTTCATCCATTCGCCCCCGCCGTCGGCCGGAGCTTTGGGGATTATCGTTAGTTTACTGACTCAGAGTAGTGTCTTTATCTTGATACGAGCTAAATCGCCGAGACTCAGGACTGCGTCTAAGAAATGTGGTAACGGCTTTCTGGTTTGTTTTCACCAACAGACATAAAATTCAGTCCAGCGACTGTACTCCTCGTGGCGGAATGCAATTTCATTCAAATACTACTTCTACATGGAAATGATTACGGATTGACGTTTGTGGAGGATAAAATGAGAACATTATTTCTGGCAGTAGCACTTTTTATCGTCGTACTGGCAACCGGGTGCCCAAAGGGAAGGCCGGTTCAGCCTGCAGTGGTCGCGAGGGTTGCCCAATACGAAGTGAATCAACTTAACGACAACCTAACCGCATACGATTGTGCGATTTTTGGAGAGACAATTGAGACTGTGTCATCTGTAAGTGACAATTCCGACGAGAAGACGACTTGCGTGAATGCCACACCGGATCTCGAAAAAGCTAAGCGCATTCGTGATGCCACAGTACATCGCCTAATACGAACCATCGATTACGTCTATTTTCAATTCGAAAACGATCTTTACGTCAAACGATCTTCTGCCAGTTTTCTTTCTGACATAACCGAAATCGGAGCCAACTTTGCTGCCACGATAACAAACGGCGAACGTGCTAAGACAGTAATCAACGCCGCGATCATCGGTTTTCGTGGTGGTAGACAATCTGGCAGCATACATTTTTTCCAGGAACAAACAGCAGGAGCCCTGATTAGTAGCATGCAGGCATCACGGAACAAAGTCCTTTTGGAAATGCTCACGCGACTTCGAGACGAAAACGTTGATGTATACTCACTCGACGAAGCGTTAGGCGATACGATCAAGTACTTTTATGCCGGAACTTTACCTCGCGCATTGCAGGAACTACAGCAGAATGCCAGCCAGTCAGCAGCAGCGTCAAAAGAAGCCGTTCGTGTTTTGAAAGGCTTTGCTCCATCGACTCCGGCCACGACAGAAGCAGCCAGAACAGCAGTCGATGCACTCGATGTGTTGCGACAACTCCAAATGGCTTCAAAAAGTGGTGAAACTGACTCGATAAGAACAAAGGCTCTCGCCCAACTTCAGAATATTGTCGAACGGATAAATGGTGATAGCGGACTCGTCGCAGAGATCAACGCGACACCTAACCTAAAGGCTATTCTCGCGGCCTTAAATGATAAGAAGCAAACAACGACCGGAGACGATTATGCTAGGAGAGTTTTTGATCTTCGAAGGCTTGCCTTCGACGAGAAGACCCTAAAACCAGATAGTATTTCGAAACTCAATGTGATCATCATCAGCGCAGGACAGCAATAGGAGAAACAATGTCAGAAAGAATCACAAAAACCGTCGCTTATCTCGCGAACAGTCTAACAACGTTGGGTGTTCTGGAATCCTCCTGTAATCGAGATGAGTCTTACCTGGGCAAGGTTATCAATATCGAATTGGCAACGATCGAGAGCTCAAGCGGGGCCAAAGCAGTCGCAATCACTTATGAAGCGGTCGATCCGTTTGATTCGGGGATCAATCTCGGGCATCTTTCCCTAAAAGCTTATAGTAATACCGCAGAAGAAAATCTCTTAAAAGTCCAGTTCTTGCAAGCTCGATGTACCCCAGTATTGCCAGGCGGAAATCCGGATACAAACAGCTCCCGAGCAAAAGCATACATCCAAAACGATACGGTCAAGTTCTTGATTTTTCGAGAGGAGGCAGGAATTTGAATCAGTTCATGAGTCCCATCTAAAGCTGGTCGAAGCGTCGAGGCTAATGATGCGATTAAACGATTCGAATCAATAAAAGAAAGATGATCTGATCGAACCGGATTGGGCCTTCTTGAAAGAAAACATCAAACGACTACAAAAATACTAGACAAAAAGGCGGGGCCGGATCAAACCAAGCCCCGGTCACCGCTAAAGACGGACAATCATCACGGATTTTCAACAAAGATCAAACCACTAATACCGTTCACATTGGCTTTTCACGGTTTACTTTTGCCCTGTTTTGTTGGCGTTCTCTTTGGCGACTTTTTTACAATCGGCTTTCTTGATTTAGGGGACTTTTCTTCAGCCTCATTACTTGACGTCGGCACGTCAATAAATGATACAGATGGAAGAATGAACGGTCCAGATATAGATCGTCCGGTAAGTTGCATCAACATCTCCCGAGCTGCGTGCAAGGGTTGTAGACAAAAATTAAATTAAGGGCAAAAATCGTGGTAATGTATTTGTACTGTCGAACTAATTTTACGAGCAAACGACGAAGTCCTAATTAGGACTTTCTCACATTATCTTGATTTCTGAATTATATTGAACTAGCAACAACTTCTAAAACCCAGAGTGGCAAGAACCTGTGCGAGTCCGGCTCTTGTACGCATGTTTAATTGCTTTGACCTTTTACACATCTATCGCCTATTCCATTCTCCGACAAAACACCAACACAAACATAAGCATAATCTCGGGCTTACCCGTGGAGCGATTGAAAACAAACGATCACAAATAAATTAAGAATATCAAAGACGTTCTAAACGACCGTCAGACGCAACTAATTAGCCGAGTTCATGTTGATCTGAGTACGGGCGATGTCGGAGCTGACTTTAACTCCGAAAGGGTTGGACGGACAGCTTGGTGAACTAAATGGCGTAAGGCCCGCGTCTAAACTCACTTCAGAACAACGATCTCCTATCGCTAGGAAAGCTGATGGACCGTGAAAAGCACGTAACTTACTAAACCGTTCCTTTAATTCTAATTATTCAAACGATTTCGTAAGCTCCTGTTCCTCAAGCTTATACATTGCGCAAAAGGCTTGAAGTTTATCTAAAAAACCGGGGCTGGATGAACCAAGCCCCGGTTGCTGCGAAAGATGTAACACCATTACGGATTTGCAGCAAAGATCAAACCAGTAACATCCTCAGTTACGTTGATCACCTGTGACTCGAATGTGAGTCGTCGATGCCGAACGTCAGCATTGTAAGACTGACCGGTCGCCACTCCCTCGAACACAAAATACCCGAACGAACTCGATATAGCGTTGCGAACCACGCCTTTAGAATCGATCAACGAAACAGTCGCACCATACACGGCTCGGCCCGATGAATCGACCACTCGCCCCCCAACCGTCGCATTTGCGGGAGTCGGAGCTATGCTTCCGAATGCCGTCCAGTCGGAGAACATTGAAATGCCGTTCGCCGTGAGCGTGTTAGCCTCAGTGTTGACCTTTGTCGGAACCGGATTAAAGACGCCGTCGTATCTCTGCAAAGTCAGCGTCGATTCGCTAAAGAGATCCGCTGGAATATCTCTGTCCAAATAACGGAAACCAATGTTTACCGTCAGATCACCGGTTTCCGTAATCCTCCAATAGCGCCCGAGTGCTAACTCGATCTCTGGCGCATTCGGATGTTCTCCATCCACCGATGCGATGGTAAGGCTCGATGGCGAGATCGAAAGCTCGGTCGGTTGAACCGTTACGGGTGTGTAGCCCTGGACCGTTCCAACCGGATATTCAAACGTATCAAGCGTTTCGAAAAGCTTCTCGAAATTCCCGTCTACCAGACCGCTGATCCGCACTACATTAGCGTTCGGACCAAGCGTTATCTTATTGTTCGTGCCCGTGCGAAGGGTGCTGCCGCCAAGGGTCAGTGTTCCGGTTACGGTCACGTCCCCCGTGAGCGTAGTATTCGGAGCATCGATCGCAAGATTTGCGAAAGTGCCGCCGCCGATGTTTTGCGGAGCGGTATTGCTTGCCGGGTCGAGTCTCGCTTCAATGACCTCCTCAATGCCGTCGGGCACATTCGAGAAGAAGTCATAGCCGGTCATCGCTTCCACCTGATCAACGGTAGCCAAGTACTTCTGCCACTGATCTGTACGGATACCCTGACGGTTCGGCATGATGACCGCAATGGTCCGGGTGTTCTGATCGACCCGAGCAACGTCGCTATCGCCGCTTGGCAAGATCATTATTACCTTCCACGTATACGCCGGAACCGTAACGTTGCCGTTCGCAACGGTCACCGTGATGCCGCCGTTCGAACCCGTTCCGCCAGTTCCGACACCGCCCATATAGACATAAAGCTCGTTGCCCTGATTCGCAACAGAACGGCTGAAACTTTCGAGCTGCTCCCACGGACCCTGATTGTTGTCCGGGGCCTGGGGCATCATGTTGGTCATCAGGAAGGTTGCAGAGTTGTCGGGAATAGAGGATGTCCGGTCACCAGACGGCGTATGATGGCCGCGGTCAAAGCCCGAACCCGAGTAATCGAACGCGGTCACTTGGTACCAGCCAGCGGGAAGCGTCAAATCGGGACGAAAGTCATCTTGTCTCGACGTGGATCCGATCCACGATGTATCAAGATGCCAACCTACCCAATTCGCAGTCCCGCGATCGCGATGATAGGAAAGAGCGTACTGGTCTTTCAGCATCAGATAGTTGTCTGGCACGTTTACGTCAGTGACTGCCCCCGAAGGGTTGCCCATCGTAATATGAACAAGCGGATTAGCCGCGGCCCGGACGGTTATGCCAATGGATGTCGTCGCCGTTCGCGATTGATCATCATCTACCGAGATCGGAAGAGTTTTACTTCCGCTTGAGGTAGCGACAGGAACGGTCGCCAGATACGAGAAGACGTTATCGCCTGGCGTAACATCGCCATTCGTACCGTTGTCGAAGAACTGCTGGTTTACCAATCCGCCGATCGAGGAAAGGTTTCCTTCGACTGTGATACCAGTGCTGTTCGGATTCGTTCCCGGAGTCACGGTTGCAGTCAATAGAGTCTGGCTGCCTGCATCAACCAGTGTCGGCGATGCCGAACCGCTTACGGCCATCGGCAGAGTGCCGTTGTTCTCGATCAGAATATCGTCAACTCCGATCCATTCGTCCGAGCCGACAGCATCCGCCGTCATTATCCGAAGCTGGACAAGCGAATGCCCTTCGGCATCAGACGGGAGCAACACACCCACCGGAGTGACCAGTTCCGCTTGATTCGGTCCTGATGAGGCATCGGCGACGAAAGCGGCCGGAATATTAGTAAAGTTGCCCGCTGATCCAACCCGGTAATGCAGAGCCACGGGCTGAGCTGAGTTGTCGCCCGAACCATCTACATCACGCAGATTGTATTTAACAGCTATATTTGTTGCACCGACAGTATTGATGCTGATCACAAGATGCGGTGCACGAGCAGTTCCCGAGCCCTGGAAGCCTACGACCGGATTCGTGAGTTCGAACTCACCGATCCCGCCCGACGTTAAAATATTGGGATTCGTTTGGTTGGCTATGACACTAACCGGAGTGGTCGAACCATCTTGCAAGATCGTTTGCGGATCAACTCCCGTTGCCCCGGACATTCCATCGCCACGATACCCGACGATTCCGGGTACTCCGCTCCAATTATTATCGGTCGTGATCAAGCCGGTATTTGACCAGTTTTGAGAGAAAGGAAGTGACTGGCCAGGTTGTTCCGGTACGGTTACCGTCAACGAGATACTCGTATTTCCAGTTCTCGCCTGAGCGTCTGTGATCGAGACCGGAAGCCATTTCAGGCCGCCGATCGTCGAAGCATCGACGATCGCCGAATATGTGAAGGTATTGTCGCCCGGTGTTACGTCACCGTTCGTCCCATCATCGAAAAACGTCTGGGTAGCCGATCCGCCGATCGACGAAAGATTTCCGGTCACGGTCAGTCCTGTACTCGTGGGGTTCGTGCCAGGCTGAACTGCGACAGTAAGTATCGTGGCGTCGCCCGCGGCTACGGTCGATGGGGTTGCATTGCCGGTTCCGCTCGGCGGTGTCGAGGTCGAAGTCACCGTCAGCGATATGCTCGAAGACCCCGAGCGGGCCTGAGAGTCGGTAATGCTGACAGGAAGAGTCTTTTCCCCGACGGACGTCTTTTCAGCAACCGTCGCGAGGTAAGAGAATACATTGTCACCCACGGTCACATCGCCGTTGGTTCCGTCGTCAAAAAGCGTTTGCGTAGCCGACCCGCCGATCTGCGTCAGATCACCCGTAACTGCGATCCCGGTACTCGCCGGATTCGTTCCCGCCGTGACTGTCACCGTAAGCAGCAAGGATTCACCCGGCAGAAGTGATGAGGGATTTGCCGCACCAACACCGCTAGGGTTCGTTGACGTTACAGTACACGAAGACTGCGGAGTCGAGGTGTTCCGCGGAGCCGGGGCATCTGTCGAAAAATCTGTGTTGTTATTGTCAGTTTCGGTACATCCGCCACCTTTGCGTAGGCCCGCCGTCGTATTCGACAACGCCGCCACGGCTCCCGATCCCTCAAAGAAATTCGCGGCACCAAAACCGACCAGATCGACGATCTGGGCAAGCTGAGTCGCGTTGCAGGTAGTCGAGCCGCCGTTGCAACCGAGCGTGGTCGAGATATTGGCAAGAGCAACCTTCCCGGAAGCCGCCGCCATCGCGATCGGTGTCGCATCGATCAGATCGGGTGTCGGCAATGGCGAACCAGTTGCACCCCCGGCCTGCTGTACCAAGTAGTACTGTCCCGGCTGGATCGTTACATTTGGCAGCTCGGTGAGCATCGTTGAACTTGCACCGAAGTTTCCCGTCCCTGTCGCACTTGCATATTGTATTGACCAACCATTGATCGATACTGGGACAGTGCCTCTGTTAAATAGTTCTACGAAATCATTAGTGAAAGGAGCACTCGAATTGCCGCCGCCGCCATAGATCTGGCTGATCACGATGCCCTCGGATACGAGGTTTCTCGTGGTCTCACGTTCTAGCCTCTGTGCCGGGACGGCCAGGACCAAAGATTGTAAAAGTAGAAATGAAAGAACAAAGAAAGCTGTGATTTCCCGGCGTCTGCCTGTGAGAGCTGAGAAGCGAACATGTGATCGAGCGAAGCTAGACTTCGCCTTATGTGAGGCCATTGTTTAGATACTCCTTAATATGTAATTCCCGGAGATACTGCTTAGAAGTACCGATCGGGTGGAAATTCTATTCGACGTCAGGTGGTGGGCACTGGAACGTCGAAAAATTGTTTGAAATATGAAGGAATCTTACAGGAAGGAAACCGAGACGGCAATTTTATAAAGTGCCTGTTTACATTTTCGTCACTTCAGCTTTTTCGAGGACTCTTCGGACTCTCTTGCGATCAACTAGAAACGTACCGGCAATTTCTTCAATACTTGCACCTGACTTATACATTTTCACGATTATGTCACTCGAAAACAACGGAGTTCGCGTGACGCGGGTCATGCTGCCGTGGTGTCGGATGACCAAGCGTACTCCGACCCTTTTTTGATACTTGTAGATACGATCGTCCGAAACCCACTCCGGGCTGTCGTCGCTAAACTCGACCGACTCCCCGATCTTGAGGTTCTCTAAATGCGGGATTCTGATCGTTCGAGGATGAATGTCGGCTTTAGGAATCTGATGAAACTCCATTTCCCGAAGTAGTTTCTTATCCGAGATCCCCAACCTTTTGGCTGCACCAGCAACCGACCCTTTTTCGGAAGTGAAGATCTCAACTATTTTCTCTCTAGGAAAGTCGGATTCATACGACTCCCGTTTTCTGCCGGGCGTGAACTTGTATCCTAGCTCCTTGAGCCGATTATAGACCGTCACCTTCGAGACGCCGAAATGCTTAGCGATCTTAGTAGCCGGCCATTTCCCGACGAAGTAGAGCCTTTCAATTTCCTTTGAATCGATCATTCAGTTTATTTTTGGCCAACAGAATATCAAACCAAGTTTCTAGATGAAATGTGATTGATAAGAATCATAGCGTTTTCCTCATCAGTGAGCGTCTGTTCTTCATGAACGCGTCTGAAGGATGGTTTTCGCTTTTTGCCAGTTGATTTATTTCGGAATGAGGTCAATCTTTTTTTGACCTTCGGGAGCAAACTGCTGAGAGTTGATCGCGTTCTCAGCGTCCTTGCAAAAAACAAACGGAGCGTGACGTGCACGCTCCGAGGCTAAGGAGGGCTTCCTTTAGCGAAGGTTTGGGGGAGGAAATTGAGCCCCTTCGTGTAGCTCGGCTAAGATTTATCGCACATACGAGTTCGGCAACGGTCTGTCACCAGTTGCGCCGAAGGCTACTGCTTGGAAGCCTGCGGTTGAGCGGAGAAGGTACCAGATGTTCTCTGATGGTCGGAAGATGGCGGCGTCCGCTTTGCCGTCGCCGTCGTAATCGCCGGGGACAGGAATGTCAGTTGCGACGCCGAACGGGAATGCGAAGAACGTGTCGTCTTCGCTTCGGACGACGTACCATTCGCCCGTCGAAGGCCGCCAGAATGCCAGGTCAGCTTTGCCATCGCCGGTGAAGTCCGCCGGGACAGCTTTATCCGTAGCTGAACCGAACGCGAACGCTCGATTGCCGCCGTCTGAGCTTCGCTGATACCACCACTCGCCGCTACCCGAACTGCCATTCGGACGATAGATCGCGATGTCGGCTTTGCCGTCGCCGTCAAAATCCGCCGCGACCGGCTTGTCGCCCGCCGCACCAAACGGGGTCGTCGTCACTTGGCCATCAGACGAACGCCGCGTGAACCAGATGTTTGCCGAAGGCCGGAAAACCGTCGCATCAGCTTCGCCATCGCCGTCAAAATCGCCCGGCATCGGCACGTCGCCGGCCGACCCGAACGGAAACGCAAAGAAGGTCGAATCCTCACTCCTGATCACGTACCACTCGCCCGTCGAAGGCCGCCAAAACGCCACATCCGTCTTCCCATCACCCGTAAAATCCGCTGGAACCGGAGTATCCGTGTTCGCCCCAAAAGCAAACGCCCCATTTGAACCGTCTGACGACCGCAGATACCACCATTCAGCACCACCGGAGCCACCGTTTGCCCGATAGACAGAAACATCCGTCTTCCCGTCGCCGTCAAAATCAAACGCCGCATCGGTTTTCGGGACGACCACTTTTTCTACGATCAATGAAACATCGTCGATCGTAAAGTTATCACTTGGTGCGCTTGCGGGACGGAAGTATTCAAACGTAAGAGTATGAAGTTGCCCGTTTGCGTAGGCCGTTAGGTCGACAAGGCGTTCAGTGTAAGCTGGCTCCGATTCTGATGGTTCATTAATCGTTTGTACGGTAGAGCCGTTTATCTTGACCCGAAATACCGACGAGACCGGAGCCCTAACTGATCCGATTCTCAGGTGATAGCTTAGGATCGCCGAGCCACTCGGCGGAAACTGAACTTGCTGGGAAACCGTTGCGAGTTCGGCATTTGTATTGTCCGAACCATCGAACCACACCCAACCATTTCCATTTCGCGGACCAGCAGTACCCCCGCCGGTACCACACAGCGTGGATCTACATAGAGAAGTTCCGAATCTAGTCGATGTCGAAGTCCAGTGAACGTTCTGACCGGTAGAATCCGTAGCTTCGAATCCACCGTCAAGGATCCGATTTGACACTGTAACTGTATTATCAGTGCTAGTTGAATTCGAGCTCAAATTGCCAGAAACATCTCGTGCTGCTCCCTCGCCAAGCGAAACGCGCAGAATCCCACCGTTGGGAACAATATTGCCAATTGCAAGATTATAAGTAGAACCAGAACCTGTAATCACGGCGGTTGCGTTAGACGTGTCAACTGATGAACCTCCATAACGAATAGCGGACATATCAAAGTTCGTTACGAATTCACTGAACTGAACGGTAAAGTTAATGGGTAAAGAAGTTGCTGGATCCGGCTGCCCCGCTGCTTGATTGATGACGACCGTCGGTCTCACGGTATCGATGGTCACCGAATTATCCGTACTCGTAGATGCAAAGCTGGGATTACCCGCTAGGTCTAGTGCCGATCCGGGAGGAATAGATACAACAAGTTGCCCACCGTCGGAAGCTACATTACGCACATTAACCGTGAAGACCGTTGCCGTCGGCGAATTGCCCGTGATAGTAACGGACGCACTAGAGACATTAGCGGTGGATCCGACGAATGAAACGGAATTGAACTGTGAGACCGGCTCACTAAAAACGGCAGTGAATTGTACTGGGAAAGTTCCCGTAGGCGAAGACTGGCTGGCGGCTCGATCAATGGTCACATTCGGGCCAATTGTATCCAGCGTGACCGAGTTGTCTGTTGGAATTGAGGTCAAGTTAAAGTTACCGGCAATATCTTGGACCACATTTGGCTTAACCGACAGCCTTACCAATCCATCTGACAGAATGTTGTCAACTGTAGCGATGGAGATTCCATTCGTTGTTTCAATTTTGATGTTGGCGGCCGACACATTAGCGCTTGAGCCGGCCAATGAAATGTCAATTGGAGCCAACTCACCATATACAGGTTCATTAAAGGAACAGCTAAACGCGATAGGTTGGTGGCGTGTTGGATCCGGCTGTCCGGGAGCCTGAAAAACCCACGAAGCCGGAGCGATCGTATCAACCGTAACAAGTGTCTCGGTCGGGGAAGAAGCTTGACCTTGGTAAGTGTGAGACGCAGAGTAGGTTGTGGTCTTGTTCGCAGGCACGCTGGGGTCAGTAAAATTTAGTACGCTATCGTCTGCAACAACGGATAGTAGTTGAATTCCATTGCGGCGGACCTCGACCTGCGCCCCAGGAAGAATGTCTCTTATAGTGAATCGGAGGGTACGCTTGTTTGTAATATCATCTGAATCACTCAAGCCAGTGTCATCTTCACTCCAAAGATCGACCGGCGTCATCTGAGTGTGAAATATATATGCCACGCCTTGAGCCTCATTGTTTCCAACGAACTTTTCAGGTGCTGACACCAACACCACTCTATCTTCGATCGCGACACTTCTTCCAAATTGATCGTTCGAGGCACCGTCAGACGCACCAAGCTGAGTGAGGATCGTCCAAGTCGAATCAGCCCTTTTAAAAAGAAATGCTCGTCCCTTATCAACACTGAACCCGACCTGGCTTATAACAAGTTTATCTTCGTCAAGCGCAAGACTTAAACCAAACTGTCCACCTATGGTTTTATCTGGGTCGGTCAACATTGTCTGGTGAACCCATTTATTAATTTCTCTTTCAAAAATATGAACCGATCCCTGGTTCAGAATGTTTCCTACATCATCGTAGCGAGCCCCGATCGCAACCGTGTTACCGTAAATTGCTACACTGTTGCCCAGCTGGTCGGATGCGCTGCCGTCCGGGGCAACGAGCTTTGAAGAAAAACTCCAGGTCGCATTTTCCCGAACATATACGTAGGCGGAACCTTGTTGATGATTTCCATTTACGGCGTCGCCAGTAGCCCCCACGACCAAGGTGTCGTCAGACCGATTGATTGCCACACTAAATCCGAAGTTTTTGTTGCTGGCGCTATCGAAGGCTCCAAGCCGTTGTTCAAAACTCCATTGCCCGTCATTTAGGGTATAGAGGAACACTGCGCCACGATTCCACATTGAGCCCTCACTCTGGTTAGGAGCACCAACAGCAATAACTCCGTCCCTTAGAGTCACCGCTACTCCATAATTGCATCCGAGGAATGACCCAGCGCAAGAATCCGCCGACAGCTTAGCTTGTTGAGTCCAGACCCCGTTCGTTCGAGTGAAAACGTACGCAGCCCCCTGCCGCGGATGGAAGGGGCCGGGCATACCAACAGCCCCGACGACTAGAGTATCGCCTTCTAGAGCTATTGAACTCCCAAAGTTCGCACCTACGATACCATCCGACGCGAACACACGATCCTGCAATACCCATCCATCAGGCGACTTTATATAGACAAACACCGAGCCCAAATCCGACCCGCCTCCCGAACTGCCACCGGGATTTCCGATAGCTGCTGTGTTTCCGCTGATCGCTAAGCCGCTTCCAAAACCTCCCTGAAATTGGCCGGCAGGGGCAGCGATCCGCTGGAATTCGAGAGTGGATGCGCTTGAATACGCCTCACTCACGACGAGGAGAAGAAAAAAAAGTCCTAGAATGCGTACTGCCCTGGGCGCGGCGACGTTAGCATGGTATTTCGTCGAAGTCATAGGGTAAACGTTTACTAACCTTGTATGGCTCGGAACCGGAGACGTCATTTCTTCAGATGAAATGAATTTGGGGCGAGGCGTCAGGGTTCGGAGAAGCAAGAACTTGCGTTGAACGGTTAATAGTACCGCAGTAAAGGCGATCTTCCAAAACAATTTTTACCGCCCTTTGCGAGTCGTCCGTGTCGTCCATGCAGATTGGATTACTAGGCAAAGACGCTCGAGATCAGGTTAATACCAAGCGGTTGTTTGCGGTTATCTGGAAGAACTGGAATCGAGTGATTTACGGAACCAACAATCGGCTATGTAAATCTCGATAACCTCGTCAGTTCGTATTCAAGAATGACGCACTTTATTGCCAGGCGTGAATTCATAACCGAGATCCTTAGGCCGTGTATAATCGTCACTCTCGACACGCTGAGATCATCCGCTATCTTCACAACCCGCCATTTCTCGACGCTGTAGAGCCGATCGATTTCGTGGGAATCGAACATGATAGTAGTAAAAATAAATTATCAGACCGGAAATCGATCGCAAAGCCCAAACTCTGATGATCCCGCGATGTTGTGCAATTGTTTAACGTGAATTTCGGCACAAACCCGACTCGTGATATGTTTGCGGAGATATAAAGTCAAAGTTACAACATAGGGCTCGTCTGATACTAGGCATACCACTGCTGCATCAGACCAAGACACAAAATCGCCTGATCACTTATCACAATGCGAAATTTTATAACAGGGTTGTTTCTCGGATCAGTACTCTCGGCTGGCCTGATCACTTCCGCTGAAAGGAAGGGACCGAAGCTTAGCGGCGAAAGCGGAACCCTGAATTACGCGATCGTTGTAGAAGGGGAAATTGAATGCGTCGATCCCTGGGTCTCGGTGCCAGAACGCACGATTGAATGTGATTCAGATGCGCCGGACGGTCCCGGTGACAAGCTTAGACCTTTGGACCGGATAGCGAAACTAGACTAATCGATCGTGATTCCATAGATCAGCGAAGGCCACTTTACCCTCTGACTTCTACACTGCGTTCATTGCCATGAATCAGCGATACCTTTGCCACAAGTTTCGTGCTCTTTTCCGCGTTTCGGAGTATATCTAAGAAGTCCGATCACGACCGCCGACGTTGAAATCAAATTAGCCGTAATTCCATCGTCCGGCATGTCGGCGTTGTCGTGATCGAAGGCGGATAATTTTCCGTGCAATAGATGGTCTCATATTGATTTTGGCTTCAAGCGTTCCGTTGGGTAGATGAGATTGTCGCGGATGGAGAGCCCGAGGGTGGCCTCTTTTTGGTTTCGACCGATGTCTGTATCGCCGACGAGAGTTCCGATAATGGGCCGCATCGCAGGATGACCCATAACCTTTAGGACCGAAAGTGCGACATTGGTCCATCGAGGCGGACGGCCTTTCCAAAGTTCAGTTAGAGATGTCAGACCTGAGCCGTCATGAGTGTCCAGAAAAACGCGATCGGTCCATTGCTGCCTCCCCGCAGCAAAGTGACGATATTCGCCCAGTATCTGTGCCATCGATGCAAGCTGACGCGACGGGAGCGGAGCGGAATACTCAGGCAAAACGGCGATCCGGGAATACTTGTCGCGGCGGATCTCATCGACAAATTCGGAGAACGAAGCGGCGTCTGAGAGGTTGATCATCGCATTTGGCTGGCAGCAATGGCGGTCACCGCCCGAGACTATCGGCAGGCCGAGCGTTTCTGCGAGGTCGATCGCCTCCGTATTCTCGCTCCAGCTGCGAAACCCGTTGACCTCGATCGCGTGTATCCAGCGACCGTGCGTACGCAGAAAATCACCCAGAGCGGCTTCGTGTGCTTCCTGGCCGATCATCTCGATATCCCATAGCGGATGGTTGAATACGATTAGGACATCATCGATTCCATTGAGCATCGCAAGCAGACTGCCGAGCCAGCGGTCGTCGGGGACGTCTGGTGAGTTTGTGTAGTCAAGTAGCTCGTTGGCGAGCCAGACCGCGTCCCCGCTTGGTAAATTGTGAACGCCGATATGAAAGAAAGCGTTGCGGAAGGGGACGGTCCATTCCATCGAGATTGGAGCCGCAGCGCTTCCAACTGTCGATGCCAGTTCGACACCCGCAGCGACGCTGTCGTGATCAGTGATCGACACCATCGAGCCTAGACCCAACCGCGTCAGGCTAGCGCTTTCCGAGGCGAACACGTCCGAGCTTTCCAGCGGCGGCTCCCAATATCCTTTTGTGAAATCCGGTACCTGGCCATAGAGGCGTTCGTGCCTTGCCATTACCCGCCGCCAAATACTGGAAACAACGGGTATGCGCTCAGCATAATAGGGCACGAAATCAAGGATCTCTTTTGAATGAAGAGTGTGGCAATGCAATGAAACGCCGTTTCGGGCATCGCTTCCCAACGCCTCGCCGCTATTTAGAAATCGAATGTTTTTTGAACGATCAGTCATAAGATCAAACCTTGAGTTACAAAAAGAAAACCCGGCAGAGCCGGGCGTCGAAGGTCGAGGATTTTGCTGTCGCGACATCTGCACGACACATGGTCAGCATCTTGTCCTGGAATACCAAGCATCGGCATTCGTATAGCGTTGACGATTTCGTTTTTTTGAGCATCGATCAGGACAAAAATCTAAGCGGTAAGGATGATGCTATCTTGCTACTGTGAAGCCGGAGTTACGCGAGGTTTAAGAATGCGTTAAGAATTGTGGGCCAGTGATAATTTTGCGATAAATGCATATCGCCGAGCGACCGACGTGATATCCACGTTCCCGCGGCCCGAGTATTTCAGAGAGTTGAGGTGCGGTATTAGCTGCTCCCAAAACTGAACATGAAACCTTCTGAGCCACGCCTTCAGCAATACTCGAAACCACGCCGGCAGTTCACGTTGATCGTAAAAATCGACGATATAGACCGTGCCGCCAGGCTTGACGTTTGATATGGCATTCTCGATCGCCTGTTTCCAATCCGGGATCATAGATATCGAATAGCTAAAGAAGGCCGCGTCAAATTTTTGGTGGAGGCCAAACGTTGTCTGAAAATCAAAATCGCCTGCGAGGCCCTTTTGGTATTCGATATTGCCGAGCTCAAAACGACCTGCATTCAACTTCGCATTTTCGAGCATCACGGCCGATGCGTCCAAACCAAAAAAGCGAGCTGACGAATGACGAGCGGCGAGCATATTCAGATTGCGGCCGGTCCCGCAACCGATCTCGACGATCGTATCTCCCTTTTTGACAGGCATTTCATCGATCAGGCGGTCTCGGCCGAGAAGGTAATATTTACGCGAGGCATCGTAAAAATATCGCTGATAGCGATACATCGCGTCCATTCGCGTAAAGGCTGTGGATGCGGTCTGGTCGATCATTTTTTTAGAACGTACAGATGAAACCCGCCGTAGATCGACGCACGGTCGCGTCTGAAAAGATCGGCCGACGACTCCGCATCGTATTCAAACCGCGACAGCAGATCCGCCGGCAGATTCTTAGGCAAAGGCGAGGCAGCGGCGGCGGTGCGGAATATGATTCGCGATCCCGGTTCGCCTCGCTCGGCGATCGCGGACCACAATTCGGTCATCAGATC
Organism: Pyrinomonadales bacterium; assembly: GCA_038212935.1. Taxonomy (GTDB): domain Bacteria; phylum Acidobacteriota; class Blastocatellia; order Pyrinomonadales; family Pyrinomonadaceae; genus OLB17. Next base: position 31,517 of record JBBQTV010000002.1, on the reverse strand, counting down.
GGCATTCATCCAGTCTTGTGCATCCAGAAACACGAAGCGGTTGTAAGTGCCTTGCCGGCGGCCCATTATCTCGGAACTGACAGACCCCACGGTGGCATTGACGCGGTGAATGTTGTCTCTCAGGGCGTCATAGTTCTCGGGTTTTAGGTAATCCGGCAACGCCAGGTTCTTCTCGGTGTCGTATTTTCGTCCAAAAGCCTGCCAGGCGAAGTAGTTCTCGTCGATAGGAAAATCACAGGCAAGGCGCCGTGCTCGTGAGCGGTAAATATCGATCACAGTTCCGCCCGCTAGATCTTGCTTTAATTCGTCAAACTGCTGCGGCGGTATTCCTAGCCCAAACATCGTAATCGGCATGCGACCGACGAGCCGTATGAACCTGGAATCAAAAAATGGAGCGATGTTCTCGTCAAATAGTCGTGCCTGTTCCTCGGGGCTGTTTGCAGTTAGCAACTCTTCGGGATATAGACCGACAATGTGGGCAAATTTATGAAAGAATCGCAGAAAATAGCCATTTCTGGCATTGTCGTAGAGCCCACGTCGGCTGAAGATCTCGATCCGGCGGCGGCCTGAAAGGATTCCAACGACGCCGGTTTGCTCCCAAAATGCACGAGATTCGCCGTCCAGATTCGGGGCGATGTGGCGATCGTAATTCGTCAGATTCGCATCATGCTTTCCGCGGGCAAAGAAATTGAAGAACGCCTCGTGCGGAAGCGATCGGGCCGCGGCTATCTTCAGGCGAAGCAAGTAGATGTGATATCGATTAAGATCGACCGCCATCACGCTGGCCGGCTGTTGAACCAGATAATTCAACGCATTGCATCCGCCGGACGAGATCGTAAGGATGCGTGATTCACGATTGATCTCAAGGGCTTCGATATCCACACGCGGGTCTTCCCAGATCTGGTTGTAAACAAACGCATCGAACCAGAGAGCAAAGAGCCTTTGCAAAATGCCCTGCGACGATGTGATCTCATTCGTCGAGACCGCGCCAAGAACATGTTGTTCGTTCGTCATTTAATTAGAATCTTGGAACTCGAGACAAACACCTGTGTGACAATTATCTTAAATGACTATTAATTAGCCGGATTCTGTGTTTGTGCGGTCTGCGCGATTTAGTAACTGTAAAGTAATGGAAATGTAACGAGTCGATAACATGCTCAGATTATAGTTTCGTTTGTTCCCTACATAAGACAAACCAAACGGAGCTTGATTATGAATCGTCTATCTTGGGCTATTCGCCCTATTGCCTTTTTGTTTCTTATCGCATTTTCGGCCACGGCTGCGATGGCTCAAGGTTCCGGGAGTATTTCGGGACGCGTGTTAGACGGCACTACGGGAAATGCCTTGCCTGGAGCGAGCGTCAGGGTTGACGGAACGCCGCTTTCGGCAGAGACCGATCGCACCGGCGCATTTTCACTGCTTCGAGTACCGGCAGGCCCACAGAAAATAGAGGTCAGCTATCTTGGGTTTGATTCGCAGATAATCGATGTAACTGTTGTTGCCGGCTCGCAGCCATCCAGCGTCGACGTTTCACTGTCTGCCGGTATCAGTGAAACGGTCACCGTCGAATCGCCGATCCTTGAGGGTCAGGCAAGAGCTCTTAACCAGCAAAAAGAATCTTTGAACATTCAGAGCATTGTTTCCTCGGATCAGATCGGACGTTTTCCCGATCCGAATGCGGCGGAAGCTGCCCAGCGAATTCCCGGTATTACGATCGAGCGCGATCAGGGTGAAGGCCGATACGTTCAGGTTCGCGGAACCGAGGCTCGCCTCAACTCAACGCAGATAAACGGCGAGCGAGTTCCTTCACCTGAAGGCGATGTTCGGCAGGTCGCTCTGGATGTGATACCGGCAGATTTACTAGATTCGATCGAGGTCACAAAAGCTCTGACGGCCGATCAGGACGCAGACTCAATTGGTGGTGCCGTTAATTTGATAACCAAAGGAGCACCCGAACGGACGCGCGTTTCCCTAACATTCGGACTGGGCTATAACCGATTGGTGAATGATGGGATCGAGAACTTTAACGGTACATTCGGCCGCCGCTTCGCGAATAAGAAATTAGGTTTCCTTTTTTCAGGAAGCTACTTGAATACTCGTCGCGGGTCGGAAAGCACCGAACCAGCCTACGACGAAGGCTTCCTTGAGGAGATCGAGATTCGAGACTATCAGGTCAATCGACGGCGCTGGGGAATCAATCCTTATGTCGATTACCGATTTTCCAATACCTCGGAGATCTATTTTCGCGGCATCTTTAATGATTTCAAAGACGACGAATTTCGGCGGGTTGTGGGGTACAAGGTTGCGGATAACGAGATCGCCCGCGAGCTTCGGGATCGCTTGGAGACACAACGGATCTATCAGTTCGCCGGTGGCGGACGGCACCTGCTTGGCCGCTCGATCATGATCGATTATCGCCTTTCTTACGGCTACGCCGAGGAAGACGAGCCCAAGAATATCAGCTCAGCTTTCCTTCAAGAAGATGTTGAATTCGCTCCGAACGTTTCGCCTGACTCGATAGATCCCGAAAATATTCAGGCAAATCCGCTTAATCAAGATATCAACCAGTTTGTTTTCGACGAGCTTACATCCGGCGATAACTTCACGGCGGAAAGAAGTTTTACCGCTCAGTTCAATGTAGCCGTTCCACTGCCGACCCGCAACAATTTTGCCGGAACGTTGAAGTTTGGAATCAAGAATCGTTTCAACCGCAAGGAACGCGACAACGAGGAGTTCGAGTTTGGTCTCGACGAAGATCTTTTTTTGGTCGATATTCTTGATCCGAATTTTAACAAAACATCCTACCGCAGCGGAGTTTACGAGTTTCTGCCCTTTTTTCAAGATCCACAAAGGGTGGCGGCAATACGCAATTCTCCGACCGCCGAAAGCGAAAAGCTTTTCGAAGAAGATTCTGCAGATTATGACGCCCGCGAGAACATCTTTGCATTCTACGCGATGGCCCAGCTCGGCTTTGGTGACAGGTTCGTCCTAGTTCCCGGACTTCGTTATGAGCAAACGGACGTTGAATACACCGGGTTCAGGGTTTTGTTCGATGACGAAGGTGATTATGACCTGACCGAGCAGCTCGACGGCGACAACTCTTTCCGAAACTGGTTCCCATCCATCCACGCAAAATATAGGTTTGGCGACAACACAAACTTCCGAGTTGCTTATACCCGTTCCCTCGCGCGGCCAAACTACGTCGATCTGGTTCCATTCCAACTGATCTTGCGAGAAGACAGCGAAGTTGAACGCGGAAACCCGTTCCTTCTTCCGACGACCTCTGACAACTTCGATGTACTCATTGAACACTACTTCCAAAACGTCGGGGTGATCTCAGGCGGATTTTTTTACAAACGGCTTAAGAATTACATTTTCCCGTTCAGGTTCGAAGAAGATCTCGCCTTTGGCGGCGAACCAACGACGTTCGAAGTGCTCGAGCCGAGGAACGGAGAGAGTGCAAGCCTTTACGGTCTCGAGCTCTCGTATAACCAACGATTCAGCTTTCTTCCTAAACCGCTGGACGGCTTTGGAGTTTACGCTAATTATACGTATGTAAATTCGGACGCAGTGCTGCCGAATGAGGAGATCGGCGAACCTGGACGCGATTCCATTTTGCCCGGCCAGGCAAAGAACGTGGCGAATTTCTCGGTATTCTATGAGAAGTATGGCTTCTCTGGCCGCGGGTCGCTCCATTATCGAGACCGATATTTGAGCGAGGTTGCAGGATCGCCCGCATTCGACCTTTTTGTTGACAACCACCTGCAGTTCGATTTCTCAGCGAGCCAGCGTCTTACAAAAAACGTTCGGATCTTCGCTGAGTTCATCAACATCAATGATCGACCATTCGTAAGTTACGAAGGCGTCTCGAACCGGATACGCCAGGACGAGCGATACAAATGGTGGTCGATGTTCGGCGTAAAATTGGACTGGTAACGCGTCCACATTTAAGCGATAACGGGTTCTGTAACATCTTCCGTTTCCGCTTTTGTTAAACTTGGCTTATGGACAGAAGAAGCTTTATCACTTCAACCTCGGCAGCGGGTTTGTTTACCGCGTTTGGCGGATTTTCAAAACTTGCCGAAGGTGCAGAGAGACGCGGGTCGGTCGAGGCCATGCGTGCCGTGGGATTTGGCGAACTGGTACCGACCGCCGCCAAGAACACCGGAGAGAGGGTCCTCGCTCTGCCGCGCGGATTTGAATACACCGTTATTGGCAAAACAGGCGACAAGATGTCCGATGGACAGCTAACACCGAACGAGCACGACGGCATGGCCGCGTTCAAGGTGGGCAACGAGCTTCGGCTCGTACGCAATCACGAGATCAATGACGATGTGCCGAAAACCGGAGTTGCGATCGGCACGTCAAATCATTATGACGAAATGGCAGGCGGCGGAACGACCACGCTTGTGATCGATCCGCGTACGCGGCTGATCGAACGCGATTTCGTTAGTCTCAGCGGAACGTTGAACAATTGTGCCGGAGGCCCGACGCCCTGGGGATCATGGATATCCTGCGAAGAGACGACACACGGTACGACAAAATATACCGATGACGACGATGAGCCGGTCGGCGGCTATCCAAAACCGCATGGATACTGCTTCGAGGTTCAGGCATCAGCTAATAACTCACTTCCGCCCGTGCCTTTGACAGCGATGGGACGCTTTTCGCATGAGGCGATCGCGGTCGATCCACATTCAGGTATCGTTTACTTGACCGAAGACGCTAAGCCATTCTGCGGATTTTATCGTTATATCCCAAGCAGGCGAAACCGCTTGGCAGATGGCGGCGTGCTCCAGATGCTGGCGATCCACAAAAAGCCAAACTACAACACCCAGTTTGGCCAGACACAGGGAACGGCTTTCGATGCCCGCTGGGTCACGATCGACGATCCGAACACAACTAGATCGGATACAGACGAACAGGCCGTCTTTAAGCAGGGTGCCCGAAAAGGCGCGGCCCATTTCAATAAACTCGAGGGTTGCTGGTCATCGCCGGATGGAAAGATCTATTTTGTTTCATCAAGTGGCGGCGACGCCGGTGGCGGACAGGTCTGGCTGTACGAACCGACTGGCAAAGACAAGGGACGCTTGACGCTTCTCTTTGAGTCGCCGGATCGCGAGCTGTTGGACATGCCGGACAACATTTGTCTCGACCCAAATTCCGCCAATCTATACATGTGCGAAGATAGCGATTACAAAGGTTTGGGTGGGACGGAAGACAACTATGTCCGGATCCTCTCCTCAAACGGAAAGATCGCCGATTTTGCCCGCAATATCCTTGCTGGGTATGACGAGTCAGAAGTCGCCGGGGCAACATTTAGTCCCGACGGGACCACCCTGTTCTTCAATGTCCAAACCCCTGGAATAACAGTCGCCGTTTGGGGCGATTTCAAGAATTTCAAATCTTAATCTAAGATCGCCTCTTTTACTTGGTCGAGTTGAACCTGAACATCTTGATCGTTGGTCATTTAGTTAGAATCTCGGAAAGCGAGAAAGAAACTAGTTCGTCCACAAGCGGTCTGCAACTTCAAATTAATAGTGCGAAGTACATTCTTATACCATCTGCACTCTTGAATTGACTCAACCACTTTCCTGCGGCATGTATCGCAGACGCGCTCCTTTATTAATCACGCATCTGATGATGGTAGTCTCGCCCCCCTCACGGCCGGGAATTTCGATTACATCATCTAGGTTGAGCTCTTCGAATCTCACACGCTCACGGCGATCATATTCAATAGCCGAAAGCCGGGACCGCTCGCGTTCGGCCTCAAGGTTCGCCGATTCTAGCGTAAGGTGTTCGTTCATTTGGCGGAGTTGTTCGGCACGTTCCTCAGACGAAGCGGCAACCCCCGCGTTCGATAGGATGGATCGATCATCAATCATACGGCTAGGATAATACATTTGGCAGCTCGGACCCGCTAGATTCCACCTTGCGGTTGCCGGACAAAAACTGAGACCTTATTTAGGTTTTGCGCGGTGGTGCGGCTCGATCAGTTCAATTTCACGTAGCTACGATGAATGACGATGTCCGCTTTATCTCTCGCCTCGTACACTACTTCGTTTTTTGTCGCTCGAGTAATCACTTTTGATTTGGCAACGGTTAGACGTTCTTTCGGTGTTCCTTTATCGGCCTCCGAGAGAAAGGTGCTGATATCGCCGGCGGTCGGTACCATCTCCAATTTTGTTTGATCAGCCAGCGAGATCGCTTCGGTGACGGCCGCGTTTAGCATCTTCGGCCAGACCTTGTTGAAGAGGTGATTGGACACGTAGATATCGGCGCTGTTTATCTGGCCGTTGATGGCGAAGGCATACCCGATGATGTCAGTCTTGCCTTTAGTAAGATCAGAGAATTTCTTTGCGAACTCTTCCCTGGTCTTTACAAGTTTCTTATTCTCAAGCGAAAGCTGCAGGCTCGAGGCTGAACTGTTTGCCGTTACATCGACCGTCACGTTGGCAGACATATTACTCTGTGCGTTCGCCACCTGATTCCAAACTTCTGTTTGTGAACCCCTTCCCGAACCCCCTCCTGATCCCGATGCCGATCCCGAACCCGTTCCAGATCCTGATCCAGTTCCATTGGTCGCGATCTTCAACTCCTTAGAAACAATTCTTTCCTTCGATGAAGAAAATTCTTTACTGCTTTCATCGCCGCGGTCGTCCCATCTGTCTGATTCAACGCAGAAAGCTTCAATCGAGACCTTGCCGGAGTTTCGCGGAACGATGATGCTGATCGCAAGCACGCGGTCCTGCTTTCCGCCCTTAACGATATCCCCGGACTGTATGAAAACGTCATACTTCGGCGAGATGTTTTCGACGATTAGCTCTTCCACATCCTCAGTTTCATAAACCTTGAAGATCCCCATCTCCATCGCCTCCTGTAGCGGGATCAAATCTTTAGTGCTGCTTGTGACTTCACCGTGGATAAGGAAGATCGTCAAATTCTGGTGCGTGTACGGGGCCGATATCCGATATGCGGTCTGTCCGAATGCCGACACAACTCCGATACAAAGACACACCACAACCGTAAGGCTGATACTTGCAAAGCCCTTCATAAAATTTACCTCGCTTCGATTTTTAGATACTTTTAATTAACGATTATTCAAAATCCGTATTTCTATTTTTGTGAGATGCACGACTACGAAAATGGATGCATGGCGGGCGCCAAATTAATGGAAAGACATATCGCGAAAAAGTAAGGCTTCGACTAGCCCTATTCTCATCAAACCGGCCACGCAACTCCTGCGGGTGTAAAACCGCCTGCGTAACCGTGCGGCCAGTCCGCTACACAATATTTACCATCGGCACCCGCCGCGGCTTTCCAGTTGAAATTTGCTTTATCTATGGTATCCTCACGCCTAGAAATTTATCTGGGCGTGCCCCACAGCTTGCTTCGAACTGCATTATAGTTCGCCCGTAAACAAAAGGCTTCGTCCATCAACGGGCGAAGCCTTTTTTACGATTTATGAAAATAAGCAAAGAAGCTGAAGAATATGCAGATGCAAAGTTTTTTCACGCATCGCGAATAATCTTTGAAGAGGCGAAAAAGAAAGTGGAGAATGACAAGTTTGTTAGCCATGAAAATACAGCTCAAACCGATTACACTCTAAAAATCGAGGCGGCGGCAAGAATGGCAGAGGTAAGAATGCAATCATATGTCGACGCATATGAGGCGGAAGGCGAACTGATTGAGCACGATGACGTACTAGAGTTTATCAAGAGGGCTAAGGATATCATCAAACAACAGAGTCGTATGATTCCCACTTTTGGTGGCGGAACGATAACTATGGTAAGGAATCAGTGGACTGATGAATACCGCGAACAAATGCTAACGCTCTTTGAAGAAAGAGCCTTCTTGAAGATAGAACCTAAAATGAATGAGATAATATTGAAGTCGAAGGAGACAAGGCTCAATAAAACGAAGAAGAAAAAGATGAGTAAACGCAATGATCTTTTCCGATGGATCTTCGACCAGTGCAGCGGCAAAAGGTATACGCCTGTGCAATTGCAATTGTTTCTGGATACCAATCCCGACTGGGATAAGACCGAGCTCGAGAAAGCCAGCGATCACTTTGAGGGTGAGGGACTAATCGAACAAAAGGACGATAGTGGATTTCTAGTCTGGCTTACCCACGAGGGCGTGAACGCAGGTAATTCTTCGCGGGACGTTGATTCGAATGATCCACCACCACCTTTTTTCCAGCAAACTCATAATACATTTAACGCTCCCGTTGGCGCTTTTCAGCAGGGTGACCGCAATATTGCGAACATAGTCCAAACAGCCACACCGAATATGCAGGAAATTTACGAACTGCTAGACCAACTTCGGGGCCACATCACGTCGGAAAATGCGGAATCTGGCGTGGAGTATATCGACGCTCTCGAAGAGGAGCTAGAAAAGGGCGTACCTAAACAATCGCGCATCCGACTGTTTCTTAATGGACTGGGTGGTGTAGCGACTGAAGCGGGAAAGACAGTTGTCGGTGAACTCACGAAACGGCTATTGTCGGGTGACTAATAATTCGCCGAGAATCGATTATATGTCCCCGCTGGCATCAAGTTCTTTATCTTCTCTCGTCGACCACACTACCGAAGCCGACGAATTGTCTCCTTGCTGAACCGCCCCCACTGGGGCATTAAAGGTATTTGATATTTGTTGGATCGGAGCCGAAGAAGCGGAATTTGCATCACTTCTCGATGTCGACTTTGACCGTTCTTCGGCGACTCTTCCTTTCATAAGAAGCGTCAGCATTGGTTTCCAGTGTTCGGAAAATATCGTGTCTAAATCAAACTCCAAAGCGTGTTCGGCAGCATCAACGATCTCACCTGCAACAATCTCCCCGAAAGGTCGTTCAGCGAATTCCCGGTAACGCGGAAGGAGTTTTGTAATATATGGGCGTGTAAAGTCGGAGAGTCTCCTCAGATCTTCCCCATCCGGATACCTTTCGAGTTCCTCAGCGAGTTCAATATAACGCTTAACGTGAACGTCTACGACTGCAGCGGCACATTCCCGAAGCTGGGTAGCATACAGGTTTGCCTCAGGAATGCCGCCATATTCCTCACGAAATGCGGCTATTTTAATATGCACGTTACTATAAAATTCATTTAGGACTATCCGTCCGCTATTTTGTGCCTCGTGGGTAAGGTACTGAATTTCAATTTCTGTAAAATTCATACTCTGCAAGACTCATTGAAAGCACTTAACTTAGGATATTCGACGGCGAAACCACCTCCTAAATCAGTACCCGATCCTCAACTGAATAGAACCTACGTCGCTCTCGATACTAGACACGGAAGACTCGACATTTCCAACCTCGCGAATAAGCTTATCAAGCTTTTCGTCGATCTCTGTAATTTGGCCGCTCAACTCTTCCTGATTATTGTCTACTGGACCATTGATTTCAGCCTTGATCGCTTTAATATCCTTTTCGAGATTTCCGACTTGCTCCGAAAGTGCGGCCACCTTTGATTCCGAGTCTCTGTACTTCCCGTAGTAGTAGCCGCCTCCAGCAACGGCTGACAGGGCGACGAGTCCAAGTAAGGTGAAAAGCACCGTTCGGAAAATAACGATATGTGTTTTGTCGGCGTTCGGCTCGACCGTCGCATCGTCTAGATCGAATGTTCCCATATGGCGGAAAAAATAACACCGATTTCACGTTTAAGTAAAGGTAGATTCCGGGCCGCAAGGTCTCTGATTGGAATCATATGCAGAAGCGAAGGCACGAAATCAGTCAGGCGCCTTTGTTTGCGGGCTTTCTTCAATGGTTGGGGCAGATTTTGTGCTACTGGAAATGAAGTTTCCGGTTGTGGAAAATGTTAGTGGGTCACAAAACGAGAAAGGAGCGGTAACGATGCCCGAATCTAAATCAATGTACGACATGGCGCAAGAAGGCGGGCGGATTACTGCGATAGGCGGCATAGGCATTCTCGTGGTCGCCCTAGTCGTTTGGAAACAGGATCTACTTTTTACGGCTTTATTCTTGATGATTCTAGGTGCGTCGGTTTATGTCGGGGCTCGGCTTCTAAAAAAATGTTCTTCAAACTGCACCGCTACTTGGAAAATATTTTTCTTTACCGCCCGCGATTTCCCCACATTCACCCAACAATACCTAAACAGAATAGCTAGACTGACGAGGCGGTCATTATTTCCGAAGTCTTCAATTGATACGTCCGCTATTTCGCTTCGATGGGACGCACGGAATCTAGAAATGCCATGGCAATAACTTCGAAATCATTTTCTGAGTTAAAGCCGTGGGGTTTTCCCTTTTCTGTAACCGTCATAGCTGTATACAATCTATTTTTCACTGTGAAGGTTTTCAACCGCAAGATCAGCCCATGGTTCGATTCGACCAATACGAATCGACTGGGATGACCGTCGACCACACTGTCCTCCTGCTCTAGGATCTTCGGCTCGAATTCTTTGACCGAATCAAGGCCGCCCTGAATTGCGTTCTCGAGCACGTCCGCGTTAGATCCCAAATCGTAATCGTCGGGAAAAAAGATCACGCTAACGTCGAAAAGCATGAAGGATTGATGCCTATAAAGGTGGGCGACATGCTTTCCGGTTCCGACAAACCGCTCCTGTCGCTTTGGCTCGACCGGGAACCGAAATCGGATATTGTCCTCGGCGAATGAATACTCCTTCCACTGTAGCGGAAAATAATCCGGCACAGGAGCAGGCGGAGGCAGCGGCGCCGCTTTTTGAGCCGAAACGGAAATACCACCAACAAGTAGAAAGGCAAAGACTATTGCGACAAAAAAGAAGCGCTTCATAGGTAACCGGAGTATATCAAAATCCATTCGCCCATCCGTTGTAATTAGCGGAGTTTTTGTTGGTGTGGGAGGTTTTGGTGGTAGACTACCGAAGTCACATCTCTTTAACTCTCTCAGGAAAAACAATGCTTTTGAAAAGAATTTTACCGGTAATCGCTTTGATCTTTGTTGCTTTTGTGGGTCGTGGTTTTGCCTGTTCTTGTATGATGAACGGGACGGTCGATGAAGAATTTGCTAGAACGCCGAACGTTGTGATCCTTAGGTTACAGTCGGTCCATAAGGCGGGGGAGGGCGAAGAGACCTTCGGGGTCGGCGGCATCAAGAGTGCGAAACTGGTCGTCGAGCGATCATTCAAAGGAACGCTGAAACCCGGCCAAGAGCTAACTTTCGCACAGGGCGGCGGTGGCGATTGTGTTTGGACATTTGCCGAGGACGGAATAGGCAGTGAATTTCTCTTCTACCTAGGTGCAAAACCGTCACAAAGCGGTATGTGGGCGGGACCGACGTGTTCGCGTTCGAACTTGGTAAAATGGGCCGGGGCCGACATGCTCTACCTGGAAAACGTGAAAGATGTTATCGACAAAACTCGTCTCTCAGGCCACCTTATCAAACAGGCTGCGAGCGCTACGACGGAAATTCCGTGGTCATCCGAGATACTGGCCGACCGTGAGGTAACAATCACCGGAAACGGAAAGACAATAAAACTGAAGACCGATAAGAACGGCGTTTACGAGATCTATGGTTTGCCGCCGGGCAAATATGTCGTCCGCCCCGAACCTATCGCGGGCTATAAAGATAACCGTTACGGTGAGACTCCTGGCAACACGGAAGTTGTGATCGACGCCAAGAAGAAGCACACCGAACGCGATTTTTACTTTGAGATCGATAGCTTGATCAGTGGGAAGGTTTCGGATGCATTAGGAAAGCCGCTGAAGGATGTCTGCTTGAAGTTGGTGCCGGCCAGCGGGACACCGAGGGGCCACTCCTCGCATTTCGATTGCACTGAACCTGATGGTTCGTTTGCGATAACTGAGGTCCCGGCTGGTTCGTATGTGCTTTTGTTCAATTACGATGACAAGATCACGGCTGACGCGCCCTTCCGATCTTTCTATTATCCGAGAACGAATAAACGCGAAGAAGCCGCACTATTACAGATTGAACCCGGAACCAAGATCAAGGACCTTTTGATAAACGCTCCGGCGGCGGCCGAGGTCATCACCGTCACGGGCGTCCTGAAAATGAGCGACGGCAAGACCGCAAACGAAGACAATGCCGAATATGCTTCCATTGAGTTTGTGGCCAACAGCGATGAAGAAAATGTCAGCGAAGATGATAGTCCTGCGTCACGCACAACCATTGACGAAAATGGCCGCTTTGTGATCAGGATTCTAAAAGGTCAGAAAGGCAAGCTTTTCGGAACCATCGGCGCTTACTCCGGTAAATACGAGGATTGCCCGGCGTTTGAGAAGCTGATATCAACAGAGGATGGGTCAGGCATCTACGATATCAAAACCCCAGCGATCCTCATTGATGCCATCACCGATCAAACTAATATTGAATTGGTCTTCCCATTTCCGAGTTGCAAAAAAGCCGATATTGACTAGCAATGACACGAACTATAAGGCCCTCCCGGAGGCGTGATCCTGTTTTTGGGGATCAACGACCTACAATTTATGATCCTGCGAAAAGCAAAAAGCAAGTTTTACAACTAAAGCGGTTTGCTGCGCAACTAAGCACATCGAGGTCAGATTAGCCATAAAGATGGAGAAACAGTGCTCATGAAAACTTCCGTAATATTTCGTTTCCTTACTGCGACGTCATTTGTTTATCTTGCGCTGGTACCGGTAGCTGCCCAGAGCGATCGAGAACGCACTGAAGCAGCGAACAAACGCCGCGAGGTCGAGGCCAAAGTTGCGGAGTCGGGTAGTCGCACGTTGACAAGTCTTTTGCCAAAGGAAATCTTTGTTTCGGCTGAAGGTGGCTTCTCCGTTGAATTACCGAGTGAAGCTGACGGAGTGCACGAGCTATCACAAAACGGCGGCCTGACGACCGGTAAATTGTTTATGTGGGTGTTAGTGGAAGCCGGGATTGTGGTGGGCTATAGCATTTTCTCCGATCCCAAGTTTGAGGTCGAGACAGATCAGCAAATCGGAGACTACTTGGCAGGGGTACGAAACGGTGTTCTGCGTGGAAGGAAGGCCGAGCTCTTAAAGGAAAGGCCGTTCACCTGGGCCGGGCATCGAGGCCTTGAATTCTTGTTCAAACTTCCTGATGGCGCGCGAGGAATCGGACGGGCGTTCTTGGTCGGCAAACGCGGCTATACGCTTTTGGCTCACCTAGCCGAAGGATCTGAGGCCGAAGAGTTGACGCTGAAAGCATTCGATTCTTTTCAACTTCTGCCCGACAAGACCAAGTGATCGAATCTTAGCCAGGGCTGCGGGTCCTTGATCCCGCTTTGGGGATCGAAGGGCAACAACGACGCCTCGGCCGCCCGGTAACAAGACTCGACGATTGCAGCGAAAAGCGTTGAAACAGAAGCTAGGGTTGAATAGTATGAGTCAACTATCTACATGCATCGAGTTAGATCGATAGAAATTCCTTACTAGCTAGGAAAGTGAATTCCATCGTCAATAAGGTCATCAACGTGAACATTAAAAGCCCGAGCGTATTTAAGTAGAACCATAAGGGGAGGAACGCGCTTCCCGAGTTCGAAGGCCGATATCTCTGCTTGGGTGACACTATCGTTTAGATCTAGTCTGGCAATCATCTGGTTTTGCGATAAGCCCAATGAGTGACGAATCTGTGCAAGCTTCGTCGCTAATTTCTTCGGCCGTTCGATTGAGGCTCGACCCATTTAGAGACACCTCCCTAAATGGCCGAATTTGCTTTCCCAACCCGCTTGACTAAGATTATATACTCTTAGTAGATTTACCGAAACCCGCTTGGCCGAGGAAGTGTGTGCTCCTCGGACCGTTGGCATCAATCTTTACGAAAGAAGACTTGCGGCGTTTCCGACATTATAAATAGAAAATAGCAGGTTCAGCACATGACTCGCAAAGCTGCCAATCGGAACCATCAAAGTAAAAGGGGTAAGTTTGTGGTAAGGGACCGAAATAGATGGGGGCCACCGGTCGACGACGAAATTTGGAACTGCATCCTACAGAAAGCCAGCGAGAAGCTTCTTAGTCGATTGCGTGAGTGTGCGATTCGAGAAGTAGCCGCCGTCTCGTTAGAGCGCACAACAGCGGAATCGGAACAGCATCAAGACATTGACTATGTGGCAGAGATTTTGTCGGAATGGTTTGTAGAGTCTTTCCCCTTAGATCACGATGTCGCATCGATTGTGGGCGACCACGTCTATTCGATTCTTGACGCGGGATTTGCCTGGAACGAGCAACCCCAGTTAGCAGGTGAAGCATGCCCTTCCGCGGGGGACGTTGCACGGGATCTCCGGGATTATTTCGAGCAAATTCCAGATGCTCACGATGCCTTGACCGAAGAACTGATCGAAGATTTCTTCCAGCTGTGGCGCACACGCTTCTTTCTACGGATCCTTAGCGAGGTGGAAGAACTTGGTAAGGTCGCGCAGACGATTCGAGAAGCTGCCCAGCAAAAGATTGCGGTGCCGGAATCGTCGTCTGACTGGAAAGCGTTCGCTCTTACTCTCAATGGAGAAACAATTGCTCAGCAACTTGACTGGCCGGAGCCCGGAAATTTTGATGTGGATCTAGCGGAAACGTTCACTGAAGTAAAAGACAAACTTCTGAAGCCGACCTCGTCCGGATCCTCCTTTCCAATCCTTATGGCCCGGATGGACCTATACAACAAAGTTCGATATCTGGACCGAATGCAGACGGAGCCGACGACGAAGGAGATGGCCCAAATTGAGCAACTACTTCACTGGCTGCGTGCTCATGTGGGAGGCAGCAGGGTTTAATAAGTGGGGCTCGTTCGACCCTGCTGCGTTTTTCGATTTATTGGCCGCACGTGTACGTCTTGATGGTGCATCCTCCCAACTTCGGTAAGGTCCGCCTGAGCAACTTAAAACAAACCCAACCTAACAAACATTTTGCTTTCTTCGGCATGGCAAGTGCCACCTGGATATTCAATGTTAGTCATCAAGCTATCGTCCACGAAACAAATTGAATATATGGATCGATACGGATTCTTTCTGATAAAATAGATAGTAATTCGTGCCGGGTTTGATAATTCCAGTATCGGATCGAATTTCAAGAATGGACAGATTATTACCCAAAAATGATTACTTCAAACATTCGACTCGACGTAGGTTGAGTAACGCACAAAAGGAGGAGATCATTGCCGCCGCCGAGCGGGCTGCGGAACGACTCAACTCCGAGATGATCCGCCTCGAAAATGATTACGGCAGTCCGGTGACATCCGTGCAGGAGGGATTGAGGAGGCTTCGCCAACGCTTTATCCTTATGGATCGACTCGTCGCCTTGGCGAAGGGAGCGACACAACCAAGACATTTACACCATAAATCCAGACGCTTTTCGATCGAGGTAGAGGCACTACGAATTGCAACCGAAACCGGCTCCGATTTTGAGGAAGTACGAAAGGTTTTTATGGAAAGGATGCGTGACTTCGTGAGCGACACTCCTTAGTATGTTTTGTACAATCTGTCAGAGTCCCAACCGGGCAGCGATCATTGAAGACTGGGCATCTTCCGGAAGCCTTCGGTCTACCGCTAAGCAACATGATGTAGGTTACCGCAGTTTGCAGCGGCATATTGACCTTTGCCTGGCGTCGATCCTCGCGGAAAACGAACAAAAAATATATGAAGCGGCATTTCGTGAGACCGCTTCTGAGGTGAGACAGTATTTCGCACGGACTAAGCGAAAGCCTCGCCCGAAATCAATCGTGAAAATACCAGTGAAGTTTACGTGGAGCCGTAGAGCTTGGAAAAGCCGATCGAAGTAATCATTCCTGCTAAGGCGCGACCCGGTCGATGAATGCCCCTAAAAGAGCTCTGGGTTACTGTCCCGGGCTTATGGATGATAATAAGGACGCTTTTCGATGGCTGAAGTGTCACACTTAACGTAACTCGCCCGCCGCTTGCCGAGACTAATTGATGTAAATAAATGAGTTTTGGATCTCCGAGCATGAATAAACTGGGAGTACAATTGGAATTTCCACGCTAACGCGGGATAAGTATGTTAATCGTAAGAGTTATTCAGTTGGATCGGCATTGTAAGCACAATTTTATCTGATCACAAAGAGATATACGACGCCAGCAATTATCGTAAGTATCCCTAAATGATCAGACCACTTACAGGTGTCTCACCGCGTTGCAATTCGTTGTATTGATCGCCAGACGTCGCCACACGTTCGCATGTTTCCACATCGCCTTCACCTAAACACCCGCCCCCAACATTCCGGCAATCCCGCACATTTGTCAGGTCGGTTATCAAGGTTTTCCAGCTTCGGCTGTTGCCATGGATAACAACCCCAACACTGCTCAGGGGGCTTCTTTTTCCGAGTCCATTCAGCGGTTTGAGGAGACATTGACGATGGTGACGTCACTCGCCTGATATGCCGGCATCCTCAACCGGAAGACTGGGGAGCAAGAAGAAACAGCGCGGCGGGTTTGAACAGACGCAAACACCTCTTAACACTTATCCCTTCAAAGCCGCAGTCCGTCCCGGTTTTTGTCCATCGTCAACGATGGGCGCCCGTTGAAGAATCGTCAGGATGTCGTCCCGTCGTATGCACGATAATCGGCGGCGTCGGTTGGCTTGAGCGCATGACGGCCGCGGCGAGATAATAGAAACGCCCGAGCCGCGACCGAAACGGTTTACCAGGTCGGAACTCCTTCGGGGAAATACCCACACGAAGACTGCCGGCAACGAGGCTTTATGGTCGTTCCGCTTGACGGTGGAAACCCGACCGCCTCACGGAAGACTACTTCGACAATGTCGGTTCGGACATCCACAAGTAACCGGATTTCAGCTATTTTTTTTGGCCTACTATTTACGCTGGCGGTTTCGTTTTGCTTGGTTTGGTGCATAACTCCTATCCGCACATTACGCATAGCCCACAATTGACCGGGTCCCATTTCCCGCATTTCGTGCATTTTGCCGGTGCCGGTTTAGACTCCGGAATAACCCCCTCACGGGTGGGCAAAGTGCTGGACGGTGTGGATGAGCCCTGTACCTCGCTGGAAACACTGCTATTTACGCCCTCCCCACTTGACTGTACACCTTGCACCCTTGAACTTGCCTCGCCTTTTGTAGTGATCGGCTCTAAGCCCCCTGTTTGCAAGCCTTGCACACCCTGCACACTTGAACACACTTCTATAAAGGATTTTCTAGGGGTCGAACCTATCACGATAACGGACTTACGTTCTATCTTGTCGGGGAAATGAATGTAAATGCCCCGGGCTTCAAATGCCGGGGACAGTCTCGAAAGATCGATTCGAAGCTTCTGTGGATTCTTCGGCCAATCCCTACGCCTGGCCCGCTGTTCCCCCGCCCGTTCCGTTAGTTGAGCGAGTAAGTCCGCCAAGAATATCGGCCCGGCCGGGAATCCGCCGTTCTTATCTGAATGCAATTCGAGAAACACCTCCGCGACAAGGGATTCGTCTAGGACCCCTGCCTGCTCACGCTCATGAGACTTTCTAAACGCCTGCAGAAAAGCCCCGGCTTCGCACCCAAATGAAGATTCTGCGGCCGCAGCCCATATAGCGAAGTCTGCCATACGTGGCAGACTTTCCGGACGCTGGGCATCAGCGTTCCGAAGGGCCATTGATACCGCGTCGAGTACGGCCCCCAGCAATCGAGGCTTGGCGATTTCGAACTCTTCGAGAACCTCGCGTTCCGTTTTCCGCTCCAACGTCGAGATCGCGTCAAGTTCAATAGAGATGAGACGGTTTACGAAGTCCGATCGCAATGCGTAGCCGCCAATCCCATTAAATATCTGGGGCCGGCGTGCAGTGAACGTCGTCTCCTCTGCGTCAGCATACAGTGTGCGGCGCCCTATGCCGCCGCCGGTTGACAGCCGACAATGAGCGTCGCTCATAGCATCTGACAGCGTTGATACGTTATCAAATGAAACGATCCAGCTATTCTGTGCCGCAATTAGTAGGTCCTCATCTTTTCTCGGGCACGAACGGTGCGGCATACTCGCGGGGTCGATTAGATCCTTTATTAAGCGGGCAGCCGTACTTTTCGCCGAACCCGGCGGCCCGCTGAAGGCTAATATCGGATAAGGGATATTCGGAGCAAGAAATCCGACGATAGCTGCCGGAAGCAAAATACCAGAGTCGTCGTCTTTTACTCGGATAAACTTTTTAAGGTCAGAGAGATTACCACCGCGTTGAGGTGTGCAAAGTGTGCGCATGGTGTCGGGCCGCCGAAACCGAACCGGCGATGCGGCCGCATCTATTACGCTCCAGTGGGACGCCGTTATCTCCACTTGCTGCCAGTTATCATTAGCAAGATCGACGTAGACGTTTCCGCCATCACCGGCCACACGAACGTGCACCTCCCGCTCGACGCCGTCAAAACGAGCGCGGCCGCTGAGCGAATTAATTGCATCCTGAACCGCCTGTGAGCTCGGCGCAGAGTTCTCCGCTTCGTAGAACTCACGAGCAAGGTATTCCCGGAACGCCCTGGAGTTTAGCCGGTATGTTTCGAGATGGCTGCCGATGGAGATCGTCGCGTATGGCTCGCCGTCGGCATCATGGAAATATTCCGCCTCGCTTAATGCCGCCACTAGCCGGTCGGACTGCTTTTGTTTAGGAGGTATGAACTCTTTCGCCTTATCCAGAATCGCGGCGAGCGTTAAGATTGCGAACTCTTCGTCTACATCGCGCTCAAGATCTCCCAGCAGGTCATCAATTCCGTTGCCGGTGAAGTCCTCGGGCATTTCCGCGAATAACACCTTTGCTTCCATCCCCTTTAAGTCCCGGGCAAGCTGCGTCCTTGCGTTCGATACGCTCTCATTCGTCCGGACGTTCGTATCGTATAGAATGAAGACCTGCCGATCTACCCATTTGATCAAGTCAAAGTCCGGCAGCATGCCTTTAATATCGCGACGTTCACCCATTGGCCCATGAGTCTTTGCTACAACGCCCCGGAAGTTCCACACGCCGGAAAGACCGATAGGGATAAACTTTCGCGGTGCAAGTGACGCAGTCCTTGATAACGCCAGGGTCTTCTTCTCGCCCTCGACGAAAACGATCGGTATGGAAATATCCTCTAGTTCCTTCTCCGTTGTGCCGCGAGGAAAATAAAGCATATTGGGGCGGCCCACCGGAGAGAGATACTTCCCTATTTCCTTGGTAGTGCCGTCTGCCTTTCTCTCCATGTCCGGTGTGTCCCGGCGGAGCCGATATTCGCGGGGGTTATCTTTACCCGGCAGAAAATAAGGAAAGATAATGCCCGCGTAACTCGTGCCGTTGCGGCGATCTCGTCCGACAGTATCGGCCCCGTCCTGCTCACCGACACGCCGAAGTCTCGCGCTCTCTGCGACCTCAGCCGTGATAAACGACGCCGCGAGGGACCTAAGGTCCCCCGCTCCTAGTGGTTCGCCAAACGTCATGCTTGCACCTCCTCAGCAGATGCTCCCCTTGTCTTTACTTTTGCCGCGGTCATCAGGCGCTCGCGGAGCACGTATTCTGCCCGTTGTTGGCATCGCTGGCAATAGCCCATCAGCGAGAATCGCATATAGTCCGAGCCGCAATAATTACATTGATTGGAATGCGAAAATTGCTTATACTCTGACCTGAGAAACCGCTTTGTCCTGTTTGTTAAATGTTTTTCTTTGGAGCTGCCCCCGCGAAGGTCGGCTCCTTTAGTTTTAGTCATTGTTGTTCCCCCTCCTTGCCTTCGGCGGTGTTGGCCTTCCAAGACCGCGGCCGGCCAAACCAATCCTCCAAAATTTTTACGTCGTAGCAGACGTAAGCCCCGAGGCGCACAAACGGCAATCCTTTCTTCCTCTCCCGGATCATCGTGGCCTTCGACATCGGCCATTGATCAAGCACGTCCTTTTCCCGTATGTATTCAGTCAGTTTCATAGTTAAATTAGTTCTTCCCTATTTTGATTTTGACGTTCTGCGTAAAAGCAAGAACGGTGCTGGCAATCTCTGCCAAACACCGTCTATCAAAACAGCAAAATTGTGTTGTTAGAATTCCGCTAGGGTTCTGTTCGGGTAGGTCGGTACTCCAACCGTAAAAACTCAATGAAACACGGGGCGTTGTAGTTACGACTGTGAGGTTTCTGTTAGGTTTCTGTTAGGGGTAACAAATGGTTCTTGCGCAGAACCGCGTCTGCTTTCAGAATGCTTATGATTTCGCGAACCTTTTCAGAGTCTTCGACGTATCGAGCGCTTCCCTCAATTATCGATACGCCGCGCATATTCGTACGTCCGCTTATTTCTTCAATTCTCTTTGTTTGTGGCTTAATTATCCCTTTAATTGCGTCAGCCTTTGTGCTGTATTGTTTTTTCGTCGAGTCGGCTTCGATAAAGAACAACGCCCATTGTTTTCGTGAGAAGTCGAGCAACTTGCTCCATACGTCTTGCTGAATCTGCGGCGTCGCGTCTCTGAACATTGGACAAATCTTTGCAAGCAACTTTTCGCGATCAGTTAGATTGTGTTCAGGATTGGACTGGGTGTTTAGCGATCCTTTTATCTCCATACGCTTGCGAAGACGTGCGATTTTGCTCTCGCATAACTCTTTTACTCTTTCGCATGCACCTCGAAAATAGGGAGTTATGGAATCGTTCTCCAACTGCCTTTCGACTTCAACAAGTATGTCCGCGACGTGAAGGTCCTTTGTATCCTCGTGAATACGGTCAACGAAGTAATCTTTCGCCATTTTTCGTAGGTGATCGATGTGCGCTTCCGCAGTAAAAGAATCCGCTTCAAAATCGGATGATTCGGCAAAATTGTGGAGGGAAATCTCGACACACCAAAAAACCTCCGCAGCTTCACCATAATTAAGATCAAGCGGTCCAATGTCATTCACGATTTGATCGAATGCAGAGAAATTTCCATTGGGCAAGTGGGCAATTATCGAATTAAACGCCGCAGTTGCGATGCACCGAACGAGCTCAAGCTTTGTTTCGGACTTATCTGGGGGTGAATCTGCCTTTTTTCTCGCCATTAATGAACCCTGCTGCTAGTTCCAGTCTCTTAGAATGGTTCAACCGTCAGCTGAAAGTTTATCATTCGATGATTTCAGGCCAAAGGCTACGCCGTGCGTCGTTGGCAGCGTTAATCCTTGCGGCAGCGTCCTGGACTACCGCTGCATTATCAATCGATGTGTAATGCTTCTGCGTTGTTTCAAGTCTGGAATGTCCGGCTAATTCCGCCGCGATTCCGATGGCAACGCCCCCGGTTTGAAGTCGAGTTACAAACGTTCGTCGCAGGTCGTGGAAATTCAAGCCTTCGATTTTTGCGATCTTCACCGCTGTCGCCCAAGATCGCTTGAAGTCATTGAACGGAAACACCTTTTCGCTGGAATCGAAGTTCGGTAGAGCCTTCAGCTCCGCTTTTGTCCGATCTGTCATTGGAACCAGTCGCGTCCTTTGCGTCTTGGTGTGCGTACCGAGGACCTTTATAACTCCGGCCTCGAGGTCGATATCCTTCCAGTCTAGCTTTAATATTTCGCCTCGTCGCAGTCCTGAATCCAATCCAAGTAAAATGACCGCTTTCAAATGCCGGTTACCCGTTTCTATTTTTTGTGTAACAGGCTTCTTTTTTCCTTGTCCGCGTGAATCGCGGTCAAACGTAACAGGCTTTACGCTAACTATACACGAAGCCAGCAACCGCATTTCTTCGGCATCCGTCAGCGTTCGAGTGCGGGCAGTTTCGGCGTCGTTATCGATTGCTTTGGAGCCCAGCGTTATATCGCTGCTTATCCAGCCTTCTGCGTGAGCGAATTTGACCAGATGCTTAAAGGTCGCAAGATCGCGATTAACCGTCGAGATCTTGACTGGGTTCCTCTCCACCAGTTTGAGCTTCCCCTTCGTTCCGCGTCGATCACCTTGCTTCAATCGCCAGGACTTGTAGCCTTCAAGATCATTCCGCGTTAGGCTCGCAAGTTTGCGCTTACCAAAATAATCAACAAGCGAATCGATCGCAGCGTATGTCGGCTTATGTGATTTGATACCCGCAACCTTCCGACCATCGACAATTTCGGCCGGACGGTAGAATGTTGCTTTTGCGTACTGAGCAAGTTCGCTAAACGTCATCTTGGCGCCGATCACACTTTGGCCCTGTGTAAGTTTGAGTTCAGCTTCTAGCTTGCCCCGTGCGTCTAGCGCGTCGTTCCGAGTCGCAAATTGATACGTCTTTCGTTTCGTGACTCCTAGCTGGTCGGTGAAGGTGAACCGAAGTGTCCACGCCTTCTGATATGATTTGGCGTCGTCAGCACCCTTCTTTCCTCGTCTAAAAATTGAGTGTTTGATTTGCATATAAGCTCTACCAGGATTTAGGACTCATATTAGGACTCAGTTTGAGTCCTAATCCTGCTTTATTGTGACAGAGCGTGCAAAACGATGCAAGCATTCGAGCGTTGATATTTGTAGGGGCTATTGCGGTTATGGCATTCTCAGTTAGAGTTTGTCGACAAATTTCTTACTTAGTGTGTTTCATTCGTAATCGAAAGGTCGTCGGTTCGACTCCGATGGGCGGCTCCATAAATCAACAACTTACAAGGAAAAGGACGCTCAAACGAGCGTCCTTTTTGCGTGGTATCCTTATTTGTATCCTTATATCTTGTGGAATAGTAATGCCTTTTATTTGTGGAAAGGACTGTCTGCGAAATTGATAAAGAGCCACAAGCGAGCGATCATTGATGAAGAGTAAGCAGCGGTTCCCGGGCGACGCCGAATTCTAAACTGAACTGCTTGCGAAAGATCTGTCCGGAGCAGTTTGTTACCATGAAGCCGATACGTTTCTCAGGTCGACGATTCTCTCAATATTATTCCTAAAGACACGGAGAAAGACCCCGAAAGCAAGGAGGGCTTGGCCTTCGGGGTCACTTCCAAACAAATGCTTCGGAAACTTCTATTTCTCTAATGAAGCTTGTGTTCGGATGTTCTAAATGCGATCGCTTAATGAGCAACGACCGGAATGTCCCCGTTTAGACCGAATGGTAGAGCCTGAAACGTTCCGTCGGTGCTTCGAAGGATGTACCAGAATCCAGTCGAGGGCCTGAAAACTGCGACGTCCGTTTTAGAATCGTTATCGTAGATTCCGGCGACTGGAATGTCCTCACTCAGTCCAAACTTCAAGATCATAAATTCACCGTTCGAACTTTTCAAAGAATACCAAACGCCGCTTGATGGTCGATAAACTGTTACATCATGCTTACCGTCGCCGTCAAAGTCACCACGGACCGGAATATCACCGGTTAGGCCCCACTTGACCGCGCCGGTCGAACCATCGCCGATCTGATACCAATACCAGACGCCTGTAGAAGGACGAAAGACTACGATTTCGTCACGGCCGTCGCCATTAAGGTCGAGCGGGATCGGAATGTCCTCGGCAATGCCATATCGAATGATCGTGTACTGCCCGGAGCTGCTATTCAGAATATACCAAACACCGGTTGACGGACGGTATACCGAAAGATCTGAGATGCCATCACCATCAAAATCACCTCGAAGTGGCACGTCCGACGCGAAGCCGAACTGAAAAGCCGTAATTCCACCATCTGAACTACGCTTGATGGCCCATACCGCTGATCCATTGACGTTCTCTACTACGGCGGTATCGGTCTTTCCATCGCCATCGTAGTCGGCAGAGACTACTTTGTCGTTACCTGCACCAAAGCTGGTTGCGGTAATACCCGAACTATTTTGTGTATACCAGACTCCGGTTGACGGTCGAAACACGGCAAAATCGTTTGTACCATCGCCGTTAAAATCGCTTGAGTTTGAACGCGGGAACAAGCGACCCCGGATCTCGCCCCCCGGATTGTTGACCGACGTCAGTACCACCGACCAAAGGCCGGTCCGTAGTTGTTGAATATCGGCTCCAGAGACATTAATCGTTACCGCTGCAAAATTCCCATTCCGCCCACCGAGAACCGGAAATGAATATATCGTTGTGGCGTTGCCAGTGAGCGTTTCGATCCGACCCGACGTTTGGTCACTGCTAAGATTATGAAACTCCCCGAAAATGGTCGCTTGAGTCTCAGCGTCGTTAAGCGTCACTTTCACTTCACCGTTCGCTGGAGTAGTCACTGGCGGTTCCATCCCATTGCCGTTAAGCTGTGCTTCAAACGACCGTCCGAGCGAAGGGCTGGGGCTGGGCGTCGGTCCCGGCGTTCCCGTTGGGGACGGCGATGGCGATGGCGATGGACCAGCAAATCCTGCAAATATACCATTCATTATGGTTACGCCTGCGTTCTGGATAGTGATCGTGGAACCTACTACCACTGGAGGTACCGGTTCACCTCGATCACTTCGGAGTCGGAGCCGAGCTTCACGATCACTTTCTACGAACATCGACCCTACGGAGATGCTGTCAACGACAACGCCCAACTGAGTTCCGGTGGGAAGATTGATCTGACGCAACCGGACCTCAAGTTCGAGGCGGCTGCTATGAACTTCAAATTCTGCGTATCCAAATGGAAGTACGCCATTGATCGTCGCCCCCGAAAGGCCGGCAAACCGATTGCCAGGATTCGGCGTTGATGTAGGACTAGGTGAGGGCGAGGTAGTTGGGGATGCTGTGGGCGAGGCGGTCGGGGAGGAGGTAGGTGATGGGGAGGGCGTAGGATTCGGACCGCCACCGCCAAGTACACCCGCTATAAGTACGGTTGAACCGTTTTGAACCTGTACGACGGAACCATCGTTTGTAACAGGAACGGTTTGTCCGTCTTGAGTACGAAGATCTAATCTGCCGCGTTGGTCCGCGGAAAGAACTATCTGTCCGATCGAACTTCCGTCGACGATGATCGAGAGCTTGGTACCGGCAGGAAGATTGACGTCTTCGAACTCAACTTCCATTTCTCGATTCCCGTTAGCATAGACCTCGTATTGGGCGGTACCGTGCGGATTTATACTTCCCGTCGGCGAAGAAAGGTTGGCCGTACGAACCAGAATCGGAACTCCGCCTGCTTCGGCCGTATCATTCAACAATGGTGCGGCGGTCCAAATTGCAACAGCGGCGATTATAAGGGCCGCCTTCACATAATTTTGATAGCTTGATCTTCTAGTTTTCATTTTTGTTTCCTGCCTTCGTGTAAATGGTTTGTCCTTCAAGACCGGAGTTGTCACACGATTCCGATCACTAGCAGCACAGTGTTCTTTGAAACAAAGAAAAGACAGGGGCGAAAAAAAAACGCCGACCACAATGATCAGCGTAACGGAGGGTCAAGGTAAGCGTCTTTATTCATCACAGACGGTTCGAGGTACGAAACATGCTTGATTATCAGTAAGAGCGCAGAATGCGTCCACCCGGGTCGTCTCCATCCGGATGCCTCGAGAAGGAACATTGCAGTCCCATTCGTAACCCGTTTCTTCGATTCGCTCGACCAGCGACTCGAGCGGAAGTGTTGGTTCCGCTGATAGGATCAGTGCCGCGATGCCCGACACGATCGGAGCCGCCATCGACGTCCCGGACCAGAGCCCGTATCGCCCCCCGGGTATTGCGCTGACGATGTTCTCGCCTGGTGCGGTCACCCGTACCCACCGGTCAATATTGCGGTTTTGAACATCGGCCATCGATGAAAATGGAGCCAACCGATCCAGACGGGTGCTAGCTCCGACGCTGAGCAGGTTATCATCAATATCAGTATCCGGATTTGATGGCAGAGCTCCACGTTCAGCTGCAGGATAGACTCTTGCAGCCCCGTTTCCAATTCCGCCGCCATTACCGGCTCCCGCTACTATCAGCAGACGATTATCATCAAACTCCGGAAATAGTTTCTCACCTGGTATGACAACGTCGTCACAACCGTTGAACAGATCGTTCAAGAATGTATTGCTTTGAGTTGTAAAATCTTGAGGATACCCGAAGCTCATGTTGATTACCGTAGCCCCGTTCTGTGCAGCCCAAAACATAGCATCAGCAATCCGCCAAAGGTCGCCTTCCCCCTCAGTGTTTAGGACGCGGATCGGCATGATCTTGGCATCGGGTGCGGACAATGCAATGATTCCGGCAACATGCGTTCCGTGCCCATAAATGGGGTCATTTCGCAACATCCCGGTCTCGCTCGGATCGGCGTCGTTATCGACAAAGTCATAGCCCGGAACGAGCCGACCTGCGAATGCCGGGTGGGACAGATCGATGCCCGTATCGAGGACTGCGATCGTAACACCCTTACCTGTTGATATCTTGTGCGCTTCACTTAGTCTGATCTGACCGGGAAACCATTGGCGGGCATAGCCCTTTGAGCTCGCGCCGATAGCCCAGGAATGCCCGATAGCCCAAGAATGCCCAAGAGTCCACGGCAATCCTTCCCGTTCGACGACCTGGAGTTTGCGATTCGTCTCCTTTCTCACCAGTCTTAAATCCCCCGCCATCGCTTCGATTATTTGGAGAGGGGATTGCGAGGTTTTCGAACGGTCTATTTGCATTCGATAGGTCGCAGGAACGCCGACTTGATCAAGCGGTGTTGGTATTAGGTTGTATTGCGCAGCAATGGCGGGCAGATCTCCCTTGTTGGCGGGGGCAACATCGATCAATAATTCATCCGGAACGCATGAACATTCGTCACCGAACCCAGCCTGAGCTCCGACAACGCCCACAAGACTTAAAACCAGTCCTAGCGTTAAAGAAAGATAAAATGATCGTATTCCTAAGTTATCCACAACCCACCATCCAAAACATCTCTATAAACCACTGTGTTGCACTGCTGCAAAAAAAGACACCTCGTCACATATTTTCCTTCACGACTATCCGTGATCTAACATTATTTCCCTATCCCATAAAATGCGGCCCAGTAATATGGATGGTATCCACGGGCGATCATTTCGTTCTGTGCTTTCTGTAAAGATGCGGAAACAGTCATATCGCGCTGCAATTCAGAGTAAAACTGACTCATCAATTCCGCCGTGGCAGCGTCACTGACCGACCACAGGCTCAAAACGAGATTCTGCGCCCCCGCAGAAAGGAAGCCGCGGGCGAGGCCTACTACTTCTTCACCCTGTGCGATAAGATTTTTTCCCGTTTCGCACGCACTCAGTGTGACGAGACGAGCGTTGAGCTTCTGGTGGCAAATATCCCTGACCGTAACCCAGCCGTCCGCAAGCTGCAGGCTTGAATACATCGGATTGTCCGAGCGAAAATTTCCATGACATGCAATGTGGATGATTTTGGCATATCGAGAGGCTTCTTTGAAAGAGAGAAATGTCGCTTCTTCCCCGATCCGTATGTCGGTGTCCGGCAAACGACTAGCAATCGTTTCAATTTCGGAATAAACCATTGGAATTGTTTCATCGGCAAATCCGATCAATAAAGCTCGATCGCCCAAAAGTTTCGGTGTTTCAATAAGTTTCAACCAAACTGCTGCGCTCGGGGCGAGTTTTATTTGTCTTGATTCGATCAAGTATCCCGCAGGTCCCAGCAGCCCACTGAATGGAACGTAATTGAGAACGCCTGATGGGACAATAACAAGATCTTTATTCCCAAGAGCCGCTTCCATTGGACGGATGATCTTCGAATAGATTCCATGAAGTGGTACATCAATGCGTTGTTTCAACAACTGTTCCATTCCCGCAAAACTGGCAGCTCCATGCCGAATTGTTTGGATGTGAAAATGAAAATTCTCCAGTTCGGCCGCTATTTCTTCACTTGATGCCAGCCCGCTGAAATACTCTATACCATCACTCGTGATAACAAACGCAGAAATGTCTCCTCCTAACTCCGTAAACTCAACGAGCGCCTGTTTTTCACCAAGCTGTCGTCGAATCTCCGCCACCGAGTCCAAAGTGAATTTTGACGAAACCCGCGTACTTGAACTTTTCGCCGTTCGAAGACTTTCGATCCGTCGGTCAAGCTGGGCGATCTTTCGTTCCCGGATCTGGGATTCGCGTTCTAACTTGGCGCGGTCGTTTGCGGTCGTTTGGTCCATTCGACCATAGAGCCAATTCAGTTCCTCCCGGAGTGACGTTCGAAGCTTGATGTAGTCATCATCCGATTCCGGATCATGGCGGAAGTTTTCGGAAAGCGAGTCCGAAAGTGCCCGAGAGCGCGCCCTCTCGACCCACATTAGAGCATGCGCGTACTTTTTCTGCCCAATATATTGCTTTGCGAGGTTAACGAACGGGCCCAAACGGTCGGCCAGAAAGGCGATCTTGAGTTCTTCTCCCGGCAGTGGAGCACGCATTCGCTCGATGATCTCGGCTGCCCTAAGAAACTGCCGCCTGGATTCTTCGAACTTTCCTTTAGACAACGCGATCTCGCCGAGGGCATTAAGTACGAGATGGGAATAGGCGGGCCGCTTTAGACGTGAAGCTTCATCCTTCAGTTCGCGGAGACATTTCTCTGCACGTTGGATTCGTTCCAGTCTTATCAGCAATTTAGCTTCGACCCACAAGACCGACAGTCTGTGCCTTGGAGACTCGGCGCTCTTTAGCGAGCGCTTTGACCTCCGAGCGAGCTTCAATGCTGCATCCAAATCACCGTCCACACTTTCGACTTCCGCACGGTATAAAAGGACTAGCGCCTTTCCTAAACGCTGCCTCAGTTTATTGTAAAGATCGCCGGCTAGATTAAGTTGAGTTCTCGCTAATGATAGTTTCCCGACCATGTAAGCTGCTCGACCATAATTCATTCTTCCCCGCGCTTCTTCGTGCGTGAGATTCATCTTCGCGAGAAGGGGAACCACTAGCTTGTACGTTTGAATGGCTTCATCGATCAGGTTTAGGCCGAAGTAAGCGTCGGCTATCTCTAATCGAGCGACGGCGGTCTGTATTGGCATATCGATCGCTTCGAATCGACGGCGAGAAAGCTCAAGATATTTTAACGAATCGGAGTAGTTCCCCTTTTGAAAAGCCAGGGAACCAAGACTGGCCTCGACCTCGGCTACCGTCACCGTCATTTGGGAGTGAACAGCAGCGTCCAATGCCAGACCGTAGTGTCTTTCAGCCGCTCGAAAGTCATTGAGCTCGGTGTAAGTAATGGCAAGCCCGTTGTCAGCCATAGCCAGCCATTGGTCCTCGCCCATATCGGCGAATCGTTTTCGAGCCGAGAGGCCGTAGGCTTCGGCCGATCGATGCTTCTCAAGTCGAGACGCTATATTGCTTAGATTCAGTTCAACTTTTCCTGCGGCTAAATCATCTCCGTATTCAGTAAGTATGCCTAGCGCCTGCGTTCCTGTACGCATAGCTTCTTGGTGCTCGCCAAGCATCGATAGGGCGATCAGTCTTGCGATCATAGGTTGGGCCGATTCCTGTCGTAGCCCAAGTTTTAGGTATCCGTTTGAAGCACGAAGCAGCAGTTGGGCCGCCTTCTCCAGCTTGCCTTTGGTTAGGGCAGCAATTCCGGCTATCCAGTCAGCAATTACCTCGATTTCAGGAACAGCGGAAACTGTCGACAAAGTTTCGGCGGCCTTTGCTGCTTTTATTGTTACTAATGGATCCGATGCCCATGCCTCATAACAAAGATCACGAATCTCGTACGCGACGTCGATAAAGGAAACCGCCTTGCAGTTCTCAAGGGCGCGGATCTGCTCTCGCCGTCCTCGAATGGCGATCAGTTTTCTTGCAAGGTCTTTTGCAGTCATTCAAAACTCATTATGACAGAAGCAATATCGAAGTGTCTGAAATATAGCAAAAAGGCAGAAAGCGAAGATTTGCTTTCTGCCCGCGTCGTTACTGGTGTCTGTATGTTCAGATCATCCAAATCGGAGTTCTTCAATTATTACCTCGACGTCTCCTGAACGCAACACGATCGAATAAGTCTCCTTGGCAACGCTGCCAAAGGAGAATCTACCGGCGACCGCTTCAGATGACACTATCGGCTGGTTATTGAATATAAGGTCGACAGTAGCATCGTCCATGCCCTGGCCGATCAATTGACCTTGAACGTCAACCTTTTTGCCCCGGTCAGTGATTCGAAGGTCGATCGCTGTTTCGTCGGTTCGAAAAA
Organism: Pyrinomonadales bacterium; assembly: GCA_038212935.1. Classification (GTDB taxonomy): domain Bacteria; phylum Acidobacteriota; class Blastocatellia; order Pyrinomonadales; family Pyrinomonadaceae; genus OLB17. The sequence goes on along the minus strand of JBBQTV010000002.1, from coordinate 1,675 downwards.
GCATATGACGTGACTTCGACGTGCTTGTGGATCGTTCACCGAAGGCCGGCTTGCCGCTTGCAAGGTCGGACTGAAGCCATGCAACAACACGCTTTAAGAGTGATTCATTCTCGACGGCTATCCTTGAGTGATAAATATTCTGTGCCCACTTTCGTAGATCGGCGGGGGCATCCGTAGAATCATCGAGACGCATTAGTTCACTTATCCGTTTAAGTCGTTCTTCTTTATTCATCTTAGCCACACTATAATGATCGGGCTGATCGACATTCTCCATGCTTACAGTGCGCAGGTAGCTAAAGGAAAGACACTCGAAACAGGTTAACTGCTAACGAGTAACTTCTCCAGTTTCTTCAAGCATCGTGAGCGGAGAGGGCTAATGCTTGTTTCCCCAACGCCTATTTCTGCTGCAACCTCGACGTAACTTGCCGGATTCCGATGCATATAAAGCATTGTGAGGATCGTCCGACACCGATCATCTAGCTGCTTCATCGCGGTTCTGATGAGATGCTGCTGCTCTAGCTCCAGTAAAAGCTCATCGGCCAATGGCCCTGAGTCGGCTAATTCTAACAGTTCCCTTTCCGCCTCTTCGGCGTTGGCCGGTCCGCGGTTACCCTTTCGGGATCGAATATGCCCCCAGGTCTTAAATTTGGCCGTTGTTACGATCCAAGATCTGATACGCTCCGGTTGTTCAATCTTGTCCAGTTTTTCGACTAGAGTGATGAAGACTTCCTGGAAGACGTCGGATGCCTCTTCATCGCTGAGCCCGGCCCGTTTCGGAATCGCAAAGATCAGTCGCTGATACCTTTCAACCAATTCATCCCATGCGAGTTGGTCGCCTTTTCTGCACCGCTCGATTAACAAGGCATCTTCTGCGGCGATCCTTTGGGCCGGAAGATCAAGACTTTGCTGTATCGGGACTCGAGACTCGTTCATGAGATTTCACGATTTTGCCTTTTGTTCACTTCTTTCGCAAGAATAGACGATCGCGATCATAAATAGGTTGAGCAATTCTTGGTTTCCTGCGTTTACGGTAATGGCAATTCGCGAAGGAAATCGGCACACCCTTTGCCATCTCACGGCTTGAGCGACGTATCCGCAAATACTGGGTGATCGTAGATCGAAAAAGCGATTAGGTTTTTGATGATTTTGTCCGGCATGCTTTTCTAAGAAATTTTGAAACCGAAGGGGCGACGGGCCCGAGTTGGGCCCGGTCAACGTCAGAAATCCAAAGTTCAGGATGGGCACGACAACGGCAAAACTCTCGCCAGCGGAGGCGTTGGCGGGATCATATTGTGAAACGCAGCTAGCGGCGCGAAGATCAAAACTTTCGTGTTCGAAGGCGTTCCAACCGGTCAATCGTACACGGCGACTCTAAGGCATCGAACGCTGAGCATCAACGCTCAAGTGATCTATGTTGTAACTGGTTTGCTCTTTGCTGCACATCCGTAATGATGGTTCATGATTATCTGTGACTCTTTAGCCGATAGACTCAGTAGATGATCATATTCCCCGTCAGGGGAAGGTTCGATGCACTTACAAAAAAAATGGAGCGTGACGTGCACGCTCCGAGGCTAAGGACAGCTTCCTTTAGCGAAGGTTTGGGGGAGGAAATTGAGCCACTTCGTGTAGCTCGGCTAAGATTTATCGCACATATGAGTTCGGCAACGGTCTGTCA
>JBBQTV010000001.1:0-133973 GCA_038212935.1 Pyrinomonadales bacterium | reverse complement strand
AAATCAATTAGACTTATTAAGTTGTCAGGAGCCGAAGCTTTTACAATTGATTGGTCGCCAGAATTTGTTAGGCGCAAAGCAATATATGTTCCGACCTGGGCTAAAATTGTTTCGGAAATCTCTGACGGTCTTTGCGAGATTATCATGGCCCCAACCCCGAATTTTCTACCTTCTTTGAAGACTTTTTCGACCGCGTACTTCGCGTAACTATTTATCTCCGCTTTATTGAGGTAGGAATGGGCCTCTTCATAAGCGAGCAATACCGGCCGGTTCTTTCCGGTGTAGGTTTCATCCCTACCCCAAAACATACTGTCGTAAATAAATCGAGTAATTAATCCAACTGTAATATCTAGCACTTCGGGGGGCACGCCATGCAAATCTAGAATCGTCAATTTTTGATCGCCGCCGATCCATGCATTTAGTAGATTGTGCAAGTCACAGGTGGAAGTTTCATCTTTGTAATCGCCTGGATGAAAGAGAAAATCGTACCTTGAGTCACGAAGTCTGGTGACCAATTTCTTCTCATAGGAATAAAGTTCCTGAAGCTTTTTTGATTTATACGGTGCCACATTTCCGACCGCATATTGTTCAAAAGTTGGCGGCTCCAAGTTCTCATAATTGCCCGGCGTCAATTCTCGAGCTGTCGCCTCGGTTTGATTTTCAGCGGCAGCCTCGCCGAACGACGCGTTGAGCCACCAATACATATAGCCCCATAATTCCCTGACACTAAACGGGATTGGGGAATCCGCAGTTATGAAATTCTTATCAACGTTTCCAGCTTTCAACTTGTCAAAGTTCTTTGTTTTTCGCTCCACCACCAATTCCCTGAGCTTTCGATGCTCCGGTTTCTGTTCGTCATTTGACGTTGCTCCTACGAGAAAGAACGCAAGCTCTTCAAAATTCATCAACCAAAATGGAATATAGAGAGGATGGAGCTTATCGTTTATTCTAAATACACGGGCGTCCTTGAAAGCAGAACTATATTCCCCATGAGGATCGACTAAAATCACCCGTGAGCCCTCGTAGTCATTCAGAATTGCTTTCAAAACACTAACGGTGGTATTAGACTTTCCACTTCCAGTGGAGCCTAGAATTGCTGAATGTCGTAGAACAAGTTTATGGAGATCAACATAAACACTAAGGTTTTCTGAAGATGAATGCTTCCCGATTTCAATTGAACCCGCGTCCCTTCTTCCGTAGATCTGTTGAAGATCGGTCTCGACGACGATATGGACTTCGTCATTGATTGTAGGGTACGTGCCGATGCCTTTTTCAAATGGATCATCACCAATTTTCTCCCCAACAAGCTGAATCGTTAGGAACCGTGATCCAAAATCATATTTTTTTTGGTCGTCGTTTACCTTACTCGGAGCATTACTTACGGAAGAAACGATACCGAAGAGGGTTACGTTGCCAATTGGAAGTTTTACAAATGTTCCAATTTGGCCAATTTTGTACAGCCGCCCGTTAATAATCGGAGCCGCCGAGGGAATCTCGTCAGAAACTTCGACTTCCACGGATCCGGAATCAACTCTAATGACTGTGCCTAAATAGGTAACGTCCCTCTTCATTTTATTAATTAACTTGTCGGCTCCACTTTTCCTGAATTTGCGACGAGAAAATCCACAAGCAAATTAAAATCGCCAAGTTTAAGAGTCGCCTTCGCTTCATCCCAGTACCGATCATGCTTTTCAGTAGGACTTACTGTCGCTGTATCAAATTTCCAATCTTCCAACGTTCCATTTACGATTGCTTTCTTTGGTCCGAACACGCTCATGTTCATATGTGACGAGCCTAGCAACTTATCTAGGCGTTCCACTTCAGCATCTTGATAACAAAAGGCGATGCAATACAGCCGATTGTTTTGTCGAAGACAATTGAAAATTATTTCATTAATATGTTGGTCCGAAAATGAATATCCCGAAAAGATAAATAGTAGTTCGCCGTCCAGAAGATAGTTCTTGAGGCGATCAAAATAGGCAATGAATGGCTGCTTCCTTGAAGAATCATACTTATCTTTAGATGGATATATGACCAATTCGTTATCTGGAATGCAGGACTTGTCGAATTTTCCGACCCTGATAATTCGGTGGGAGTTGTCAGCCGAATCGACTTTCCAGAACCAACTTAGGGAACCGTGAATCTTCCAGAGTCTTATCCAATTAGTAGTCAGGTCGTTTCGGCTTACGAATTTATCGACACTTTCTTGTAAAAAGAACGGTTCGAAAGCACCAACGAATCCGTCGAAATATGGGATATGGCAGGCTTCTAAAGACCTTTCAACTATCAGGTCATAGTTTGTTGTGAAGACCTCCTTCGAATATTCGCGATTCATGTTGTTAAGCCATGAAAAGAACTTCTTTGTGGTTTTAATATCAGCTTTCTCTTCGCTCGAATTAATAATTGAGTAGATTAAGTTACATACCTCTTTATCCAACTCCTTTGCCGATTCGCCGCACACCGCAAGGAAATTTTTGGTTTTTTGGTCGCTTGTGATCTCCCTAACGCGTCTGATTTGATTGAGGATATCTTCAATGTTGACTTTGTGGTCGGTAATTGTCGTAATCAGATCATCTTGAATGATTTTGAAGTTCTTTAGCCCTTCGTCTTTCAGTTGCTTTTCAATCTCATTCGTAAGCATCTCTATATTGGGAATATTTAGAGCACATGAGGTTCCCGCTCCAAAGAAAAACCCAATGTTCTTCGCGTAGGCCAGCTGCGTTTTGAGTTCTCGTATTTCTTTTACTACGTCCATATCTTCTTTTTATGTTTTCCCCAAGCAACATCGTCAACGCCGGACGTTATTTCACCAATTCCATCAGTTTACCGTAGCTATCGACAACATCGTATTTCACTTGATCCGAGGTAATCTTCGCGAAGAACTTCCGGGCGCATTCGATCTTGGATTTTTCGATTTTTCGCAAATCCATTGACGAAAGTGATCCTTTCGTTTCGGCGACGAAGTAAACGTGCTTTACGAGCCCCTCTTTGAATGAAATGGCCCAGTCGGGGTTGTAATCGCCAACTGGTGTCGGGATTGAGAATCCTTTCGGCAGTTTGGCATAGACGACGACCTCTTCACTTGTGTCAAGATCCGTCACAAATGCCCGCTCAATTTTTGAGTCAGTGAAAACATAATCATAGACATGCCGCTTGAGCTTGTCTCCGGCTTGGCTAAAATTCTGCTTCGCCTTATCTTGCGTGAAAATATCGGTGTCGTACTTTTCCGCAACCGGATCATAGGCAAGATGTTCGACGATCATCGTCGCCTTTTGCTCGTTAATGAAGGTTGAGGCTTTGGAGATAAAGTCTTCGGGGTTCGTTTTGTATTGCTGGAAAACTGCGTTATTTACGCCCCCAAGAATGGCGGCAACGGTTTTGCGCGTAAGCTGTGTTCCCTCCGCGACCTTGCCAATCAAATCATATTTTACGGATGACTGGATTGATGCGGCCACGCTTTCGGTTGCCGTTTCGTCAAGCGTAAAAGCATCGCCTTGCTGGATTTCGTCGTAGGATGCAGTCTCGGTTTGTTGACCGCGTTGGACTGTATATTGGAGCGGCGTGACCCGCAGTTCTGAGTTGAGGGCCGCGATACATTTACCCACTAACTCGGACGATTCAAAATGCACGGTGTAGGCAGCCTTCTGATTGATCCGGCTCCAAAGCTCTTTGAACTCCTTTTTGTCGAAGTTAGCGTTTAGCGGATTGACCTGTGTCTTGCGACCATCTTCGATTCCGGGCATTTGCGCATCGCTAAACACGGTGTCGATGAGCGCGAAAACCTGTTCTCCATGGGCCGTCAACATTGCCGGCAAAGGAGCCAGCGTCTCGTCCTTTTTATCGTTGTGGTACTTCTCAGTAATGTGTTGATCGACATCCACGTAGCCGTTTTGAATTAGATAAAACTCCATGTGCCCAGCCATTTCCGGTGTAACCGTAATGTCACCCTCAGGCGTGGTTAGAACCTTGTTTTTGAAATATTCTCGGTTGGCGATTCGGGGCCGACTCGACAGAGATTCACTAATGTCGCGTTGCAGTGCAGTAACAAAATCGGTGTAGCTCTCGCTCGTGACAACCGTCAGGAGATTAATGTCATGCACGGTCGCAGGATTATCCATGCGGTCACCGGCCTGGTTGACCGATATTCGCATACCGCGACCCACTTCCTGCCGTCGTGAGATGGTATTGTCGCTGTGCTTCAGAGTACAGATGACAAAGACGTTCGGGTTGTCCCAACCCTCCCGCAGGGCCGAGTGCGAAAAGATAAACCGCACTGGTTCGTCAAAAGAAAGAAGCCTTTCCTTGTCTTTTAGGATCAGGTCATACGCGTCAACATCGTCTGTTTGCCCTGCGGTTTCGCCACGGGCCGCAACTGTTGGATCGACAAGTCTTTTACTTTTCTTGTCGATTGAGAAATAGCCGTTATGCGTTCTTTCGGGTTGAATGCCGTCGAGATACTTTGTATATGGATCATCGATTAGCAGCCGATTCTCGCTCAACAGGTTCTTGTATTCTTCTTCGAAGATTTGTGCGTACTCGCCGGAGCTTTCTCCGTTTTCGTCATATCGTCGATATTTGGCAACCGTGTCGATAAAGAAAAGCGAGAGCACCTTAATACCCTGATGGAAAAGCATTCGCTCTTTCTCAAAATGAGATTTGATCGCTTCGCGAATCTGGATGCGGCGCAATACTTCCTCATTCTGGTCGTTTACAACTTCGCCCGCACTTATCTCGTCACCATTGTTAAAGCTGACCGTATTTGTCCGGGCGTCGATCTCGGAAACGACAAAACCTTTGTACTGATCTAGCCCTTGCGACAGGTCAAAGAGGTTATCCCGCTTATTCAGTTTGCGAGTGATTCTCTTAATGCCGTTTCCTTGCTTTATCTCAAATTCAACCGAGGCAACCGGCGGCTTATCGGCAGATATTTGTATGCCTTCGAGGTAAAGATAGGCGTTAGTTCCAGTCAAACCCCTGACGGAGATGCCGCGAACCGCAATCTTCTTGACCAATTTTTGATTGTAGGCATCGAGAGCATCGAGCCGATGGATCTTGTTGTATTCCTTTTTATGGGTTGCCGAATAGCGGAGGATCATCAGCGGATTAAACTCGCTCAGCGATCCCATAGTTGCGTCGCCGCCCATCTTTTGCGGTTCATCGAGTATCAAAATTGGCCGGTTGCTTTTAATAACGTCGATCGGCTTACGCGACTGAAAATCATCTAGCTCTTCATATATACGGCGGGCATCTTGTCCACGAGCGTTAAACGCCTGGACATTTATTATCATTACGTTGATTCCCGCATCGGATGAAAAACTCTCCAGATTGTGAAGCTGTTTCGAGTTATAGATGAAGAACCGCACACGCTTGCCGTAGTCTTCCAAGAAATGGTCGGCGGTAATTTCAAACGACTTATGAACTCCCTCTCGGATTGCGATGCTCGGCACAACAACGATGAATTTGCTCCAACCGTATTGACGGTTTAGCTCAAACATCGACTTGATGTAGCAGTAGGTTTTGCCGGTTCCGGTTTCCATCTCAACATCAAGGTTGATCGGACAACCTGTTCGAGTATCGCCAACAACGACCGAAGAAATAGGCAGGTTTTGGTGACGCTGAACCGCTTGAATGTTTTCCAATAGCTGAGACGACGTAAGGCGAACATCCTCATTTTTGAAGCCAGCAACCTCAAGAGAACTCAAAAGGGTTGCGACACCTTCGCGGCCCGGATCGACACGATACTTAACGCCCGAACTCGAAGGCTGCCCTTTGAAGCAATCCACGACCGCGTTTACGGCCTCGGTCTGATATTCCTGTTTCTTGAATTTCAGCTTCATCTAGATGGATTTGACCTCAGTTGTCGGTGACATCAGTTTGAAAATCTGTTCAACGTTTATCTTGGCCGCATCGGAAGCGAACCCTGAGTCGCGGAAGACGATGCGGAGGGGTTTACGGTTTGCCAGTTGCTTTACAAAATCCTCGTCAATGCCTACGTCGAAGCAGGCGGCCAGAGCATCGTTGTCCACGAAGAAAACGGTTTTGCCCGATATTGTCTCTTTGCTTATCGGTAGAGCGAGGTCAACGCCCCAATCAAGAAGAACTTGGAACAAGAGGTCCTCGGCGGAGCGGTCTTCTTTGATGTTGCCGATCTGGTCGAGTAGGTTCGCTTGTTCGGCGGTGTCAGGCGAGTAATAGACATCCTTCATATTGGAAGTATCGATCTTTAGCACCCGAAAGCCGATGTCAAGATTTGCAGTTAGCAACCCTGCTTCGTCCTTTATTCCGCGGCCTGCACGACGGATTCGTTCTTTGCTGATTTCTGCAATGTTACGCGGACGACCAAGTGAATCGCAATATTTCGCTGACTCTTTTTGTTTCTTGTTTTCTATATCAAGTAATTCGGGGTATTGGACCAATATTACTCGACGGTCACCACCGTCGATTTGATTGACTTCAAAAACCGCATGACCGGTGCTACCACTTCCAGCAAAAAAATCAAGAATAATTGCATTCGGATCGTCCTCGGTTACATATTTAATAAGTCTTGCGAGTTCTTGATGATCCTTTGGGTTATTGAAGACCTTGGCTCCAAGCAAACGACGTAAGTACTTCACTGCTACTTGAGATTGCTTGTAAAAATAACTGCCTCGGACTTGCGTAGCCAACTCGTCATTCTCGTTTTCATCGCTGGTGTCTTCATATTCAATATTTGCTTCCGCTTCAATCTCGGCGGTAAAAGGGCGAATGTGCGCTTTACGGAAAGGCGGTTGGGTATGGTCTTCCCGAAACTCAACAAGTCCGTTCTTTATTTGCCTCTTCATCTCTTCCGGAGCCGAATATATCCAACCACGCTCCGGAACCAAACATGGCAACCCGGTTTCTGGGTGCAGTACGTCATATCTTGGCCCACCGCCGCCCGGCCACGAGATATCTCTATCACGCCAAGGCCCGTGGGAATCGATCCGTTTATAACGACTCCATTTCTTCGATGGATGATTTTTGGGAAGTGCAGAGTACCAAGCGGAAAGATCCGACTCGATCAAAGTATCATTCTTACCGTGTTGCTTACGGAGTTCAAGATATTTATCCCAAATTTCACGAGCGCCGGGCTTTTCTTCACGCCAAATCGTCCCAGCTTCTTTAAGCGAATTCATTGATTTGGCGAATATTAAAATGTACTCGTGACCTACTGAGAACAATTTTGCATCATTTTTCCGGCCTTTTTCCCAGACCACATTTGCAATGAAATTTGCCTCTCCGAATATTTCGCAACAGAGCTTAATAGAATTATCAATCTCGTTGTCATCAATCGAAATCAGGATTACACCATTGTCCGAAAGTAGATTCCGAGCTAGTTTAAGACGCGAGTACAGCATACTCAGCCAATCGGAGTGAAACCGTCCATTAGTTTCCGTGTTTATGATTAGCCTATTACCTCTTTCGTCCTTCTGCGACGATCTCTCAAAATACGCTGCCTTGTCTTCAGCAAAATCATCTTCGTAAACAAGATCACTCCCCGTGTTATATGGTGGGTCAATGTAGATCATCTTGACCTTGCCGAGATATGTTTCTTGAAGTAGCTTGAGGGCGTCGAGGTTGTCTCCCTCGATAAAGAGGTTTTTTGTAGTTTCGAAATCGACCGATTCTTCGCGGCTCGGACGAAGCGTCTTAGCTATCGGGGCATTAGCTGTCAGCAATGCTTCGCGTTTGCCCGGCCAGTCGAGATGATACCGCTCCTGCGGCCCTTCGACGATAGAGCCGGAAAGCTCCTGCCGAAGCTGGTCAAAGTCTATAGCCCGATTTAGATTCCCTTTGTCGTCTGTTGTTTCCGTAACGCAATTTGGGAAAAGCTCCGCGAGACGGGCGATATTCTCGTCGGTAAAATCGGGAGTGTGCATTTTTAACTTTTCCATAAAGTCAGATCGTCAACAGGTGTTTGTAAATCTCGACCATCGCAAGCGTATCGCGATGGCAGTAAGCCTCAAGATCTCGAAAGGTTTTGTCGCGTTCTTCCTGCGTTCCGCGACCGGTTGCCGCGTGATACCACTTAATAGAGGCCGTCAGTCCATCAGCGATGTCCATGCCTTCGTAAGAAAGGTCTGTAATAACCGGAAGCACCTTTTTTATCGAGTCCCGACCGCGAAAGCGAGGGTGCATGTATAAACGTCGCGAGAAAATCTTTCGAAGATCGTAAACGTTCGCATTAAGCTCTTCTAGAAACGGAGCATAGTCGGGAAACATCTCACCCATTTCTGTATTGCGTGTTTTTTCAAAGCCTTCGCTCCAAATAATAATGGTGCCGGTTCGTCCATTAAGATCTTCGTGTAGATGCTCGACAATCTCCTCTGTCGGATGCCGCCCATCATTTCTCGATAGATGGAATGAATGCCTTGTTTCGGCTCCCGGCTCATCGATTGTGTGGAGGGAATACTGAAACACCATTTGCTGGTAAGGTCGAGTGCTCTTAAACTTCGGCACCGCGGGATTGAAGCTCTCGTAGTCCAGAAAGTTAAGGGGATAAGTGAGTCCGTCGATCTCGCCTTTGATAGTTTCCTTATCGATATATGGCTCGTTCGAACGCTCCACCGCAACTATCGCCGCCTCGCGATCGGTCAAGGCAAAGTCAGTTGGTATGTCAGTGAGATTTAATATGCTATCTGTTAGGAGTGTGTTAAGTTTCTTCGAACCAGCATTGAAGAGATTGGAGACGTTGTATTCGGGAATGTCTGGATAATGCCTCAAAATGAACCGGCAACCTAGCTTATTGGCTTTGCAGTATCCGATGAGACTCGCGGCTGGCTCTGTTTCGTCCAAGGCTGCGGTTGCGATCTCGATCTGCTGCTCGATAGGGCCTTTATTCTGGCTTACGAACTCAGTCTCGTCGGAGCTAGTTAATAGGCTTTGAACATCCAGCTCACCATTGAATATGTATGAATTGTCGAGAAAAATAAGGTGACCCTTTCTGACGTTAAAGCCAGCCTTTTCGGCGACAACGCACTGGAAAGTCAGATCTATTTGATACTCTTCTTTGGCCTTTGTTCCAGACTTGACCTCATATATCTCAATCTCCCCCGTAATATTATCGGTAAGTACGATATCGGCCTTGGCGTATAAGGTGTCGGTCTGAAATTCCGTACCAAATTTGACGGTAACATCATTTCGGTCTTTGAAGGCGGTCAGAGTCGTAGCTAAACCCTCAACCTCATAACCAGCTTCCCGACGGAGTTGATAATCGAGCGACGGCTCACTTTTCTCTTCAGGAAAATGATGGTCAAGCCAATATTCATTCTTGCATGTTAGAAATCTCTGAAAGTCGGATTTAGTTAGCATGTCGTTCCAGTTTGTCTATAGCCGTTCGAAGTTCTCGCAGGATGCTATTCAACTCGACCTTGCGATTAAACTGCTTTTCCTTTTGCATTCGAGCTTCGATCTTTGCGGCTTCATTCTCTTTACTCCGAATCTCAGAAAGCCGCTGCACTTGTGCCCTAATATCTTCGCCTGGCATTCTCGAAACCGGCATCAATCGGCGAAGCATCTGCTCGTACAATAAACCGAGATCTAAAGCTACGGGCAAACCCTCTCGTCGAGCACTTTCCTTTTGCCAACCGCTCTCAAAATAAATATCGGTAACCCATTTATTCGAGTCACCCTCGCTTGGACGTTTGAAAGCAGCCTTTGTTTTAATCTGCCCATCAAAAGCAAGCTCATAGACGATCGGGAACGGTATCGCGGTGTCGATACAACGCAGAACCTCCTCTCGAACCTCCGGGGTTCTTAGCGTGATCGAGAAAATCTCAATCTCAGGAACATCTTTTTTGGCTCGAAGATTGACCGTTTCGGGCGACAGCTTGTATTGCCAGACTATCTTGTCTATCTGCTTTACAAATTTATCACGCAACGCCGCTGAAGGCCGTGCGTGTTCGTAGATTTTACTCTTCGGGACAACGCGTCCGAACTCTGATTGTTGGGGATAGGAAAATAACATTCAGCTACCCCTCCTTTTGAACAACGACAAACGCGATAAGCTCAAAATCGTCAAGGCCCGACACGGTTTCAACGAGAGCCGTCGTTTTGCCTACGCTAAACAAGCTATCCAGATCACTGTCTTCCTTTATATCGATGATGGAGTTGATGGCCTTGCCGAGTAACTCGGAATATGGCTCCATATTGCGCCCATCGTCGGTTGACTGATTGAATATCTTACAAACGTCGGCAATCGGTTCCTTTTTACCTGAGCAAGCATTGCGAACCATATCGAGAAGGCGTTTAACTTCCGTGTGGTCGGTTATCACTTCGCCATCGTTTCCGACATAGACCAGATAATACGGATGCAGGCGATTATGAAGGGCAATCCGAACACCCTGATTACGATTGCGAAGGGCAAAGATAGCACCTGGATTTAAGCCGTTGTCATTTGGCGGAACGACTGCATGCAATCCATTCGGCAGGCCGCCAAGGTCGGAATTTACCTTAACGTAGTTGAGCAGATCCATACGGAAATCATTAAGGCCAAGATCTGTAATGGAAACACCTGTTTTGAGATCCTCCATTTCGATGACCTCTTCCTGAAGTCGCCGAAGCTGCTCCTTGCGATAGGAAAGATCATTTGCTTTAGCGCTCAATGGATTGTCGTCACCGGTTGCCGTCACGTCTGCGATGACCATCCGGTTTTCGACCCGCTCTTTGAGGTTGATGTATTCGTCCAGCGTAATATCAGGCCAGTAATTTACCAGCTGGATACTCTCATTCTGCGAACCAATACGGTCAATGCGTCCGAAGCGCTGAATGATCCGCACCGGGTTCCAATGTATGTCGTAATTGATCAGGTAATCGCAGTCCTGAAGATTTTGCCCCTCCGAAATGCAATCTGTGCCGATAAGAAAATCAATCTCACGCGGCTCGCCGGGTAAGATAGCAGCCTTCTCTTTTGACCGCGGTGAAAAGAGCGTGAGAATCGACTGGAAATCGTAATGTTTTTCGAGCGTGGATTTTGGGCTATCGCCGCCGGTGACCTTAGCCGTGTGCAGGCCGTGCTTAACAAGAAAATGGCTCGCAACATGCTCGTAGAGATAATTTGCCGTATCTGCAAAGGCGGTAAAAAGCAAAACCTTTTTGTTTCCCGGATTGATCGGCGAGGTCAGTTTACTCTCAAGTTCAACTTTCAGGTGCTGGAGCTTTGAGTCGTCGCTGGGTGAGACCTTTTCCATTTCCTCAATCAGATATTCGATAACGTCGAGGTCGGCCTTTAGGTCATGCTCCCAGCGCGGAAGGTCCATGTCAGAAAGACTGATTTGAACCTTACCACCGATTTGCATTTCTTCGTCTTCGGCGTCTGGGAAATCGTCGTCCTCTGGTTCGGCATCTTCATAAGCCATCGAGACATCAGTGATGCTCAAGTCCTTGCCGCCTTGTTGAAAGGCCTCGATTTGACCAAGTGTGCGAAGATGGTTTGCCTTGAGCTTTTTCAAGGTCAAACGAAACGCCTCGACTGAGCTTTCGAGCCGCTTGAGCAGATTGATTGTCATCAGTGCCTGAAGACTCTTTTCTCGATCCGCCTGTCTAAATTTGCTCTTTCCCTCGTGGACTTCGGTGTCGTACATTGCCTCGTATTTCGCGAGCCGACTATCGAGAATGTAAAGAATTGGAGCATACACCGCGAGCTTCATCAGTGTAAGCTGGCCGAATATCTCGTTGAAACCGATAACGTCATCCCGACTCGTCAACGGACAGTGATGTGATATGGGGTGCCGGCGTTCGGGAAAGCTGCCAATGTCGCTGGTATCGTAATATTTCTCAATGTGCTTACGCGACCGGGCGATGGTTACGCTATCCAACAGTTCGAAAAAGTCGAAGTCGAGGGATTTCATTATCGCCTCAGGCGTCCGTTCCTCAGGAGGCAGCTTTGACCATACATTGAACGCCGACTGAGCACGGCGAAATATTTCTTCGACGCTCCGTTCGGTTTTCAGATTTCGGCTGAGATTTTCGGATTCTCCTTCGTAAGCCAAAGCAAGCTGATTGCGTAGGTCAGCAAACCGATTGTTCACCGGTGTCGCCGACAGCATGAGAACCTTAGTTTTAACACCCTGTTTGATGACCGAATTCATCAATTTTTGATAACGGGTTTCTCGCTCCTTAAATGCCTCGTTTGTTCGAAAATTGTGGGACTCATCAATGACGACTAAATCGTAGTTTCCCCAATTAATCTTGTTTAATGGCAGACCCAGCGAATAACCGCTTGTGCGTTGTAAATCCGTATGACAGAGAACGTCGTAATTGAACCGATCCCTGGCGAAGATATTTGTCGTTAGATTGCCTTTATAATTCGTCCAGTTTTCCGCGAGTTTTTTTGGGCATAGAACCAGTACGGATCGATTGCGAAGCTCGTAGTATTTGACCACAGCGAGGGCCGAGAACGTTTTACCAAGACCAACGCTGTCTGCCAAGATACAGCCGCTAAAGGTCTCGAGCTTGTTTATGATCCCGGTCGCCGCGTCTTTTTGGAAATTAAACAACTTGTTCCAAACCAAGCTGTCCTGATAACCCGTCAGATCATTTGGCAAAACATCTTCGTTCAAATCTTCAAGAAACTCATTGAAGATATTGAAAAGCATCAGGAAATAGATTCGTTCCGGCGAGTTTTCCTTATAAACCGCTGCGATATGTTCGCGAAGGCGAGCGGTAACGTCCTCAAGTTTTTCGGTGTCGTTCCAAATCTGGTCAAAAAGGTTCAGGTAGGTATGGGTGTATAAAGTTTCATCAAATTTATTCACGATGTTCGATACCGCGTTACCTTGCTCGTAACCGAGGTCGACCGCCGTGAATCCGTGAAGTGGCATATAAACAGCTTCAGATTCGCCATCTACGACACACGCGAACTGCTGCATTGCTGCCTTGCTCCGATTCGACCGAAATTTAGCTCTTCGACGCATCCAATCAGCACATTCTTTGGCAATTGCCCGCTGAGTTAGTTTATTTTTGAGTTGAATTTCAAACTCGCTGCCATAGAAGTCGCGTTCTCGTTCAAGTTTAGGAATGTGAAATTCTCGTCGCTCTTTTCTGATCTTGTCAGTGACCTCATCAGGAACAAAAGTTGGGGATGTAAAGACAAATTCCACCGATTCAACTCTCTCAAGCTCTTTTCTTAGTGCTTCAAAGGCATATATCGAGAAGCATGACGCAGCAATTTTCAATTTTGATCCCGGTTTGATCGTTTGCTTAAGGTTTTCACCGAGAAGTTGATTAATATTATCAATAATTTCCATGTGCGAATTTTTTGAATGACGATTTAGGCGACCGGAGTTTATTTGCTATGGTAATGCAAACAAAGAAGTTAAACAACGGAAGATGTCGCTAGGTGTTGTGCCTAGATGTTCCAATACCGAGCAGGTCGTTGTCCGAAGGCCGGAAATCTTTGAAAAAGATGGAAGGCATCTGGAGTGAACTATTGCAAACAACTAGAAACAACCAGAAACCGTAAACGATGCCCAGTGGAATGGTTGATGAATGCCTGATGATTTATTCTGTGTTACAGAAACGGCTGCTTTCTGATGTGCCAGTGCGCTTGAGTGTCCGCTGAGATACTCCGCATAAAATGCCCTAGCAGTCAATTGCGTTGAGTTATCACTTGAGCCCCACTGCGACGAGATTACCGACGAAGTCCGGGTGCCCAAAATTGCAACAGGATGCCGGTCAATTCTTCGCCGGTAGCGGCTTTGCCCTGCGTCATACCGTTAGCGATAATCGCCTAGAAGAAAGAAAGCCGCCCAGAAGTAAGGCTCGTGCGATCCAGTTGATTTGTTCTGGATCATTGATAAAGATGCAGCCTGTAAAGCCTTCGCTGTCGAACGCCCCTCACGATAATGCTCGTAGAATTTTTGGGTAAACAGCTCAGTTGACCGGTCATTCGCCTCCCACTGTGCAGATATCACCGACGAACTTCCCGATCCCAGAAGCGCCCATGCGATACTTACGAGTCCTTCACCGTTAAGCACATTGCTCGTTTCGCACGAGGCGAGAAACGCGAGGTTCTGCTTTTTGAGACGAATGCTTAAAAGGTCTTGCACGGTGATACGCCCCGGATCCGTGCCGTTCGCCTTAAACGCCAAAAAAGACTCCAGCGGTTCATCCGGGTTGAGTTGTGAGTGCATCGAGAAGTGTAAAATGTCGGAGTCAGCGGCAGCGCCAAGGAACTGCATTCGTGTCGCACCGATAAAAGGCTTCGAGCCGAAAATGCCTGCGATTTTTGCAGCTTCGCGATTAACGTATGCCAAATAACGGTCTTGAAATGAATCATTAGCAAAAACCTGAACGGTTTTTCGGATTGGAGCCGGCTGCCGGAGTTCGTTCAGAAGCATTGATACAGACGGAGAATAGGTTACGGTTCGATCTTCGATCAGATAAGATTCACCATCAGGGCTTAGTGCATGGAACGGAATCTTCCACAATCCTTTGTCCGGTACGATCACGATATGGTTCGCATTCAGCGACAATGGAGCAAGTAGCTTGTCATAGATTTCTTTTCCGTCGTTCTTGAAGAAGATCCTATCGCGAATCTTTGTTCGTATGGATTGTGCAATCAGACTAGCCTCCCTCTCTGAAAGCGACAATTCGACCGAGCGGACTGGTTTTCGGTCCTCGATTACATACGCTCGTAACTGGCCACCGGGATTGAAAAAGTATGAGACAATCGCGGTGTCATGAAGTGGATTTTTATCGTTGAGCAAATCCCGATCGAGTTTTTGTTTAGTTGCGGTTTGCGGTAAAGAGAGAGTTACGGATTTCTCAATTCCAGCCAATTCCTCTCGCACGTTCCCGCCATCAACTAATTGAGTTGACAGAACATCCACAAGTTTGCGGATGTCGATATCTAGATCGGCTTTACGTCGAAGAGCCGAATTCTCGATGCGATCACGAAGCACACGAGCCTTTGAGTAATCGCCAAGTTCTAAAGCGGCAGTTGCGTTGTTTCTGCTGTCTTCTATTTCTGCCCTCAACCTGTAAACCGAATGGTAAGTCTCCAGCATCGATAACGACAACATGGTGTCTTCTGTCGGTCGATCACTTTCGATGATCGCTGCTGAGCGCCTTGCGTACTCAATGGCCAATTCCTGTTCTTTTAAATGCCAGTATCCCTTGGCCAGACTAAAATAAATGCCCGGCAGATCCTCGCGAAAGTTACCTTCCTCGGTGATCTTCTCTAGGACCTTCATTTGTTTGATCAATCCGGCCCAGTCTTTTCTTCTTTCGGCGAGGATTGCCTTCCAGTGCGGAACAATATACTCGGAATGAGCCTTCAGCGATTCGAGTTCCTTGAAACATTGCTCGGACACCTCAGTTCGTCCTTGTAGGCCGGCGATAACCGCTTTTCCCAGGATCGATTCAAATTGAAATCTCTTTTTCCGATCGACGCGGTCAAGTGTAATGAGATGTTTCTCGGCACTCTTTAGGTCACCGTCGTATAGGGAAGTGAGGATAAGCGAAGTGAGAAAGAGACAACTCTGATATTCGTCGTTGGCTGCTAACGCGAGTCTCAGGCCCGTTTCACGCATTTGCTTTGCTCTTCGCTCCTGAGCCACTGCACTTAGAAGCCCTCCGAACTCGTAGAGTGCGAGGCGGTGACGGAATGTGAATTCGGTTTTCTCGCTGATCTTGACCAGTCTTTCGCCGTACTCTATCGCTCTTGCGTAATTGAATTTGGATGCCCACGCGAGGCTTAGATGTCCAAGGACATCGAGGTGTGCGGATATAGAAAGGCCGCCGGCCAGTTTCTCGGCTTTTTCAAGCCAGATGATCGCAGCCACGTCGTACCCGGACGAGTACATTATCCGGCCGATGGCGAGATGATATTCGACCTTGATTTGCGGATCTGAAGGAGCAGCTACGATAGCGCTGCGGGCGGACTTTAACGCAGATGGAAAGTCCCGCTGGGTACGGAAATGCGTGGCCCTTGCCAGATGCGCTGTGGCGATCCGTCTGGGCTGTCTTGAGATTTCAGCGTCTGCCAAGGCTTCTTCGAGGACCGTCGCCGCTTCTTCATACCTCTCCAGCCGCATCAGGGCCAGAGCATAAAATACTCTAATTTCGGAAGAGGTGGCCACTGCTCCGGTCTTACGAGTTTTCAGGAGAGCTTCAGGTGCTTGCCTCACAACCTCATCGAAATGCCCGTCGTTGAGGGAAATTCGTAAAGGCGCCAAGGCATTTGATTGGCCTCGGATTCCAACGGCCGCAAGAAGCAAAAGTAGCAAGCCGGGTAATATTGACCGGCTTGCTGTTGCGAATCCAATGAAACACCGTTTCGAAAAGCTTTGGTCCATTTAGTTATCTCGAGGGCGGCAGTCGCCGTTGCCGTTATCACCGCCCTCACTGTTCGGACGACAGTTCTGGCATATTCGGAGGGGGCAGCTTTCACTGCCGAACGCCGATAGGACCTGTTCCAAAACGAACGTGAGGAGTCCAGGAGCGGCTCCAGCAGTACCCGCTATAACCGGCCCGGTCGCAAAGATATTGCCGACCAGACCTATCGAAAGCACCAGCATTAAGCCAAGTGATTTTATTTTCTTCATTTGTTTTCTCCTTTTTTGTTTAGTTGTTGCCTCAAAAACTCATACATCGCTGTAGTTACATAACGACCGGCCACGCCGTGTCCTGCTTCTTTTGCATATATGAACCAAACTTCGTTGCCCTTTTTCTGTAGTTGGGACTTGAGGTCGAGAACGTTTTTCTCGGGATTTCTTGAATCCAGCTTTCCCCTAGTCATAAACAACGGAGTGCGGCTCCAACGATCTACGTTGTTTAAGGGAGAAAGATCGTCAAGTTCTTTCATTAGTCGCTCGTCTTTCGGATCGCCGTATTCGTTGATCGAGAACTCGTCAATAGAACTTTGGGAAAGTAAGCCCCTAATTGAAACCAACGGGTATTCGGCTATGACGGCTTTTACCCGCTTTGGTTCCAGCAAGCCTGAGGCAAGAGCGACAAAGCCGCCGTAACTCTCACCGCGGACAACTATCCTGTCACTGTCAAGCTCAGGATGTTTTTCGACCCAGTCCAGCAAAGCGGAGATGTCCTTGACCGCGTCACGCCTTTTGGCGCCGTTGTCGGCATCCATGAACTCGATTCCAAAGCCTCTCGATCCTCGAATGTTGGTGTGTATGATCGTTAGCCCAAGATGTGCCGCGAATCTCAGGGCCTGCGAATTGAATACCGGGCGATCGATGACTTGCGGTCCGCCGTGGATAAAGATGAGTACCGGCGATCTTCCCTCAATTCGTTGGGGCTTGATCATATAGCCTGATATCTCGAGGCCATCGAAGGACTTCCACTTTATCACTTCTGGTCGACGTACCTTGTTCTCAAACCGGGCTGGTATCCTCTCTTTTGTCCAGGCCGTAGTCCTTTTGGACGAGATGTCGAAGACCTCTATTGAGGCGGGCTTGGCAATATTCTCAGTTGTATACGCAATCTCCGTATTCGAAAGCCATCGGGTGTTCCAGATAACATATGAACCGCGAATGAAAGGTGGCACTGTCTCAGTGATCGCGTTCTTCGCTAACCTGCCGACGCGCATGTTGTCAATCCCATCCCGCATCTCCTGAATTAAGAAAGACCTTTTATCCGGTGAAATCTTTACGTCCTGCAGATTTGCGATACCATTGGGCAAGCTTACACGGCTCCTGCTTCCGTTCTTAAGGTCCATCGAGGTAAGACAGGTCTCTGGACCGCACTCCGCCGACCCCTCGGAAAGCCAGAAAACTCGTCCCTGGCCGAAAAATCCTCTTGTCGAGTTACCTTTATCCTCGACGGTGGTCAGCATTTTCGAATTCAGGTCGTAAATATAAAGGCTCTGGTTACTGGAGGATTTCCAATATTTGAGAAGCACCTTGTTTTTCTCCGAGTCAATAACATTCCAGATGCCCTTAAGGTCAAGGTCGTAGCAGGTGATTTTTGACAGGTCGTGGCTGCATAATCGAGTTGCTTTCTTTTCGTAATCAGTCTGCGCATAAAAGATCGTCTTACCAGTTTCATCCCAAACAAACGACTCCACGGATTCATCCTTGCCTGAAAATGAGGAAAGCTTGCGCATATTTCCGTTTTCATCCCGGAGATGTAATTCAAAGTTGTCTGCATCTTCCTTGTCGTCGATGAAGGCGAATACTCCACCTCTCGGACTTACGCGGACCATATTCGGGGAACGGCCGTCGATCAAGTTTTGCGGTTTTCCCATCGCCGAACCGAGTCGATAAATATGTGACTTTTCATCGGTTACCAGTATCGAACGATTCTTCCGGTCAACGTCCCAGATTAGATTGCTCCTTACTTCCGAGGGATCGAAAAAGAGGTGTTCAACATCTGCGTTCTTTATCGTTGGAATTCCCTCGATAGCAAACGAAGGTGGTACCGGAAATTCGTCGGTCACCTGACCAGATGCCGAAATAACAGACAAAAAAACAATCGAAAGAAGTACAAATGGTGTAATAAAAGTGATGGAGATCGACGACGAAGCGACTTCATATCTATTCATATTATGAGTGAACGGGTTCATGGCTTTGCCTCCACGCAGCGTACGGTTGCGGCTGTCTTCTTTTGTACAGAAACGGCACCGCCTGATTTTGCGTTATTTGTTAAATCGCCGACCTTGAAATTCTGTGACTCGCTTACGATCCTTTCCCCACTTTCAAGGGTCACGATCAGGCGCAGGCTATAGACAGTTTCATTGTCAAGTTTCGCTGAAACCACATGGGAAGTTCGGTCAACAGTCTCAAAATGGTCTATCAGCTTTTCGTCGAGGTCAGACAGGTAGATATTGAGTTTGACTGTTCCACGGACTTTGTTCCATCTTAGCAGCAGACCTGTTTCGGTAAGTCTGGCTTCAAGACCGACAGATCTTTGGCCTCCACACGGTAGCTTGCCCCGAGTTTCTGAGTTGCGAACTTCCGGCACCTTTGTCGTAACCTTTCTGGTTGTTGCTTGACTCTTCTTTAAATTGGACGGTGTAGTCGTTACTTCTGTTTGAATCGTTGGCCTTGTTGCCGCTTGGTCTCGCTCGACGGACGGTGTGCCAGCGACTGAGCCTTCCGGCTTCACTTCAAAGACTGTTTCTATTGGACGTTCATTGCTTCTTACAACAATGTCCCCGGACGAATTTAACCCCTGAACGCCCACAAAATAGATCCCGGCCAGGAGTAGAGCTGCGAATCCGGCAAAGGCCCCTACCCTGGCAAAGGACAGTACCGGAAAATTGAGAAATCGATATTCTTGTTCAGACTCATCCAATCGAGGGTTGTCGGCACCGAGAACACAGTCCCGGAACTCCTGCGGCGTTACCGATGGTAATTTTGCTCGACATTCTTTGCAGGCGAGGAGATGTCGGCCGATCTCGATCGATCGCGAGGAAAAACTGTCTTCCCGAAACATGGCGACCTCAGCAGCTGATAAGTGATCTTGATTCATTTATTTCATCAACTCCTTAAGTCTCTTGCGAGCGTCAAATCTCGCCTTCTTAACCGCGCCTGCGGTTACCACTCTTTGGCCATTGGCCGAATTCGGGTTTGCTATCTCAGCTATTTCAGTATCGGTTAGAGGCATTCGTGCTGAAATCCTTTCCCAAGACTTCCTTGTCAGTTCGAGCTGAGCTAACAGTTCATTCTCTTCGATTCCAAATTGGAAAAGATAAAGTACGAGATCTACCGAACTGAAAAGAAGAGCTTGGCGTTGATAAAGACTAAGCCTGCAAATACCTTGCCAAACCGTTTTGACCAAAACAAAAGTCTCTGCGGACGAAGCCTCTAGCTCGGCACCGAGCACCTCGGTTTCATCGAGAGATGTCTCGATCCGTTTGTTTCGATTTGAGAGGTTTCGATTTACTTCGTTGTGAGCAGTACGCGCGGTGAAGGACTTCCAATCGGTTTCTGCCATTCGTGAGCTTTTGTCCTCAAACTTCGTGAGCCATTTCCAAAGCCTTAATGCAGCCTCTTGCGAAATATCCGGCACGTCATCGGCCATAACGGATCGACGACCAGCGATTACTTTGCGAATCAGCTTTAACGATTCTGCAAGAAAGCCCTCCCGATCAAGCGCGCTATCTGACCCACTCGGCGGATCGCCTGGTGAGGTTTGCAACTTGGAAAGGATCGGGTTCTCCACAACTATTTTCCCTTTACCAAACTCGTCTACGACAAGATTTATAGTTAGACAAGACGTTAATCAGCGTTCTTCTCAGAAACGGGCAGTATTCGTAGAGACCCTATTTCAAAGGTTTGAAAAGTCACGTGCTTTCCAACCAGCCATCTAGCTCCTGTTCTGCTTAAGTATTGACTGTTATACAACTTACGACGCGCAAATGTAAACAAAAATTATCTAGCACGTCTCGAATTTCTCGATCTGTGTTTGCTCGGTGAATAGGTAGAAGCAAGACGTGTGCCGCGAAACCTCTTCACACTATGACCCTGATTTTATGCCCGGCGGTCGGATGGGATTGTATTTTGAGGGAATAGAACAAGATCTTCTCAGAAATGCCCTCGCGATCAATAACAACAATCGAACAAGGGCGGCTCAACAGTTGGGAATCAGCCGTTCTGGATTGATAAAGAAGTTGAACCGTATTGCTAATCGGATTGGTGCATTAATCATCCAGCATTGGTTTATTTTTGCACCAAAATGGCTATTTTTGAACCATGCATTTGTAAACCTGTCTCGACGGTCGGTGCACTGCGATCATGCTCTCCAATTTGATTTTGATCAGTCCGATTTGTTCGACCTGCTTCCTGGTCGCAATTTGGCTATAATCAAAACCTAAAAAATGAGAAAAACCCTATTCATTAGCCATGGCGATACGGTAATCGACAATGAATTCACCAAATGGATCACGTTGAAACTTATCGCATTAGGCTATGAGGTTTGGTGCGATCTTAAATTCTTAGACAAGGGGGTTGATCATTGGGCAGCCATTGAAAGAGAAATACGTGAGAATAGCATAAAAGTCTTGCCGGTTTTATCCGTCTTCTCTAATCGAAGGGAAGGTGTCTTGAAAGAACTCGCGGTAGCCGAGAAAGTTAAAAAGGTGTTGGATGACAACGCCTTTATCATCCCGCTAATGATTGATCAAAATCTATCGTTCGACGATATTAACATCGAGGCCGTTAGACTAAATGCTGTAAATTTTCGGACTTCTTGGGCCGCTGGATTAAGGGACCTGCTAGAAGCTCTGGAAAAGCAAGAGGTTCCGTGCAGTAGTCCAAATCCCGAACTAACTTCCTTGCTATACCAGCAAATTTTTTTACACGACAAGGGAGCTATCGCTGAAGAAGAGGTTTACCAATCCAATTGGTTCCCGATTGTTTCATTTCCTGACGAATTACGCTTTCATGAATTTCCACGCCGTGTAATTGAAAATCGTACTTCGCCGGGAATTAAATATCCCACGGCCAGATACGGTAAATATCTTGTTACGTTCGCGTGGGAATATGATTTTATTGATGAATTTCCGGAAACGAGCACGTATCTTAGCAGTTGGACTGTCAGAATTCCTATGACGGATATTCTGACGGGTACCATTAAGGAGACGGATTTTATTCGTCCAAGTGAATGTAAGAGGCTTGTCGTTGAATTACTTAACCAGGCTTCGGCCCGATTTATGGTTCAAGCGGGTTTTCGCGAGTACGAGATGTCAAATCGCGTGGCATATTGGATTGAAAAGAACACTTTAGAACGGGATAAGTTCAACAAAGTACAGTTACTTGGGAAAGATCATGAAAATACTTGGCATTACGGTGTTTCGCCATCAGCGAAGCTTTATCCGTTTCCCGTTTTTGTCTTCTCATCTCACATTTTCTTCACAACTAACGGAATAGATCTCATAGACTCTGAGGCCACGCAACACTCCGCAAGACGACGACTGGGTAAGAACTGGTGGAATGGAAAATGGCGCCGACTTCTTATGGCTCTTATTGGCTATCTCGGAACAAATTCGAGCGAATTGAAGTTTGACGTAGGGAGTGAAGAACAAATCGTTGTCGGAACCGAGCCTGTAACTTTCCTCGCACCTGCAACTTATAAGAAACCCATAAAGAACACGTTGTCCGAGGAAGTCGAGATTTCAAACATAGGAACCGTTGATGAGATTGACAATGCCCTAGATGATATTCCAGAACCCGAATGAAACCACTTATTTATATTCCCGAACCGAACCTTTTATTTGCTTACGACCAGAAATGTACGGACGTGAGGGATGGATTGGCGATGTACGGCCCAGTAAACAAAATATATGGTATTCGTAGCGGTGTTGTCGCGACTCAGCGAGGCCTGCAAATTTTCAAAGACTTTCTCGATGGATTGCAAAAGCCAACATATAATGCAAACAACGTAACCCGGCCAATGTTTCCTGGGTTTGAAGCCGTATTTAATTGCAAATGGGAATCCAATAATCTGTATTATCAAGAAGTTCGGAAAGAAGAGATCGATCATTTTCTCTATAACGAGAATACTCATAAACGAACCTATGACCTTGTCTCCTTGTTCTTAGAAAAAATTGTTACAGCGAATAAGAATACCGATGAGACTGTCGATGTTTGGTTCGTAGTCGTTCCAGACGAGATTTACAAGTTTTGTCGTCCGAATCAAACGTTGCCGAAATATCTTGTTCAGACAAAGCGAACTATCTCAAAGGCTCAGGCAAAGAGTTTTCGATTTACACCAAGTCTCTTTTCCCAGCTGGACGAGGATAATCGAGCAAAAGAAGAGGAAGCTCTCGCTTACACTTTTGATGCCCAGTTTCATGACCAATTAAAGGCTCGGCTCCTCAGTCACACAATTCCAACGCAGATAGTTCGAGAAAGCACACTTGCTTGGCGAGAGTTTACGAACGGCCGGGGTGTCCCGATTCGTGACTTCTCAAAAATCGAAGGGCATTTAGCATGGACGTTTTCGACGGGCGTCTTCTATAAGGCGGGAGGGAAGCCATGGAAGTTATCCGACATACGAAGTGGAGTATGTTATTTGGGACTCGTCTATAAACAACTAGAGAAAAGCAAGAACCCGAAAAATGCTTGTTGTGCTGCTCAAATGTTCTTGGATAATGGCGATGGGACGGTCTTCAAAGGTGAGATAGGTGAGTGGTGGAATCCTGAAAGAGAAGAGTTTCACTTAGATCCGAAAGAAGCGAAGTCTCTGTTAACCCAAGCCATCGAATCTTATCGTGAGCAAAATAACGGACAAAATCCGGGAGAAGTATTCATACACGCTAAAACGCGATTCAATAGGGAGGAGTGGGATGCCTTCCAACAAGCTGCCCCGTCTGGCGTCAATCTAGTTGGTGTATCGATGTCGCGGTCCAAACCACTGAAGTTATACAGACAAACTGGGGATTATCCGGTGATGAGAGGGCTCGCTTACCTTATTGACGACAAAAGCGCATTTCTTTGGACTGTCGGATACGCCCCCAAAACGCAAACCGCAATGTCAATGGAAGTGCCTAACCCGCTCTTTGTTGAGATAAATAAGGGATCAGCCGATATCAAGCAAGTTCTCTCAGACATCATGGCGTTGACAAAGCTAAACTATAATTCCTGTCAGTTCGCAGATGGCATGCCTGTAACTCTACGTTTTGCCGACAAGATTGGTGAAATCTTAACTGCAAGTGCAGACATTAAGGCACCTCCTCTTGCCTTCAAATACTATATTTAGTTTGTCTTGGAAGCAGGCGTTTATGCTAACCTGCGTTCAGACGAAGACGTTTCCATGATCGTGAGCAACCTTGGTAGCGAACCTCACCACCCACAACACTCCGTGGAAGAGCAAGACTACCGACTGCCTGAAAATCAACCGGAACTATTCCCATCAAGGGTGTCGAATGCGACATCACAACTGAATTCTCGCCCTTAGATTCTCTCGAAAACGATTAATCCCCGCAGACGGATAGCTCCGTTCGATAGCTACTGCCCTTCGGCCGATAAGACGCTGTCGCGATTCGCAAGGTCATACCGACACACGTTAAGTCTCGATAAAACAAACAAATAATCAGCGGCAGATAAGATGTGCCTTCAGAGAAGGTTCGAAGGCTTCACTAATCGTGATCCTCGGAAATTTAATCACACAGGAGAATTAAGAAAATGTCAGCAAATATTTCGATCATCGGCAATCTCGGTAAGACACCGGAAACTAAGATCACGGATAACGGCACCCTCGTGGCAAGCTTTTCAATGGCCTCGAACTCGTTCCGAAACAGCGCGGAGGGACGCGTTGAGAAGACCGACTGGTTCCGCGTGACAGCATTTGGCAAGCAGGCGGAAACACTAGCACGTTACGTGCGAAAGGGCAGTCGTTTGTACGTACAAGGCCGTCTAACCTTTAATCCGTGGGTGGATCAAAACGAGTCTCCGCAGGCGGGAGCAGAGATCGTGCTTCAGGAGTTCCAATTCCTGTCGGGCCGCCGCGATGAGGAAGGAGACGGAGCTGCAATGCAGCTGCCACAGAACGCACCGGTGGAACTTCAGCAGGCCGCCGCATACTAATCCCGTCACAATTTAGCTTTCAACTGCCGTCTAGAGATCGCCCTCTTTAGGCGGCAGTGCTTTTTGAACTAGAAACGACACCTATGCGATATCTAGTCGTAACAATGAAACGGATCTCCAGAGAGTTTGTAAGAGCCAGTCGCGATCGCATATTCCTGTTCGGTGACAACCTCGCCGGAAAGGGCTTCGGCGGCCAGGCTGCGGCCATGCGGGGCGAACCGAATTGTGTCGGGATACCGACCAAAAAACTCCCGAGCAATCGCGACGATGCGTTCTTTACGGATTTAGAATTTGAGCAAAACAAAGCGGTGATCGACCATGCATTCGAGGTTCTATTTCACAGAATTTCGAAGGCTGAACAGACCATTGTTATTCCTGCGGACGGTCTCGGGACCGGACGGGCTCAACTTAAGAGCCGGGCACCGCTAACGTTCGCCTATCTGCAAAAGTGTTTAAGAGATCTTTCTCACAAATGACCTGATCTTGTTTCCCTAAACATACTTCTCCCGCGAATTGAGAGGGATTTTCAAGCCTGAATGAAAGTGATTTTATTCAGGGTTTTGAAGATGTGGCCCTTAATTACACGCGTCTTCGATTCGGCAGGTCGCCGATCCAATAGAGGAAGTTATGGCAGAAAGAATAAGTATCGAACAACTAAGAAAGCACGCTCCTAATAATCAGATGCTGGCGTTCATGCCGGTCAATACCGGTTCGCCGATGCAGGACTGGTGTGCGCATCTTTCATCGAATCCGTTGCGAAGGCGAGAGCTCGAAGAGTTCTCGATCTTGGGCGATGTTGTGGTTCGAATCGCCGATGAGCTTGAACCGGAAGCGTTGGACCGCGTGCGGATAATGTCGCTCGAATACGCGATGAAGGTTTTGTCCGACGAGACCGATGCTAAGGAGTTCGTTAGATGCGTAAAAGCAATCGCGAGCCCGGACGCCGGGCAGTATGAATTCGAACAGATCGCAGCCCATTACTACGGTGAGATCAGGCGACGAGGTGTTGGCGAGGTTCTCCATGAAATGGGTCTGCTCGGCATGCAGTTAGAAGCTGTAACAGCGACTTCGGCCGATCGCGAGATCAGCTTTGAGGAATCGCGAGAAAGAGAACGGAAGCTTCGTGTCGCGGACCAAAGGCGAGTTCAGGAAGCTGCCAAGAATCGCAGTTCGCTGCCGCCAAAATGTCCGAACTTCGATGATGAAATGCAGGCGGTTCTCCGGCGTGTCGGACGTAATAAGGTCAGCCGTTTGATGTTCGACGACTTTGCCGAATTCTATCTGGAAGACGGCGATAAATCAGTCGAAGAACTCGACAGAGACTTCACGACCTTCGATCAACTTGAGCAGTTTGATGAGAATGGTCTTATCGGCATAACAATGAGTTCAAGCCAGCGTTCGGTTGTGGTCTTTGATCTCGATTGTGAGATCGATGCAAACTGTCTTCCATACGAATCAAGAGAGCTTTCGTCACAGCTTCCTAAGCTCTTTGTAGGCCATTCTTTAGGCGGCAACACCGTTCAGGAAGGACGCCGAATGATCGGCTGTGCTGGCTGGGCAATGCCTTCTAGACATCCGTTCTCGGATCGGGAATTCGAGGAATGGCTGGCACTTTCACTTGATCAGATCTACGACAGCAAAGTCATCCGTTCGGCGCGCCGTATCTACTCATTTAAGCAAGGTAGTTTCGAGATCCTTGTAGATCAGGAAATTAACCCTGACTTTGAAGAGATGCAATACGCCGCTTCTGTCCTGCGCCTTTTGTGGCAGCGTCAATACTCCGACTTTCATCTGCGAAGCCTTCGCCACGATTCGTATCAAGAAACCTACCTTGCGATTCGCGGAACGTCGGACACGGCTGATTTAGCCGAACTAAAGAAAAAAGCGTATGCAGATTTTAAGGAACACAAGAGCCTCTCCCTTAAGGAGTTCACGGCTCTTAACACCGTCGCAAAATCTCAGGAAGCTAGGTTGAAGAATCAACTTTCAATCGACGCGAAACGCTGGCTCCGAAAGATCGAAATGGCGACTCTTGGACAGCTACGTTTTCTGAAATTCGGTCTCTATAACGACCCGGCCGCGAAGGCATTTAAGCGGCAGGAGAAACAGAAATTGTGGGACGCGGTGAGAGCACGAGACGCGGAACTAAACGAGGCCGTTCGCGCGAATCGCACGATCCAGGCGAGCCTCTTCACGCAGCCCACTGGACAGCGAACACAGGTTAAGGTTGTGCATGCGGCCTGAAAATTGAAGAGCAATATTCAACGAAAGGAGCGGCGGCCAGTATTTTAGGCAGAACGCCTGAAAAAACTCTCGCAGATGGCGAAACGCCGTTCCGTTCGGAGAACAAATAAACCACAAAAGGAGCAAGAAAAAACCATGTCAGCAAATATCTCGATACTCGGAAATGCGGGCCGCGATGCGAGCCTGAAATATTCGGAAAAGGGGACACCGGTCGCGAGCTTTCCGATCGCTTCAAACTCGTTCAAGAACGGCCCGGAAGGGCGTATGCAGGTCACACATTGGTTCAATGTGGTTGCCTTTGGCAAGACTGCGGAGACGCTCGCCGAGCATGTAAAAAAGGGAACGCATCTGCTTGTTCACGGCAGGCTCTCGTTCAGCCCGTGGAGCACAGATAAGGGCGAGCCCAGATCAGGTGCCGAGATCTCGCTCTTCTCATTCGAGTTTGTCAGATCGGACCGTTCGGACGGCCAAACGGACCAGGAACCTACTGCCGACAGC
Organism: Pyrinomonadales bacterium; assembly: GCA_038212935.1. GTDB lineage: Bacteria > Acidobacteriota > Blastocatellia > Pyrinomonadales > Pyrinomonadaceae > OLB17. The sequence goes on along the minus strand of JBBQTV010000001.1, from coordinate 106,725 downwards.
CCCGAGCCGGACGTTCCCGAGTTCACGGGCACGGCTGTTCCAGAGGCACCGGTCAATGAGCCGTTCATTGATCAGTTCTGAGGTAGGTTGTTTCTGCCAGTCGGGGCATAGCGTCGGTGCCGTGCCCCAGTTTCCTATAGAAAAAAACGAGAGGTGGACAATGAGGGTTGCCAAATTAGTTGAGAATAAATGCGGGATAGAGACTGCGGCCGAATATGCGCCTATTGTGACGATCTACGCGGATGCATCATGCATCAGGAATGGCGCAATCGACTCGTCGGCGGGCTGCGGTGTGGTTATGATTGATCACAACCGATTGGAGGTAAAACTGGTTTCAAAATATTTGGGACAGATCACCAATCAGCAGGCCGAGATCGTTGCATGCACGTATGCGTTGGAGCAGCTTCGCAGATACTGTCGTATAGAGATCGTGTCAGACTCAAAGTATGTGATTGACACTATGATGGGCCGAAATCACATGCGTGCAAACCGCTCGTTTTGGTCGCGTCTGGTCAAAGCATGCTACGGGCATCATGTCTCCTGGCGGTGGATAAAAGGACATTCGGGAGTGCAGTTTCAGGAAGTTGCCGACCGTCTAGCCCGTGCTGCGGTAAGAATACGCTGTGACGTTTCAGCAGGTGATATGGAGCAACTGGGCGGGCTTCTGTATAACGGCTCAGACCAGTTGGATATCCGCGAATTTGAGATGAAGCTTGAAATGATTCTGTCCCAATACGAGTCATCTCATCGGTCGTTCGTTCCCGCTGCAAATTTCGATGCGATTGGAACACTGCCTTCTGCTTTTTCCGCCTAGCTCATATTCTTTTAACCACTAGTTTTAAGCCAGCTTTTGAATGCCGGATCGCGCTCAAAAAGGTGGTTTAGCGCGTATTCGACAACATCGTCATTGGTGATATCGGTACTCATGCTGATGGACGCGAACTGAAGATATTGTTTCAGTTTGCGGTCGGTCGCTTCGAGTACACGTGTGTTCAATTTTACGAAGTTCAAGCGGTTAATCTGCAGCAGCGGACGCTCGAAATTCTGCTTCGCAGAGGGGGTGATATTGCTCTGATCGTTCATTAGTATTTGGTCTCCTTACGTTGGCGAATTTACTGGCTTGGTTGGTAAATCAATCGGCGTGCCGTAGCAGAGAACTGTGGTATTTGTGGCAACGTGCGGCGAATAAACGAACCGCTTTTGGCGTAGAAAAAGAGGCGGATCGAGGCGGCTCGTAAAAAAACAAAAATTACAGCGGCGGGTGTATGACAGGATAGACCAAAAACCAGCCCGTGTAATTCACATAAGTCTCACACTGTCATTAAGTTACGCGGTGTCATTAAAATTACAAACCGAAGCCCTCGCCATATTTCTCGCAAAAGGCACGTATTTTGCTCATGTCTAAATGGCCGGAGAAATTACAAACCGACGAACTGGTGACAAAACGCCGCCACAAGAATCGAGAGATGAGAAAGCGAGACAGAGAAAAAATAGTAAAAAATATCGAGTTGGATATCGAGGCAAAACAGGGACGGCCGATCAGCGTCAGGCCCTTCGAAGAGGACCACGAAAAGCTTGAAGAGATCGCAACCGAAACCGGTGAGAATAAGTCGGCGATCGTCCGTCGAATGATCCATTTCGCCTTGACCGATCGACACCAGCATTTTGCTTCGGGTCGCTGTCAGGAAAAGCTCGATTGGCTTATACGAACTGGCCGCCAGAACGAGACGGTTGATCTTGCTGTAAGCGACAACATCGGCGAGATTCGAGAAAGCATTGATCGAATGGAATCGGAGCTCGAAAATGCACTAGAACTGCTACGTCAAGCAAGCTCGCTGACTACCGAAATCTACTCGATGTCGAGTATGTCGATTTCCTCGCTAAATCTCGTTTTCACAAAGCTCATCGAATATACGTCGCCGGAGACCAGCGACCGCAAACAGAGTGTTGTTATCGCCTCTACCGCAATGGCTGAGCTGATCGAACACGCCGTGTCCGATCTTAAGAAATGTCTCCTGTTCCACGAGCATGTCGCAGGAAACGAATCCCTTCACAACAGCTACCTTGCAACCAAGGTACGAATACTAAAACAGCGAATCGATTCCTTGCCTAAACCCGCGAATCAAATAGCGAGCGAATCATGAGAGTTATTGCCAGCGTTCAATCAAAAAGAGGCAGTTCTCGCGGTCTCATTCATTATCTAGCGCACAGTAAGATCGACCGGAATGCAGAGCCCGAAAATGGTCGTGAACTATTTAACGAGTTTACCGAACACCTTACCGTAAGAAGCGCAAACAACTTTCTCAAATCCGACTGCGGCAAAGGCCGTCCCTCAAACAACGAACTTCACCACCTTGTTCTTTCATTTCGGCGGGAGGATTTTCAACAACTTGGTTCGACTGATGAGGAACGCCAGCGGCAAGTAAAAATCGTCACAAGATTTGCCATCGGACAGCTAGAAAAGAGTATCCAAAGCAAGCGGCTTGCGTGGGCAGGCGCCGTTCATCTCAACACCGCAAACCCGCACGTTCATATCGCAATTCAAAAGCAATATCTGACCAAAGATCTTCAGGGTAGATCGCTGAACAAAATTCCGCGGGAGTCGCTTCCGCACTTTGAGGTTGTCGATGGAGAAAAGCGGATTATCGACGGCATTCTGATCGAATCCGCGAAGAAAAAACTTCAGGAGCTTGTTGCGGAACGGACACCTTCACGGGAACATGCCAATGACAAGCAGCACAATCGAAATGCTCCACAAAAACATGACACCATTAAGTTTCAAAAGGGCGACGGAAATATTCACGAACGAGAGATTCTACGCCGCGGTATTCTTGCCGAATATCAACTCAAATTTAAGGAAGAAAAGATTGCCTTTCTTATCGAAAATCGTGAGAGCCTTAAGTTTCCGATCAGGGATCCGGAGAAGGCAATAACGCAAAGAGTCTCGCTCTCGGAGCTAAGGCGATCAGCAAGCAACTCCAAAGACTGGAGAAAAATACCGCAATCACGCCAGATCATAGCGATAACCAACAGCATACTCGCCCGGGAAGAATCGGAATTCTTCAAACTTAAAGAGGAAACTGCATCAATTCGTGGTGAAGCAAATCTCATCCGAACCGACTATAGAAAAAGAGGAGTAAAAGTACCGCCGCCCGCATTCAATAAACAAGAACTCGATGAACTTCAGAGCGAATGTCTAGCGAACACGAAAGTGCGAGAATTTCGCTATCTTGAGCAGGTTAGAACCGACCTTGAAAACAAGAAAGAAATCGCACCTAGAACCGTGTCTGATCTTGGACTTCTCGCTGGACAAAAAGCGGTTTCTGAAATGAGGATGCAACTACATCAGCGGCAGCTCTCGGACTTCAAAGACAACGCGTTTTACCGAAAGGTGAAGGTTGGAAACGATCGAGTCTCTTTGGCGATGATAGCTCGTCAAAATGATATCAAAAACGATGGTCGCGCTGTTCTCCAAAGCATTCGCTCGGCAATCGAATATCTGACCAACAAGCCCTCAAGCCGAAATTCCAAGTCAAGGGAATTATTTCTATTTGATTCGGTCAATAGTTCTCTGAATGAACAATCCTTGCAAATGCACAAATCGATGCGGCAGGAGCAAAAGATTGTTGGCGTTCTGAGTGAAGTCCTTGATCGAAGCAGCACCTTGCGTACAGTGACGCCAGTGTTTTCTGCCGATCAGATCATCGAACTTGACACACTCTCAAGAAAACTCAAATTTCCCAAAGAATACGCGTCCAATTGGAATCTCCAAAGGACATCGATTCAAGGGGCGGTGCCAAGCCAACACGGAGCCAAAGGAAAGATCGGCCCCGACGAAGCCGGGAATCTTTCTCACGCGATCGTGGGCCGCGCATTGGCAAGAGAAATTCTTTGCAATATCGGACTGAATAAGACAAAAGAAGACCTAGCTTTCTACCGAAGCTCGAAGCGTTTTCACAGATTTGCGATCGAGGACAAATCGAACGGTTCGATGAGTTATCTGAGTCTCAACGATGTCGATCTACCACGAAAAAACTCGATTCTTGACCAAGCACTGAATCTACTGTTAGAGGGCAAAGATCACAGAACCTTGAGACGCGAGATCGAAGGCCGAGCAAAGGATCGCGAGAGATGTCTCAAAGCGGACGTGGCGGCCGCCAAAGAACTGTCGCTGAATGCGGCCAAAGAGGCTTCGGAGTTTAAGCAACTGTCCCTGTTGGGTAGTGCTGCGGATCTCACTTACCAGCCTATCTTCACAACAAGCGAAATCACTGAGATCGAGAAACGCATCACCGTGACATCAAGCAGCCGGGAAGCAAAGCGCCTAAACTCGATACTCAAACACTTAGCCGGAATTGATGGGACGAACTTCAAGGAGCTTCTAGTATCGGTCGTCAAGCTCAAAGCAAAAGCAGGGTCTGGCGAAGAACGAGATTCGACTGCACATGAAAAAGGAGGATGGCCCGAGAGGGAAGATGTGACGATTGGTCGAGGTATTAGGACCGGAATCGAACGGAGTTGATATCTAAATGTATAGAAAGCCAAACCATAGTTGGTTGGCTGACTTCTAGGCACAAGATTTGCCATTTCTTCGGGGCGGTTAGCTAACGAGCCGAAACGGGGAGGGGCGAGTTATGAAATATGATCTGAGCAATAAGGTAATTGCTCGCTTGAATGAAGCAGAGTCTACGCTTCCAAACAGGAGTCTCGATCTTGGGAATATTAGCACGCCAGAATTGGGGCTTCTTTCACCCAATCGGAACGAAATTGCACCACGGGGTAGCGGTCGCGAAGCCGCACTTTTCGCTTACTCCGAACGGCTGCGAAACAGCTACAAACAAAATGATGGCGGACTGAGGGATGGTATGGTGTTGCTTGGCGATGCCTTCCGGAACGGACAGCCGATTTCGATCACGTGTTTCTGTCGGGCAGGGCAGACGTGTCACGCAGACGTTGTTAAGCTCGCTATCGAGAAAGTTGCGAAGGCAATTGAGGTCAAAGAACTGAATCGAGCCTCACGTCATACGCTTACTCAAGATTCAAACTTTCATCCGTCGAATCCACGTACAGAAAGAGCGATCAACGAGATCCTTTCGGTTAGCCGAGCAGACCTTGAGCTTTCAAAACTTGACGACACAGATGGCCGCAACAGGATCGAGCACGCTTCGTACTTGAACAGCAGATCACAGTTTCTCCGTGACACATACGAGCGTGGAGGAACCGTTCAGAATGGCGTTCTGATAATTCCGAAGGAGTCGCACGATCTAAAATCACCGCTCCAACTCGCAACTCTTAGCTACGCAGTTGTGCGGCTTGAACCATTGGTTGGATCAGACAAAGCTCGCGAAGTCGCACCACAGATCCTTGACTATGGAAAAGCCATCGCCGGCAGCAATGCAGATCGAGAGACCGAGGCAAAGGTCTTTCGTTGGATCTATGACGCGCTGGACGGGAAACGAGAGTTTTTGGATCGGGATCGCGATCAGTCGATCGCAGAATCGACGACAGAGCGATTCGATCGGACTCTAGCAGAAATCGCAATTGTTGCGGGTGAGATGGAGAAGCTCGAACCAACTGACCGTTCGATCCAGTATGAGCCGCTTCTCGAGCCGGATCTCCACGATACGGAACATCAATTTCGAGGATCGGTCGAAGAACCTAGTGAAACCTTCGAGCATCTTGCAACGGAACGAGATTCTGAACACGTTAACAGTACTCTCGGGTTTGAGCGCATCGAACTTGAGAGTTCACATCTAAACTTGCTCGCTTCCGAAATTTCCGTGGAAGAGATGAAGCACTGGGCTGAGGTCAAATTTCCGGCACTGGACGATGCCCTGGAAAATGGCATTTCGCCCTCCATAATTCTAAAACTTTTTAGGGCAAAAGCTGATAAGCCAATCGAGAACGATGTGAAAGGAAAGGAGCTAAATTACGAGGACCTGCGAATCGCATCCGCATATCTTGAGCACCAGCTAAATCAGCCCGAAACGAGACTTCGACATTTCAACGAACGGTATCGAGACTACGCACAGATGTTAGATCGATGTCAGTCGCGTGAGGAAGTTATCGAAGCGTCATCAAGGATACGGATTGAGAATGCCTCTGTTGGGCTTCAAAGGCTGCAGAATGCCCAGAATCGAGATACTAAAAACCTTCCTGCTCTGACACAGAAAGAGATGCAAATGTTGTTTACCGAACAGTCACCCCGGCACTACGCAACCGAAATGATCGTCGCGAAACTAAACTATGCGGGTGATCGCGAAACAACCAAAGCAAGAACTGAGGCTTTGAAAAGAGGCGATATCGCCCCAAGTCCAGAGGCCCAGCAATTGATCGAAAGTCTGGAATCTCGAATGGAAAGAAAGTACTTGAACGATTCCTTATCAGCAACAAAGCATTTTCTACAAAGCCTCAAAACCCCGAATGAGGAACTCCGCTTCAAAAACAACTTCGACCACAGTGAACTGTACAGCAAACTGCCGCCTGCCGAAAGGGATTTCGTTTATCAAGTGGCCACCGAGCAGAAGGAAAAGCTAGAAACAACGGCCAGACTGACCGCCCAGGAATCGAAAGGTCCCGTCATCGACGGAACTAACCAATCCACGCCCGATCTCCAACCAGGCAAGCTTCAAGCAGCGCTGAAAACCGAGCTACTCGAATTGTCACTCGCAAACGCCGATCCGAAGTTTGTTCAGGAACGAACCAATATGATCCTAGACGATCATTTAAGTTTAGTTGGAGCAAGAAGTACGAATAACGACGCGAGACAATTGCTGACTTCCGAACTCAGCAGCATTGTCAATCAATTTAATGACAAGGAGCTATCCAAAGATCGTTTTCCAGTCTCCACGCGTTCGGTGTCCGCAGGCGTTCGAAGTTGGGATGACCATTTTCAAACTACGTCCCAGCGTATTCGTTAGTCTAAGTGCCCCTCGATTTATTTGATCGGCAAACTATAAGCCTAGAGCTTTTCAACAAGTTCATCCTTTATGAAATTAAATGCCTCATAAGCATCATAGTGTTCCGTTGGTCTCAACAACGCCCGTGTATCGCCGAGGAACTCGTCGTCCTGCATCTTGGTTTCGAGGTTCCGGAGAAACTGTTTTCTTGTTGGCGGATTGTCTACGGAAAAAGCGATATACTTTCGATAAACTTCAATGATCTGTTGAGAATCTGGCCGTTGCTCTTGATACGCCTTGTAAAGATCGTAGAGGTCGCGCCCTTTGCGACGCTGATACAGAGCCCTAAGCTTCGTTCCGAGAAGCTCTTCGATCCTGTACGTGACAATATCGGTACTTCCGCTAAACCAGTCAGATTCCGTTGAAAAGGGAAACTTCTGCAAGCCCATCACGTTAAAATGTTCGCGGCAGTTTATTTCGACTTTTAGTTTCAAAGGTTGGACCGGTGGTATTTCCGATTCGAATCGAAAACGGAGAGTATTATTGTCTTTCTTCTGAGCAACAGATGCTGCACCGACGAATTCAAGCCTGCTTTGAAGGCGAGCAAGCGTTTCCTTAATTGGTTCGGGTCTGATCTGAACGAGATCGATGTCTTCGGAATACCGAGGTTGCGGATTCAAATAAAGTTTATGAAGAGCGGTGCCGCCGCGAAACGCGAGGCGTTCGCGTAGGAAATCATCCGAAAAGATTTCCACAATAGCGCGTGTGATCACAAGGTCCTGCTCGACCTGTTCATTTGTCTGCCATGGGACAAAATTGGCCCATTGGGTGATATATGCGCTCTGAATCACTATTCGTTATCTATCGTTTCATTTACAACTACATTCCATCTCGTTTCAACCGGAAATCCACGTTTCCTTTTTGTTGTACTTAATGGCACAGGAAAGAATTTTTCGACATTTAACGCTGCGGCTTTATAGAGCCCGTCCGCGAGTGACTCTGCACCTGTTGCTGTTTCAAGCAGATAACCGAGCCGCTGAATTACGGCAGTTGGAACGAACTGAATAAACTCGTTGTTTAGTTTCTCGATACGGATCGCTTCGGTCAGCTCTGAGAGCACTTCAACTACTCGGTTCAAACCGCCGACTCTTTTATGGTGCTGCACCAAATCGGCAGCGGTAAGTTCTGGCGAGGAAATCTTTACAACTCCAGTTTCGGTCTTTCGGTTTTCGAGGAGGTCATCTGGGATCTCTTTTCTGGTTATGTAATTTACCTTTATCCCCTTCTTCACGGTCGGCCTCATGGGCGGAAAACTCGTAAAAACAAAGAACTCTTGAGGCACCTGGTGAGCCGCGCCGTAAAATGCAGCAGCGTTTAAAAGGCCAACGTAATACGACCGCTCCAAGAAACGCATTAGTCCGTCAATAAATAGTGCCGGCGGAAGAATCCCGCGTGAAGAGTATTGAGGCGTGACAATAACGTAATAGCCCTTGTGGGCGGAAATTATGGTGCCCTTTCGTGATAATCGGTTCAGAGAACGTTTGATCGCGGTTTCAGAATACTGCGGCAGCTCACTCTCAACTCGATCCAGCGAGAAAGCGCTCCGGCCGAAAGCAATTTCCTTATCTACCCATTCTTCGACTCTAAGTTGCGAACTTTGTGATCTCATGAAAGTAATCCTTTGCACAAAGTACCACTTTTCGGTACTTTTCGCAAAGAAATACTTTACTTCGAATTCGAGTACACCGCTTTGTGATCTACCTGCTCAACCATCCCCCTAAGAGCTAAATCCTGTTCGACCGGTAACAACCGGGGTAGTTTGCCGACATCTTCTATAGTGAGAGCGGCTCCTTTCCATGTTCTTTTTTTCATAGGTGTTCCTACTAAAAATAATGTTGATGCCTCCTCACGCTCTTTGCCGATTGGGATGGCCCAGAGAGTGAACCGATTTTGGTCAATTCTTGAGTAAAGATAGAAGTAGTTTCTGTGAATCATTGAATGTCCTTCCGAAACATAATTTCGATCCTTCTTTTCCCAGACTACGCCTTCGAGATCCTTCAGCGTTGCGGGGAACGAACCGCGTTTTTGGTGGAACTTCACCAGATCTCTGTTCATCGATGCGGTTGCGTCAACGGGGATTTCTGAGCTTCGCTTTCGTTCCTGCGACCAAAGGGAGTAGACATAGACGCCGATCAACATTGTGAGGGCCAGCGGGGCTAGGATGAGCGAGATCTTGAGTCTATTTAACATGCGTTTTAGATCGATGCGTGTTCAATCACCAAAGAACCTCCATTACCTTGAGCAGAAAAGTATCCCACCTCGACAGGAAGGTTGTTGAGAGCGTTATAAACTGGATCCTTTTTCACCGATTCACCGTCTAATTGATGTTCCAGCGAGTCTAGTGCCGGCTCTTCTGCAGATAGAAAAGCCAGTTCTGAAAGACGTTCATTCGAACAGATTCGATCAACCTCAGATGAGATAACTTCTTTGAGAGCTGCCCTTTTATGTTCGGCAGCCTGGTTAGCATGGCCCGAGTCTGTAAACGAGAATTGAGGATCAATATCTCCAAGGTGGATCTCGCGGGGTGTGCCTTTGGTCGCGGCGGAATAAGCGTTTTTATGAACTGCAAAAGGCGGGTATGCAGCGCGGATCGGCGGGGCGGTGTCGCTGATAATCAACACTTCGGAATGCGCTGCTGTTTGTCGAATCTCATTCGGCAGCATGAGTGCACGTTTTTGCTCCGCGTATCTGGTGTTGTCCTGTTTCTTTCCCGGAAAGTCCTGAAATGTTTTTGAAAAGATCGTCGTTTCGCCCAACTGCTTTGAGGCGTACTCGGCAGTCACATCGTCAAGGCCCGGCAGAAAGATCTTGGTCATTATGGTGCCGAGTACCGCATTCGCCTGCTCACGACCGTATTGGTCGTACATTTGAGGTAAGTCCTGATATCCGAGACCAAGTCCAACACCGCGTCCGCGCCCGATGCCTGATATTCTCTTAACCTCCGATACATTCAACTGGTAAGCCTCGTCTATGAGAACGAAGCACGGATGCTCTGGTTCATTTACACCATCGAGCCTCATTTCCATAACGGCTTGTCCGATGAAGGTAGCGATAAACTCTTTATAGACGTCAGCGGCCCCTTCCGAGACGACAAGGTAAATTGCTGTACCGGGTTTGCGAAGGTCTGCGAAGTTTATTGAGCGGCAACCAAGTGCCGCTTCGTCTTTGGTCGGCGGCATCATCACCATCCGAGCAGGTGCAAGTGTGAACGGTCGAAGCTTGTTGTACAAACCTATCAAAATGGATCCGCGAGTCTGAACCGGTGCCTGGCGAAAAGCCAAATACGCTTGTTTCGCGTAGAGACTTGGCGAATTTATCATCGCGTCGTTGAAAGCCTGATCGCCGTCGCCGCTCAGGAAGAGTAGAAAGTCGGCCGCGAACGCTGGGATAGCTTTCTCACGGTAAACTTCCGCGATGTGAAGCAAAATTGCCGTCAAAGCTATCTGTTCGGCATCACCCCAGAAAGGGTCGGCATTCGTCCGGCGTCGGCCTTCTATACCGAGCATCATCCCGGCAATCTGACACGTAAACGCAGGATCGTTTCGACATTTCGGAATGAAGTTCCACCGATCGCTTTTTGTCGGATCGTTAAGGTCTAAACGGTAAATTGTTTTGGCGGAGCCGGCCGTCTGGGTGAAAAGCTCGCCTTTAGGATCGTAGACCAGACAAGATGAATTGTTGAGGATCGCCCGGATCATGGACATGAAAAAAGTCTTTGATTTACCGGAACCGGTCGGGCCGAACATAACAAAGTGGCGAAGCCACTGACTTGCGGGAAGATATACATCGCGACCCCAAAACGCTTTTGCGAGAGGAAGCGCATTTGCAGGCAATGGCAATCCTCTAATCCGATTCATCAGACCGCAGCGAATCAGATCGGATGCCTTCGCCCACCGCGCTGAGCCATGGGCAGTACTCATACGCCGAACGCGGTACGCCCACATTAGTGAATAGGAATCTACAAGCGAACCCGCAAGACAGATCAGAGCCATCGCCCAAAAGACCAAAGTTATCAGACCATAAACGTCTAAAAGATATCCCGCAAACAAGCAGACCAATGAGCCTAGTAATCCCAGAATAAAGAAGAAAACACACATGCCAATGTCAGCCGACCACTGCCAAAACGCTTGATACGATGGCAGATACTGCTCATTTGCTTTCCTTGGAATACCGTAGGAAGCGTCGAATTTCTCAATCCATTCACGCGAAAACATAGCTTTATCGGTTACCGTGTGTTACGAAGATAATCACTCTGTTCTTTCAGCGAATCATATGTTGCCGAAGTGATGGACAATACATCACCTCGCCAATGCCGTATCCTCCAGCCTGACGCACTCAATTGTTCAACCGTTGAAAGGGCTCCCGGAAAGGGTCTATCTCGGAGCGCTTCAAAATACAGAACGGTATTTGGTTCGCTTTGAGGGAGCGGAAATCTGATAAGTAATTGTGAGCCTAGATCGGATTTTGGTACGGCCAGTACCTCAAATGAAAAAGGTACGCGTCGATATACGATATGAAACGTGCTTCGCTCTGAAGTAATAGTTGCTGAATTTGCTTGAACCCCGGGCGGCAGTAGTCGGGCGGCATTAACGTGGCGAATTATCCGATCGACATTCTCTGGGAGTCTTCCGTTTTGAGTATTCAGCGACAACACCGACAACGAGATCGCCATTCCCAAAGCCGACGTTTCTCTGAGTCTTACCGCATTATCATACTCGGGGCCGGAGAACGGGTCTTCGGTCTGCGGTCCGGTCGGCGAAGACTCTTTTTCAGACTCAATCCCACGAGTTTCAACAAATCGAACCTGCGCCGTTTCGCTCTGCGGCATCAATATTCTGGCGAATCCGTATATGCCGACCACGCAAACGAAGACCAGTAGGCCCGAGTGTTGAGTGCGAACCACCGCCTGTTTGATCCTCGAAAAAAGACCTAATTTGGATTCTGAACTATTCATAACGAATTGTTAGGGAGTTGCGGCCACCTAACTTTCCAACCGGCGTCGCGCGAGCCAAGCCACGAATCAATGTCCGGGTGGAAGGCGTGCGTCATCGCTAAAAGATAGTCGAGCTGAAGGGTTAGCAGTTCTCTGGACGTGCCGGTCTTTACGAAATAGCAAAAGTATCGGACTAAGTCTTTCGAATTCAGAGACTCAACCGAGTCGCGTTCGAGTGCTGCAACGATGTCGATCGACTCACGTACGCTCGGATGATCTTCCATTCCGGCGATTCCGCGAACGGCGTCTATTAGCTTGGTTGTAAGTGCTAAGTGGGTTGAAGTCGCGCGTTTATTTCTTGTCGATAAGATCTCAAGCTCCTTTTCCAGCGAAGGACTCGCGAACCGGCTGTAAACGTGTCTCGAAATGAACGGCGAACTGAGTTTGTGGCGCAGATCATTTGAGGTCGTGATCACGATCGGTCTCGAATTCCAGTCGGGAACGCCTATTGTTCCGCCTTCGTATCGTGGAATGTAGATCAGTCCACGTTCGAGCGGCATAAGAAGTGAATCTTCAATGCTGGCCCCAAACTTATCGCTTTCATCAAGGATCAACACCGGCGGTGGTTTCATTGGAGTGCTCGACGCCGCGCTTGCCGCCAAGTCGTATGCCATTCCTACTTCACCAAGAATCAGAAATCGGCGCTGCCACTTAGAGCGTCGGGCATTGTCGAGAAACTCGGCCTGCTCTTCAACTGGCCGTCGCTTTGCGAGTGCAAGGTGTTCTCTCATCCACACGGCTTGCTCTTCAGTATCCCAGTCATAGAGGATCTCTTCCTGTTTTAACCCATCGCGTCCGGCAACAACGCACATCGAAAGATTGCAGGCGGCGGCTAACGCTTCGGGAAATGCAGTCTTCCCGCTGCCGCGCGTACCGGAAATAAGCCATGCCCGTCCAGACTTAAGACTTTCACAGAAGTCTTCGAATACTTGCTCGTCGGGCACGTATCCGTGTCTAGCCATCAGTTGGAAAAGCTCACCATGCTTTCCGTCTGAGACAAGGTCGCGAGGGTTGATCTGTGGACGGGATGCGTCAAACGGAATCATTCCTTTTTTGCTCCCGTTTCAGCGTTGGCAATTGAAGAGTTCGGTTCGGGTAGTTGCGTTACAAGTACGTATCCGGTGGTTCCGGCTAAGACCTCTAGGAACGTGTCCTCGGGTTCGTTCCCAAACAGTGACTGACTCGTGTCCTCAGACAGTTTTTCGGATCCTCTCCGCAGGGGCTCAGATATTACTACTGTTCCCCCTGAACGGAATGAACCGACCGATCCCAATATCGAGCCGGCAGTATCTTTTATGCCTCGAAAGAATCGGGTCCACTTTCCGGTGACTCTTTTCCTGTTTCCGGGAATCCCTGAGGCACCATCAGTTCCCAATAGTTCGCCGGTGAACTTCACCAGTTCACCAGAAACCGGATCGATCAGGCCGATAATGTTGACGAACGCTCTTACGGATTCACCGCCCCGTAGATTACCAATTAGAGTCGTGCCTGCCGGATAGGAATAACCTTTTCCTACAACCGGTTGTGTCAATTCCATACGTACGACCCCGCCGGAATTTCTAAGCGTGTAGATCGCTCCAATAAGGCGGACCGTAAGCAGTGAGCCAAACGGCAGTGAGCCACTTACTTTTGGCTTTGGTGTGTCCGAGGTTGTCGCTATAGTCGCTGCAGTATTATTGCGAAATTGCTCGTCTCTGACCTTTGTGACTCCAAAGAACAGCGAGCGTCCTAAGGGTTCGGTTGACGATACAGATTTTGACAGTGGAGTGTCGTTACCTTGTGGAGAATTCTTCTTTGTCTCCAGGTTGGTGGGCTGATCCTCTCGTTTGGGAGCGTCCCTTGAGGAGATATCAGTGCCAACATTGAAGGAAGGCTCGGTTCTCGTTCGCGATGCTGACATCGAAGAGATATCGTTTGACTCGGTGCTAACAGAAGCGGGTTTGTCGACTGATATCGGTTCATCGGATTGCCCAACCACAGAGTCCTTGCTTGGTACTGGCTCTTTTGCCGCTACCATTGTGAGGGCAGCCTTAAGTTTCTCATCCTCGGTCATTGGAGCCGGAGATGAATCCTTTTGGCTCGTTCGATTAACGGCCTGGGGATTCGGTGTAGCGAACCAACCCATACCGAAGAACCAGGTAATCGCTGTACCCATCAGTAACAAAAATACTGTGAACGCGGCAGCGGTTTTTAGTACCTTCGCGGTTCGGGAAGTTTTCCGTTCCGATCCGGTTTCAAGATCCAATTCATCATCATCAACTTCATTCTTTGAAAGTTCATTCTGATCATCCAGCAACATTTTCTCGCGTTCTTCGTCTGCCTCGATGTCCGGTAGGGCAGTCGGAATATCGGAATTTGTAGTTAACGTAGTTTGCATTGCGTGCCTCCTTTATTTCGATCCATTAAGAGTTGCCGAGATCGGAGCGTCGATAGCTTCAGTTTGAGCAACGGCGACTCGAATCTTTTGATTAACCCCAAGGAGCGGAGATTTGTAGACAAGAGCATAGAACGTAGTAGAGCCTGGTTGGACAAGGCCCTCAAACGCGGTTGTTTCCAAATAGCGGATATCGAGTTTGGTGGTAAGAAGGCTGTTGCCGTCCTTATCGAGCGTCTGGATCTGAAGTTCAGGTGAACCTCGAACGAGCCTTAGATTTGTTGACGCAGAATTGCGAATCGCAATAACAACAAGACGGTTTTCGGAATCAAGATCGGTGACGCGGGTCAGTGATAGTTCCAAACCGTGAAGAGGTGAAGACCACGCAGAGAGGTGCTTCTTTTGATCTCGAAGAACGTCAGCCAACCGCTTGTTTGCAGCCTTCGAGATCTCAGCATCGGTCATTGCTCGCTTCGAACCCGCCCGTTTTGATTCGGGTATTTCGGCGAAAACAGCATTTGAGATTGAGTTCAACTCCGACATCGGAGAATCAGAACTCTTCTCTTCGGCGGGCCGTGCTGAACCGACCAGTTTAGATAGTGCCCGTGAGTTGATCGGAATTGAATTCTTGGAGTCACCGCCAAGGTCAAACGCGAGACCTGCAACCTTCCGCGCCGAGACAACTGCTTCGCGGTCATATGAGATAACGCATCTGTGGGCATTCTTCTTAAGGTCGCTGACCGGTACCAGTTCGAGAATCAAAACCAGGCCGGACCGCATCTGCAGGCTGATCGCGGCAGAGGTCGCCCCATCTTTTGAAGGGACGAATCCTTCTCCCGGATAAATGGTTATCGATCGGTCGGTTTCTTTTGTCGGAGATTGAAACACTGACGCAAGCTTGGGGTTTCCCTCATGGATGTAATAGATCCCGTCTGATGCGGGAAACTCGACAATAGAAACTGCGTTTTGAGCCAGTCCCAGACGCACAACCGTAGGCTGCTTCGGATTGACCGTAACATTTGCTTCTCCCGACAAGAAATCAGGGAGCGGAGCATTAATTACCGCAACGGGCTGTGTTTCCTTGGAGACCGCTGAAATGTTTACGACCTTTTCATTTGAGATTTGATCAGTATCGTTCGAGATCGGCCGGACAACTTTCTTTTCCTTAGGTTTGTGTACAGGTTTCCGGCTCTGCGGATAAACATTGACAACAAATGCCGACACGACGACGAGAGAGATTCCCATTATCCTGGCAGTGTATTTTCCCAGATTTAAAATGCTTAAAGTTTTCATGATTCAGATGATGTTCCTTGCTACTTACCGCCAGTTGTTTCACTGCCGGGTTGAATTGCTGATGATGTTTCCTCTGCATCGCCGATGAGCGATAAAGGCGAGATGGTCTTGCCGTTTACGGGTTCGACGCGAAACCGGAGAATGGTGAAGCCGGTTCTCAGATTATTGTCGTTTCGGATCGGAGTTGTAGGGCTGTCCTTCAACAGAAATTTACATTTGAGCTGAACGGACTCTTCCACATCCTGGCCTGAGGCTTTTCGCCTTATCTTGCGTGTGCCGATCGCTCGCAGAATATATGGGTCGCTTTCATCGACGGATAAGTCCTGTAGCTCCCATGACGAATTCACGCTTTCTGTCTTCTCGGCAGCGAGAACGCCGTTCTGCTTTAGTCGATTGGCCATCGCCATCGAAAGATCAGGGTCGAGCATTCGGAGCAGTTTGTTTACTTGCGCCTCACGCGTCGTTTGTTCGACTTCGTAGAGGGCGGTTAGAAATTCCTTGACCAGATACTTCTTGTCAGTTGATATAGGAACGTCCGGCGTGATGCTCACGGTTTCCGTCGCTCCATAATCACGGTTGTTTAGTTCGACAACTCGTCCGCTCGTTTTATCGACCACAATCCGGTCTGCCTTTCTAAAGATCAGGAACATGTTTACGCAGCCGCTCAGAACGAGGGCAAAAAGCAGCACGGCGAGGATCTTCAAAAGCGATGCGATCGTAACGATGTCGTCCGGGTCGCGAGTAAGGTAAGTTGGTGAACCGTTAACCTTTTTCCCTGTATCAGGCGTTTCGATTTTTGTTTCATTTGCTTTCATAAGATTTCGGTCTCGAAAGGGCTAATGGCAAACGCAGTGCCAGACGCGAAATAACAGCTCTCGGGTCATTAGCTGGTTTCGAACTCCACATCGGCAGAAAAATTTGCCGAACGGTGCGAAAGTCGTCCGCAGTTGACTCGAAAATTCGCCGACTATCGATCGTGGGTTGATAAAACAATTTCTCCGGCGAAAGTAGAGCGAGCTCGCCGGGTTGAATTTGTTGGAATATTTTGTCCGACAATAACGGGGCCGAAACTGAGTTTTTGCGGCTCGTCTGAAGTTTCCCGAGAGATCAGGCTTCGTCTACCAGTTCGCGGATCGTAAAAAACCAAAATTGCTTTGTTTTCCTGAACCTCCGTTGCCTTGATCTCCCTTTCACTCCGGGGATATTTCTCGGCGGCAAATGGAATCGGAGGCGTGCCGAATCTGCCTTGCTGCCTAAGCCAGCGATACACCTGCACGCCTTGCGAAACATAGCCCAGAGTTTCCTTGTACGGCGGGACACCGTTGATCGTCCTCCGTTGCGAGGCATTGATCATTCGTCCATTCGACTTTAATTTTCGTCCATAAAGATACGCAGAGACGGTGCCTTCGCCGGCGTTATAGGCGGCTAAAACAGACTCAAGTCTCCAATCGAATAGGCGTCCCAAATACTTAACATACTTCGCCGCCGCATATACCGATGAGGTCGGCTCGTACGGGTTCGTGAGCCCAAACCGGGCAGCAGTCGCGGGCATGAACTGCATCAGTCCCTGAGCGTTCTTTGGACTGGTCAGCCATGGCCGGAACCGCGTTTCGTTATAGGCGATAGTCCAAAGGATGAGCGGGTCGACGCCTTCGCTTTTTGCGGCTTTTTCTATCGTCGCCTCGAACAATCTGGCACGTGAAAGTACATCCATCCTTCCGAGTGAAGTTCGAGAAACCAGTTGTTTTTCCTGCGCTGTAGCAGCTAAAGGGAAACCAGCAAAAAGCAGCAAGAACAATGTGATCGGGTGTGTGATTCGTTTTTTCATATCACCCGTCCTTCGCAACCGATGTGCCGCCCATGTGCCGCCGAGCCCGATCATCGAACGGCACGAACCTTGCAGAGCGAGTAAAAGTATTGACGTATCGGGGCTCTTTTTCCGGGTTCGTCAACGAAAACTTATAAGGCGAGGACAACTATGAAAAAACTACTGACACTTATCAAAAGCCATATACCTGCACTGGCGCCGGTCGGATTAATGTTGCTTTTCACGCAACTGACTTCAGCACAAGGCCCGATCTTCACCGGAGATGCAAGTAACCTCTCCAACATCATTCGTGAGGCTCTTAAGCTCATGGCGATCATTCTCTTCTGTTTAGGAGCGGTCGGCGTGGCTTGGTCGATCTATAACAAGATGACCGGAAAGGAATGGGGCAACCAAGCGTTCGGTTCGCTCCTGTCGTTTGCGTTCGGAACGATCGTCGCGGTGTTCTGGCAGCTTGCACAGGGACGTGCGGTCGGAGTTGATACGAACTTCTAGGAGGAAGCCATATGAGAAGACGTGCAACACGACCTAATGTTTTCCGTGGTCTAAAGCGGTTCGGAGTCTACTCTACCGACTGGAAGTTTATCCTGATCCCCACCGCGATCGCCTACATCGTTCCTTTTGTTTTCGGGCTTTGGGTGGGCTACGTTCCGCTGGGATTCCCATTGGGACTGCTAGTTTTTCTGATTCTTTTGGGAATCTTTAACTATCTGCGCTTGAGTAAGCCTTCCTACTGGCTTTCTCAGAAGTTTGACGCCGAGATAGACCGATGGACAGAGTATCGACCGCCGCTGCGGGGCGAACTCGAACCGACAAGTTGGAAGACATCGAACAGGAAATAAGCATGGACACAGCAAACCTAACATTCGCGCAAATCGCAATCTCTCTTTTCGGGGGACTTCTTTCCGTCGGTCTTGGATTGGTAGCCGGATTTCGTTTCATCCCGGCAGTAAGATCACTATCGAGCCGTAGTCCATTGGACCGCGGGTCACGAACTCAACTCATCGAGAATGCAGAAACAGGTCGGATATTACCGACCGAGATCGCGGGACTCGACGGGAACACGATCCGTTACCGGGATGGCAGCTATGGAAAGGCCTATATTTTCGAACCGTCGAACAGTCTTTACATCGACGGTTACGTGACTGAACAACGCATCGACGAGCTGAAAACGATACTGAAATTCGAGAAGCCGAAGAACACTATCATTCAGTTTCGGTTCCTAAATTCGCTCGACACGGGTGATGTGCTTCGGTCACACCTCTCATCCAGAGACACCGCATCATCGGATCCAGTCGCCGGTGTGCTTCAGGCCACCAACCTTGCACTTCATGAGGAAGCGATCAGATCCGGCGAAGTTTTGCGACAAACCGCAACTGTTTGGATACGAGTTCCGGTACGTGATCCAGGGGAAAAGGGAATGATGTCTTTGCTCTTGCCTTCTATTTCAAAGGACATAAAGGATCACGGGTTTGCACGACTATTCCGCTTTCCCCTCAAAAGGATAAGAAATCGCGAAAGTGAATTGATGGTGCGGAGAGAGGTGCAAAATGAAGCCGCCTGCAAACTAAAAGCTTTACGAGTATTTCAATCATTCGAAGCCAATTTTCCGCGCAGCTTGCAGCTTCGGGAGATGAGCCGAACAGAGATATTTGAATCACTATTTATCAGCCATCGCCGGGAGCACGGTCCTTTCCCTGATCTGACAAGCTCAGATTGCGTCGATCTGCGGCGCTATCTTTGCAGTACAGAACTTGAGACAAAACGCGAGCGGTACATCCGTCACAATGGTACGCCTGCAAGTTTAGTAAGTCTCAAGACCCTTCCAAATGGCTTTGTAACGGCCGATATCATGCGGTACGTGACGGCGACTAGGGCCTTAGGCTTTCCTCACGAGATCGTCGTTGATCTGATGACGACCGAAAAACAGGCTGCAAAAAAGGACCTGCAGAAGCGGATCGATCGTATCGACGGCAGCCGCAACACCTGGCTTGGGTTCCGTAATCTAAAGAAGGACGCGGTCGTGATCAAGTCAGACCTTGAGGGCCTGCTCGAACAGGTCGAAGGGGACAATGAAGAGATCTGCAATCTCAGATTAAACGTCATTGTCTTTGCGGGCCGTTCAAAAGGGCTAAAGGAAACGCGTCGCCAGCTTGAGATTCTTGACGACCGATGTGATGCGGTAGTCTCGGCGATCCGCAAGAAGATCGGGGCGGACGCAATAAGAGAAGACGCGGTGCGGCAGCGAGCTATTTATCCGCGAATGCTTGCCGGCGAACTTTCCTGGAAGCCAACAGGTCAGGAACTTACGGAAACGGCCGACTCGGTAATCTCCTTTGTCCCAACCGAAACTAGCTGGCGTGGAAGCGGGCGGCCGCACAGCATCTTTATAACTCCGAACGGCCAGATGTTTGGTCTTGATCTCTACGATCGGGCACTGATCAAATCTCCAACAGTAATCGTCACCGCAGCGTCCGGTGAAGGCAAATCATTTCTTGCGGCTTTGCTGATCACGGACATCCGGGCTCACCGCGGAAACGTAAAGGTCCGCGTGATGGACTACAGGCATTCGTTCAAGCCTATCTGTAAACTTTTTGGTGGCCGTCACATCGAGTTTAACGAAGCCGATCCTAAACCGATCAACATCTGGAACTATCCGGGAATCGAGGAAGGTAACCGTCCTACGAAGCGCCAGCTTTCAATGGTGTTGATGGACATTCTCATTCTAAGCAAGACAGCAAAGACTGACGCGATCACAAGTGCTATTGCCTCCACTGTTATCGATGAGGTCTATAAGATGTCGCTGGCTCGAAACGGAGACGGCAGGCCGAAATTCCAGCCGACGCTTGGGCACTTTCTGGATGTTCTGAAGACCTATCACTGGGAGCCAGCCCAGCAAGGCCAGGCGAGCGAGCTTTACTTGAAATTAAATGTTCACAGAAAAGACCCGTGGCTTAACTCGCCGACCCATCCCGACTATGACGTGCCGTCGATGTTCGATGTGTTTGAACTTTCGGGCATCAGTGGCCTTGACGAGAAGATACGTGAGAGTGTCGGATTCAGAATAAGCGCCCAGATCATGCAGGAGATAGGCGAGGAAGACGAGCGGAAGCAAAAGACACCGATTCTGTTCCTTTGCGACGAAATGCGCGAGATCAACAAGCACTTTCCCGCGATTCAGGAACTCATTGCCGAGGCATCAGTGACCGGCCGTAAAGAAGGTCTTGTTACCGTCCTATTCTCCCAGGCTTACGAGCATTTTACCGGAACGACAGAGCGTCCGAATGAGATCGGTATAGACCTCGTAAAAAACTCCGGCGTAAAGATGATCGGCAAACAGATCGGCGGCTTCGACCGCCTGGCCGCTGACTGCGAGCTGGCTCCTGAGACAGTTGCAGCGATCCGTGCGATCAGAAACCAATACGGAAGATATACCCAGTGGGTTTTTGTCATCGGCAGCGGAGCGGACAAGATCGTCCAGATGGCCGAGATCCGTCTTTCGCCGGCGATGCTTTGGGCTAACACCAACGACACGAACGAAGCGAATGCGCGAAGACTTGTCGAGAATATTCGGCCCGACCTGCCGCCTGAGATCGTCGTGTCCTGGCTGGCCTCAAAGTACCCGAGCGGATTGACCGCAGTCGGAATCACGGAAATATCTTCTTTTGACCTGCATGAATGGAACGGTTTGGAGGTATCAGCATGATCGGAAGTAACGAAACAATTAGACAGATCGTTCTCGGAGTAGTTCTTTCTTCGATCTTCATCGGGATCGACGTTCGGCCCGCCCGGGCACAGTGGACGGTATTCGATCCGTCACAGTACATTCTCCAGGTTGAGAAAAGGGTCGAAGAGGCGGCCAGATGGCTTGAGACCATCAACCACTATATCGATACCTATGAACAAGCGGTAAAGCAGTACGAAAAGATGGTGGAAAGCGTAACTAATCTGCGAGGGATTCTCGGTAAGGTTGAAGAGCAAGTCATGCGGCACAAGCAGCTGATAACTACTTACGCAACTATCGGACGGCTTATTCGCGGCACCTTTGAACTAAAGAAACGAATTGAGGCGACCATCACCAGCCAAATTCATTCAGTGGTCAATATTGCTCGACGATTGAAGAACGGTATCTTCGATATGGATGCGAACAAGCGGGACCTTGATGACTTTCTCCGGCATTCGATCGGTCGAACCGCAGACGCCCACCTAAAGAATCTCGAACGCCTTGCGAAACTAGATTCTGAACTCGAACGGATGCTCTTTGACCGTGAAAACATGCTTCTCGATCTCGCCAAACTTTATGAAGGACGCGAGAAGATCGCTGACGAAACGCGAGCGATAGAGGCTAATCCGGCTGCCAATCGGGATGGCGTTCAATCTCTAATAGACCAAATGCTGGCGATCAATCTACGCATATCAACGGTTGAAGGACAGCTGCGCGAACTTGAAGCGAAGATCCAGGCAAAATTTATTGCCTACGGCCTCAAGATCGAGCAGATGACCGAGTTCGGAAAAGAGATCCGCCGAAGCACTGAGATGATGACTGGTATCACACGAGCCTCGGACGAGTTCCTTCGTGAACTCGAACGCTATGAAGTATGGAATGACGATGTCTATGAAAGCCCTCTTCCATAATCGCCAAAATATAGGATCTAAGAACTAAAACATCAAAGCCATGAAAAACGTGACCTCTTTTCGCCACGCTTTAGCGACAGCTCTATTCATTCTTGCCTACGTCGTCTCGCCATGCCTCCTCGCCCCGAAAGCGGCCGGGCAAACCCGGCCGCGCCCACCTCGTGTCGAAGGCCAGACTCCGGTAGGAACAATGAACGGGCAGCCGGTAACAGCAAATGACCTTATAATGACGATCAACTCGGATTCACCGTTTATGCCGCCGCTCGATGGTAGTCCGGCACCGGCACTTAGAGAGTTTGAGACCAGATACCCCGCGAATCCGGTAGCGAGTCCTTCTCCCGGTCCTGTCGTTCCGCCAAAACCTCCCGCCCCGAGTTTCAGCGAACAGATCAAGAACCTCATGCGGACTGGACAGGAATGGCTATTTCAATCCGTGCTTAATACCATCATTAAGCCGCTGATGCCGATCCTTACATTTCTTGCCTGGATCATCGCGAGTTTTGTTCTGATCTTTGCCTTTATTCGCAGGTTCCATGACAACCGAGGCCTTGGACCCGAGCAACTCGTTGCGTGGGCTATCCGTTCGATCATTTTCATGGTTTTGATCGGAGCGAGTCCGTTCATCATCGACGGCCTCACGATAACCGGCAAGTTCTTTGCGCGGCCAATTCGCGCCTACAACCGTTCACTCGTTACTGAATTTGACGACAAGATGAAGAAGTATGTGAAAGCAAACTTCGCCGTTGAAGATCCCAACGAATTGCTTGCCGAACGCCTTCCGAATGGTGAACCGGGTCTTGTCGGCATCATCATGGATAAGGAATCGACCGTAAAGGACATTACAGGTGAACTGAATATCCTCGGCTGGAATCTCCCCAGGATGTTCACCTTTATGGTGATCGGGCAGAACATCATAAAGTTCGGCGGACTGTTTCTTGCGATCGCCGGACTATTTATCTTGATAGGCCTGAAACTGGCGGCTCCTGTTCTGGCGGCTTTCGGCTTTGACGAGAAGTTTGCGGCGCAGATGTTCTATCCCTTCTGTTGGGGCGTTGCTACGTTTGCGCTCGCCTTTCCGATGGTGAAGGAAGTGACGCTCTATGTTTGCTATGCCCTCGGCGTTCTCGCGCTTTCTATCTACAACGGTGAGAGTACATTTTCTCTTGATCCCGTAACGGCGAAGATCATAACTAACGGTGCCTACGATCCGGCTTCAAGTGCGCTTATCGTCACGGCATTGTTCTTTGTTTCCAGCCTCTGTTTCATTCTCGTTCCGTGGCTCAGTTACAGAGTTCTGCGAGGTCAGGTCTATGAGGGTGTCTCTCAGATCTCGATGGGCTGGATGCTTTCGAGCATCGGAACCGCGCTTGAGACTTACGGACTAGTAGCGGGGGCCGCCATCAATCGGCAAGCCGAAAACACCCAAATTCAGGGCATCTACAATGCGGAGCAGACGGCTGCAAGAAAATCCCTCGAAGCCGCAAATCAATCAACGGACGCCCGTTTGGTCTCGTCCGTTGCCGGCGTGGAAGGCGGCCTTACAACAAGTTTGGGACAGATTCGGGCAAATCAGGTGACGCAAACATTACTTGCCGAGGCGAGCAAGAACTACGGGCTGAGCAGTAGTGCAGCGGCAACCAAGCGCGAGATCGCAGGAACACTGGCCGAGGCACAGGGAACTAAAGAAGCTCGAACTATCGACGGCATGAAGGAGGTCGAACTTCGCGGTCAGGGAAACCTTGAGCGATTTGGAATGAAGACGTATGAATTTACCCCGGGTGGCTCCTCGATCGCCGGAACTTCAGTTCCGATTCGCACAGGGCAGGAACTCTTCGATTGGTCGAGAAATAAGCACCCTATTCAAGAAGTGAACAAGCAGATGGACTCTACCACTCGAAGTAACATCGCACTTCAAAACAACAACACCGGCATTGTTGCTGACACGAAGGTAGAGGCAAGTAACGTTTATCAAGGTGAGATCAACCAGGCCCTCGAAACTCAGGCTTCACAAAGCAAACAGGCGATCAATACCGGAAGTTCGATCGCTTCGTCTAGCACCAGACAAGGTGCCGGAATCCAACTTTCAGGAATTCGTCGTTCGGCCGACATGGAGAAAGTATCAAATCAACTAAACTTTGACGGCCGCACGGAAGCCGCGGCAATAAATCAAACAGCCGCGATGGAAGCGGCCCGACTCAGGATGGTATCGACCGTCGTGACCGGATTCTTTCGGGATATGGACCGACGTCTTGAGGAAATGAAACCGAAGTACTAATCCAAATTTGTGGCGAGGGGAAAACTCTTATAAGTCGTTGTAACCTGATGCGGGTCAGGTCGTTCGCTATTCTGGCGGAGGCAGATCAGACACTGTACGCCGCGAGCAGCTTCGTCGTCAGTGGCCGAACGCCTTCGTAAATATTCTCGCGGTCTGCAACCTTATTCTTTCAAGGCACGATCTTCACCTGAACATCCGCCAAAGCCGCCTGCGCCGACGCCAACAAAGCCTGCATCGCCGGAATCTCGATCAACGCATTCGTCGGCTTATAATCCCCGCCATACCCAATACAATACGAGATCA
This sequence comes from Pyrinomonadales bacterium, assembly GCA_038212935.1. GTDB lineage: Bacteria > Acidobacteriota > Blastocatellia > Pyrinomonadales > Pyrinomonadaceae > OLB17. The sequence goes on along the minus strand of JBBQTV010000001.1, from coordinate 82,068 downwards.
AAGTCGCGAAATTAGATACATTCCGCGCGTGTCCTGTTTCTGCCATAATACTTACAAAGCCTCCTGTTTAGTCTATTTCGGACAACATAAGCAAAAAGCGGCTGTCCGAGCTTAGGTTTGATCAATTGTGAGAACAACACAATTTAGTTTCTTTGTCGGGTCAAGTATCGCTCTGCGATCTAGGTGGCTATTTAATTTCGGTTTTAGCAGCAACCTGCGCCGCTCGTTTTTGGTGGGCATGCAATTGAGCCGTAGGAGCAAAACACGCAGCAGTCGCCGGAGAGCGGTTTGAGCATGGCTTTGCAGCCTTCGCATTCGTAAAAGAAAAGGCAGGCGTCGGTAGGCATGATCTCAGTTTTCTTGTAACTGCACTGAGGACAAGTGATTTCGGATTCGAGATGGGTGTTGTTGGCACTATTTATCATAATTTCACTAGACCATATAACTGATGTCGGAGGCACTTGTCGGATATGCATAGACCATCGCTTTCAAATCTTTGGCTTTTAGGCCGTTACGGATCGCAAGGGCGAAGATGTTGATGACCTCATCCGCGTGAGCGCCGAAAAGATGGGCGCCTAAGACTCGACCAGTTTCTTTTTCGACCAGGGTCTTATAGGCCGAATGTTTTAGACCTATCCTTTTGGACGAATACCAGCCTGAAGTGTCTTCAAACTTGACGTCGAAGTCTAAGCCTTGCTTTGCGGCATCATCTTCTTTCAATCCGACGGAAGCCATTGGCGGGATCGTGAAAACCGCCGATGGTATTCCCGAATAGTCCGGTTGACGATTATTTCCCTTTAACAAATTGCTGGCGACGATGTGACCCTGCATGGTCGCGACAGGCGTAAGCGGCAATCCTCCGCTGTCCGCAGCGTCGCCCGCCGCATAGACCAGCGGGTTTGAGACGCTCTGTAGAAATTCATTCACCTGTATTCCTTCTTTTCCACGCTCAACATTCGCCGCTTCGAGATCCATGTCGTCAATGTCTGGAACACGTCCCGCTCCGTGAACGACCATATCAGCCTCAATGACGGTGCGAGAATCTCCTGAGGACGCCCTGACTTTAAATCCATCGCCGTCTTTTTCGACAGACTTAACCTCCGTGTCCAGAATAAGGTCAACACCGATCTCGAGCGTTGCCTTCGTGAGCATATCGACGAGGTCAGGATCAAAGCCTTCCAACGGTCGCGGCCCGCGATGAATGATGGTAACCTTTGCTCCGGCTCGGATAGCCACGTGCGCGAATTCAAAAGCGATAAAACCGCCTCCGACGAAAACGATGCGCTCAGGCAGTTGTTCGGTTTCTAGAAACTGCGTACTCGTGGTGAGATATTCCTCTCCCGCAATTCCCAAGACAGCCGGTTTAGCTCCGGCAGCAATGTGAACATATCGACCGGTCAGTTTGTCCGCACCGATCTCAAGCGTCGTCTTATCGAGAAAGCGAGCGCGGCCATGAAACGTCGCAATACCGGCTTTTGTAAATGTCTTTGCTGTATTTACAGGAACCGGCTCGGTGAAAGTTTTCTTAAACTCCATTAGTTGCTGCCAGTCGATCTCAACGTTACCGGAAACGCCCTTTCCTTTCATGCGTCTATTCCAATCGATCAGCTCGGCGGCTCCGACAAGTACTTTCTTAGGATCACATCCACGCAGTGCGCAAGTACCGCCGAACGGATTCGAATCGATAATGCCAACCTTCCAACCAGCCTTTCGACACTTATGGGCGACTGTTGAGCCGCCCGCTCCGGTTCCGATCACTACGAGATCAAAGTTATGGTCGTCCATGTGTGTTCAGATCAGCTCGTAGCCAGTGTCAGTTATCGCCTTTTTGATCTTCCCCACCGTCACCTTTGCGGGATCGTACACGACTGTCACGTTGTGTTGTTTGTAATCTGCGTCGGCCGAGATAACGCCACGCAACTTTCTCAGCGGAACCTCAATGTGCGTTTCGCAAGCATCGCAAGTCATACCGCGAATCTCCAGCACAATAGTTTTCTTAGCCGCAGCCTCTTCTGGCACAACAACGGCGGCGGACTCATCGGGAATGACTACAGGAGCAGATTCGGTCGTGGGAACGCCAGGTGCGGTGATCGCCGCCGCGATGTAGCCCGTATAATACGGCGCCAGTGCGAACGCGACGATTGCCACGGTCGCAACCCAAAGGGCGATCTGGTTGATCTTACTCACCGGCTTAGTTGCACAACTCTCGTCGGGTGCGCATTCCTCGCGGCGAAAATAGACGCGATAAAATCCATATCCGAGAGCCGCGAACGCCAATACCAACAAGTATGGCCTCAAGGTTTCAGAAGCCGACGCGAGGCCGAAACTTCCGAGACCGAAGATCACGGCGATCAGGGGCAAAATGCAGCAAAGACTTGAGACGAATGCCGCCGCTATCCCGCCTCCCATAAGTATGTTTTCTTTTCTCATAACTAATACTTCCTTCATTATCTTAATTGTGGTCGGCACGGGACGAGTGTGCCATTTCATCAACCACCGGGCATTCCGCTGAGTCGGGATGTTCTTTTAATTCCACTTCGCATTCGGCGAGATAATGGATGAGTTTCTCGCGAAAGTCGTGCATAGATTTCATACGGGCGTCGAGTTCCGTGAGTTTTGTGTCAAGCAGGTCGTGAACCTTCAAACAATCGCTGGTTCCGTTCGGCGTTAGAAGTTCTGAGATTTCCTCAAGCGTAAAACCTAGTTCCTGTGCCTGCTTGATGAAAAGTACGCGATCAACGCTTTCTGACGAGAACATTCGATAACCACTTCGTGTCCGTGGAGCAGCGGGTAACAGCTTGCGGCGTTCATAGTAACGCAAGGTATCGATGCTGACACCACACCGCGTTGCTACCTCTCCGATTCGAAGCTCCGTTTCCATCAATTATGATTCTACACCCTTGACCTAAGTCCAGAGTCAAGTGGAAAGTTTACACTTCGACTTTGGGGCGAATGCCAGGCCAACCTTAAAAATTACCCATCTTTGGCTTCTTCGGATGCAAGATGGTCGAAATATACGTCGTCGATATATTTGTGAATCTTCTCTTTTAGCTTTGGGAGACCTGCAAAGGCATTCTCGCGTTTGGCTGTTGCCATTCGGAGTTGGAACTCGTGCACCGGGAGCATATCTCGCTTCGGCACGATGAATTCGCCGTCAGGGTTGTGGAATTTACCACGCTCACCTTTTGAGAGATCATATTCCTTCTTCATAACGCATAATCTACGCCTCGATGATCTCGACTTTAGGGGTGATGAGGGACTTGGGGATCAGGGCGGGGAAGTAGGCCATGATCTCTTCGACTGTGGGGCGGCGGCCGGCTAAGCCTGTGACGGAGGGCGGGCCGGTGAGGATGAGCGGGGCGATCTCTGCGGTGAAGCGTTCCACGTCGAAGCGGAATTGGCCGCGGACGCCGATGCGGGCGTTTCAGACTGATGAGCTTTTGTCTCACTGAGCTGCCTTTTGCTTTTGTGGTCACGGCACGATGACCTCCAGATGTTTGGCGAGTACCGATTCAAGTTCAAGCTCTTTTGCGGCTTTTGCAAGTTTGGCTTCGGTTGTCTTTCTTGTTGCAAGGGCTTCGCGGGCGGCCTTTATTGCTGTTCGTTCTCCTATTTTTGTGATGAATTTGAGAGCCTCTAGGACCGCCCGTTCGACTGTGACGATTCGATAGCCCTTTTCATCCACGATCTGTTTGTCGAGCCTCGTTTTTGTTCGAATCAGTTTATAACCGGTTTCTCGGGTTCGTTTCTCCGGAGGAACCATTACCCATATTTCTCCCGGCACTTGTTCGGCAAGGTTGTAATGAGATAGAGCTGAAAGGCCCCCAATTGCTGAACCCGGCCCAAACTTTGAATACGCGATTTGGAATCCTACATCTTTATCCAGCGACGCCTTGGGATGGAGGTAGATTCCACGACCGATACGAACGAGGTCCTTTGCAGCGACAAGCCGAGATATCTCTTGCTGACTAATTCCTACGGACTTACCTTGAGCCAGTGTAAAGACCCCGAGTTTTTTGATTTGTGGCTGCTGTCGCTTATCCATCAATAAAAGGATGCGGTGAAAAGTGACATTTGTCAATCACAAATGTCGCGATACACCAGAATGCTGATTGTCTCAAGTGAGCCTAAGTCAGTTATTCAAAAACTTGGCATCGAAGAAGAAGCCACTCCACAAACAAAAAAGCGGTAGAAAAGAAGGGGAAAATAATGATAACCGGATACCAACGAGTATCGAGAAAGTCACCGTGCCGAGTTTGCGGAAAGCCGGACTGGTGCAGCACGACCAAAGATCACACGATCGCATTCTGTGCCCGTTCCGTGATAAACGCCGACAGACTTAGCAGCAAAGGGTGGGGAATTTTTTATTACGATAGTCGAAGCCCATCAAGAAGCGGTTATGTTCTGCCACAAAAACAACTCTCTCGCTCGAAACCAGCTTGTGCGGCCTCCGTCGAAGCTAGGGATAAGATCTATCAGAGACTTATTAAGCTTTCGCCATTGTCTGAAAACGGCAAAGGAATCCTCGGAAACGAATGGTTAACCAAACAAGATCGTGGCTTCGAACGCTTCGGAATACTGCCAAAATTAGTTATCGACAGGCACGCTTTAACTTTATCGCTTATCAAATCACTCGTAAAAGAAACTGGAGCTATTCCAGCTTTCACAGGTGTTCCAGGATTTTGGCAGGGATCGAATGGAGCGCCGCGGCTGGGGAGTGATTTCGACTATGATGATGACCTTCTTCTGCTTCCGTTCTTAGATTCGAACGGTTTAATTCAGGCCTGCCAGATCAAAACTGTCGGAAAGACTAATACGGGTTTCGGAAAGTATCAATGGCTGTCGTCGATTGGAAGGCGTGAGGGATGTAGTTCTGGCACACCGCTTCATCACGAAGGCTCATTTGCTTTCAAAGGAAAGACGACTCAGACCTTGCTTCTTACCGAAGGTGTACTTAAAGCCGCGGCGGCCCAGCACTTCCTGCCGGATCGATATGTCGTCGCCAATGGTGGAGTTGCAACTTCGCATCAGGAAATTGTAAAGGTGGCACGGGGAAAGATTCTGGAAATCGCATTCGACGCTGATTGCTTCACAAATCCACATGTAGCGAGAGCAATGGCATCACTACTGGCTCAACGAATTCGGGAACAGAGTTTCCTGTCTTGCGACAAACCTACGAAAATTCTTGCGTGGGATAGAAACTTCAAGGGTATCGACGATGCGCTAATCGCGGGAGCCTCTCTCAAATACCTAGATGTTTCCGACTGGCTTGAATTGCTGACTCCCGAATGTTTTGAAGAGTCTAGCCATCAACTCACTGGGATCTCTCTGTAAAAATTAGCGGCTGACAGTTCGCGTCATGAGTCAGCCAACCGTTTCCGTTACCTCATTCAGAGATCTCATCGAAAAAGTCGCAGGGATTGTTGACAGCGAACGAAAGATCTCAAACAAGGAACTAATTGAGACCTGCAAATTATGTAGTGGCTTTGATTTCAACGTCGATGCCCATGTCTATCACGAGATAGCCGAAACCGCGTTGAACCTACTCATTCTGGAAAAGTACGGACGCGATCTACTTGCATCGACGGAGCCAATCGAGGCAGTTTCGACTATCTTAAGACCTCTACAAAAAAGGCTTCCGACGCAGACGTGGAGAAGTGAAACTCAGATCGCTTATCAACAGTTTTCGACACCGGCAACTATTGCGTATCTGGCCGCCTATCTTTTGAACATTCGCCAAGGCGAGGCGGTGCTCGAACCTTCCTGTGGTACAGGTTGTCTTGCGGTTTGGGCGGTTGCTGGTGGAGCCAAAGTGATAGCTAATGAGATCGACCCTAGGAGGAGAGGGGCGGCATCGGCGTTGGGATTCCAACCACATTCTCTCGATGCAGAGTTCATCGACGATCTTCTGCCTGAACATTTACTCCCCGACGTAGTTCTAGCTAATCCGCCCTTCTCTTCGACTGGCGGCCGCGTGAAAAATAACAGTCGGGACTTCGGTTTTCGTCATATCGAATCGGCATTACGAAGGCTAAAGAAAGGCGGGCGATTCGCGGTGATACTTGGTGAGAGCGGTTCTCCGAGATCCCACAGTGGAAATCGGTTCTGGGAGTATCTTTCCCCTGAAATACAGGTAAAAGCCTCCATCGAACTGCCCGGGCGTGAGTTCTACGCCAACGGGACGAGCGTCAAGACGACGCTCATTCTCGGTACAAAGCCGCTTTCGATCGATGCACCTTTAAGGTCCGAACTGGCAGCGGCTCCGCATATAGTTGCTCAATCGGTCGAGGATGCCTTCGAAAAAGCCATATCGTTAAATTTCCGTTTTTGACCAATAGAAAAAGCAATGTATTCCATTCAAGAACGAAGTTCGGAGGGACTTTCTGCGCCGGAACTTACTTCGTGCAATACGACCCCAACCGTAGAGCATCATTCCCAACCTGATCTAGACATAAACATTTATTCCCCGCGATTTATTATCGGGGGATCGCCACATCCGGGAGTGATTGTTGAACCTCCAGGCCTCGCCAATGTTGAACCGCCACCGCTTCGTTACCGGCCACGGCTTCCGAAGGACCTGTCGGAGACCGGAAAGCTTTCGGCAATGCAATTGGAGAGGATCATCTATGCGGGACAGGCGCATGAGCAGCGTCTTGCGGACGGTTCGCGTGCGGGTATAAGCATCGGCGACGGAACCGGAACCGGCAAGACGGCGACGCTTGCGGGAGTCATTCTGGATAACTGGTTCCAGAGACGGCGGCGAGCCGTTTGGTTTTCTGTAAAAACCGACCTGATCGAAGCTGTCTCCGATGAGTTCAAGAGGCTTGGGCTGGCGCCGCCGATCAAGCTGATTAACGACTTCCCAACCGATCAGGAGATAGATATTCAGGACGGAATTGTTTTCTGCACATATCGATCGCTAATAGCCAGATCGAAAAAGGGCAATAAACGGCTCGATCAGATTACCCGTTGGCTTGGACCAAACGGAGTCGTGATCTTCGATGAGGGTCATAAGGCAAAATACGCTTTCGCCGACGATCGCGGCAAATCTACACAGACTGGAGCCGCCGTTCTTGAGATCCAGAATCCAGAAAGGTTCCCCGATGTTAGAGTGGTCTACTCTTCCGCGACATCGGCAGGCGAGGTGCGACATCTTGCTTATATGTCACGGCTCGGTCTGTGGGGTACAGGAACTAACTTTCCAATAGGCTTCGAGCAGTTCGCTGAAGAGATCGAATCCGGAGGTGTCGGTGCGCTGGAGATGGTGTGTCGTGACCTTAAAGCGATGGGACGATACCTATGCGGCAACCTAAGTATGGGAACCGATCCTGAATCCGGTCTGTCGGTAGAGTTTCGTGAGGTAATTCATAAGCTAACGCCCGCTCAGCGAGGGATGTACGACAATATGGCCCAGGGCTGGCAGGAAGTCTTTCGGAATATCCATCGAGCACTGGATCTAACTAACTCCGGCAAGGCCACCCGAAGCAGTGCTCTCAATCAGTTCTGGGCAGAGCATCAACGCTGCTTTCGGAATCTGATCACCGCCTTTAAGGTGCCGACGCTGATCCGTGAGATCGAGGAAGCCCTTGGCAGAAAAGAGTCCATTGTGGTGTCGATAACCGGCACCGGCGAGAGCCAGACCAAGAAGCAGATAGAACGTGCGGCAGATCAGGAAGAGGCAATCGACAGCCTCGATTTTAGTCCGAGAGAAACACTTACTCGATTAGTAACGAATTGTTTTCCGACCGCGTGTTTTCAGGAAAGAACCAATCCATACAGCGGAACTGTTGAGTACATTCCTCTTGTCGATGCCAATGGCGATCAGGTTGAGAGTCGTGCAGCGTTGCAACTGAGAGCAGAGCTATTGGATAAACTGTCCATTCTGGAAGTCCCCGAGCATCCGCTTGACCAACTGGTGAACTATTTCGGGGTCGAGAACATCGCCGAGATGACCGGACGTAAGAAACGTCTGATCAGAACGGCGTCCGGAACGCTCGAATACCGTCCCCGCCAGCTTCCGGGCGTCCCCTCGAAGCTTGTAAATCTTCATGAGAAGAATGCGTTCCAGAATGGAGACAAACGAATTGCGATCATGTCTGAGGTCGCATCGACGGGTGACAGCCTCCATGCCGGATGCCACGTTGGGAACAGGCAGAGACGCCTTCACATTGCCGCGGAACTGAAATGGTCTGCCGACAAACAGATCCAGGACTTCGGCCGAACTCACCGAACGGGACAGGTAGCACCGCCCGTTTATCTTCTCGTGTTCACCGAACTCGGCGGCGAGAAGAGGTTCTCCGCCACCATCGCACGAAGGCTTGGAAATATGGGCGCGCTTACAAAAGGCGACAGAAAGGCAGAAAAAGCGGGCAATCTCGATAAATACAACCTCGAGTCCAAAGAAGGCCGATCGGCATTGAATATCGTGCTTACAAGCATAATGCGAGGGCGAGAGATCGAGGGGATCGAAGATCCAAAGCAAGCTCTCCGGGATATGGGACTCATGCGAAACACCGATGACGGCGAAGTGGTCCCAGATAGCGAGAAGACGAATATTCCCCGCTTTCTCAATCGTCTGCTTTCGCTCGAAGTTGACAGGCAGAATGCGCTGTTCGATTACTTCTACGGAACGTTCCTAGAGACCCTGGAATACTTGAAACAGAACGGAAAGCTGGACGACGGGATGGAGGACCTGAAAGCGGCGTCGGTCGAGATAGCTGAGCCGCCGCAGATCCTTCACTCGGATGCTCTCACGGGCGCAAAAACCGTCTATTACAAGCTTGATCTGAAAGTCGCCACAAAACCCGCAAGGTATGTAGACTTGGTGCAAAGCGACGTGCATCAGTTCTTTCAGGATCGGCGTGACGGCTCGTTCGTTGCTGTTCGCCGAACTCTCTCGCATACGGACCCGGAAACTGGTGAAAGATATCAGATGTTCTCGATCTCGAAACCGGCCGGAAGGAACATGTCCTATGTTCGGGAGAATGAGCTAAATCAGAAATACCGTATCGTCCCCAAAGGTCGTCCGGAAACGTGGTGGCTGAATGAAGAGGCAAAGATCCCGCCATTTGAGCAAAAAACGGTTCACCTGCTGAGCGGGGCATTGCTGCCGATCTGGAAGTATTTGAAAACCCTCAGCCATGACGCATTGAACATCGTGAGAACGACAACCGACGAAGGAACCCGTCTTGTCGGCGTCAATGTCGCGGCGGAGTCGCTCAATGACATAAGGCGTCATTTCGGGCTGCGATCCGAGATCCCCACGACCGCGGCTGAGATATTACGGGTAGTCGATTTTGAGAATAACGCCGTGAATCTAACCGGGGATATCAAGATCCGAACAACGCGGTTTCAGGGGCAGCACCTCACCGAGGTTTGTCCTTCGACGTTTGAGCAGATCGGGGAGTTTCGCAGTATGGGGCTCGTCAATATCGTTCAGCACGGTAAACAACGGTTCTTTCTTCCCGAACGGTCTCCGCATATCTCTCTTGAGCGGATTCTGGATTTGTACCCCCCAGAGTCGACCGATATAAGCTTTCTTCCGGAATTGCAGGGCGATTTTAACACCGTTGTTAAGGAAGAACCGGTCGAACTGCCCGGTTGGCTATTCGAGCCCGATGAAAATGCAGTTCGCGTTCTCTCGGTCGTCCCCGAACTGTCCGGAGTGCTCACCTTTACAGCATAGGAATTGAGGTACCAAAGCTCAATCCTTCCAAAACTGAAAATAAATCGGAGAAAATCTGTTCTCAAAAAGTAACCTTTTCGTCTCGCGCGGGTTTTTATTTATGTAGGTTGAATATCGGAATGTGAATCGGGTTCTTCCGGCACAGAAAAGCCAAAAAGCGACTCACCGAAGGTTTGTTAAAAACCGCAATCGATGAAGAACCTGCCGAAGCTTTTACGAGGAGATCCGCCTTTATGCACAATCAATTTGCTCTCACCGACACTGACACGCGATCGTCGATATTGGAGGAAAAGATAGCTCTATACGCCCGGGTGCCGCATTACGTGCTTATCACCGGCGAAAGGGGTACGGGCAAGACGACGATCGCCCGGAAGCTACACGAGCAAAGCCCGAGATCGAAGCGGGAGTTCGTAAGTGTCAATTGTGCAAGTTTCACCTCGGAACTTCTCGAATCGGAACTGTTCGGTTATGAAAAGGGAGCATTTACAGGAGCTGCTTCAGCTAAGGCCGGCCTCTTTGAGACATCCGGAGGTGGAACCCTCTTTCTGGACGAGATAGGAGAGCTAACACTCGGCCTTCAAGCAAAGCTGTTAAAGGCGGTGGAAGAAAGACGAATACGGAGAGTCGGCGGCACCTATGAGCGTGAGATAGATGTCCGGATCCTGGCCGCCACATCGCGAGATTTGAAGGAGATGGTTCGCAACGGCTCGTTCCGTCCCGACCTTTTCGACCGCCTTAATATCCTTCAACTTGAGACGATCCCACTCCGATATCAGAGAGAGAAAATCGCGCCGTTGTTCATCCGTCAGATGGAAGTAGAGAGAGCCGCCATCGGAAGGGATGCGCCATTTATTGTTAACGATGACGCGCTTGTCTCCCTCCTAAACCTCGAATGGAGAGGTAACTATCGCGAGCTCCGTAACTTTGCAACACGGCTCGCGGTCGAAGCATTGGACGCACCGTCGATCACGTTCGAACTTGTACATAATCTGACTCGGCCGGAAAGAGCTTCGACAATGGATATCGGCGACGAATCGGCAGCCCCGTTGCAGAAGGGAGAGCAAAACGCGTCGGTCAAAAGGGACTTTGTTACCGTGATGCTCGATCCCGATACGGACGACCTCGACAGCGTTTATATTAAAGCGGCAGCGACGTTCATAGAGCACGCACTCAAGCAAAGTAATGGAAACCTGCGCCGAGCCGCGCGTTCGATGGGAACAACGCATTCGACCCTTTCGAGGATTTTGCGGAAACACAGAGAGCAGTCGGCTCACCTTCCCGATGGTTCGCTGTATCGACCCATCGCCTACGCGGCTGCCGGCTAGATCGATTATTTACATGAAATGCAGCGATCGGCTCGCGATCCGTGGCGAGCCGATTTCTGCGCGCGCGCCGAGGAGCTCCGCGACACGCGCGGTATTCGAAGACTCACGAAGACGACAAGAGAAAAAGAAGCGGAAGGCAGTGAAGTGGAGTGAGAACAAACATGGAAATCCTGAATAGCGGTTCGTTCGTGCCGCTCGATAACCGGGAGAAGATCGAGCAGTTGATCTTCACCGCTAAAACTCTTGCGACCGAGTTGAGCCGAACGGAAGGCTTTCAAGGCAGCGGCCCGACAAATCACCAAATAGGCCTTGAGATGTGGAAGGGAGCGGAGTACATGTGCCGGGCGCATGAAGAGGCGACGATCAGGAATCTTTTCCTGAGCAAGTTTCTTGAGAAGCTGCGCGAGATCGAAAGGCAGACTGCCGGTCAGCCCAGTCCTCTCCTAACCCCGGCAGTAAATCCGACAGCGACTCACCCCCCTGTTTCGGTGCAAGCTCAAGTTGCGACTGGACCCGCAACTTCTGCTGATACCGTTCCGATTTCAGTGGTTTCGTCGCAAGACATTCTTCCGCCACCGCAGTCGCAGGAGGTTCGCGATGAATATTTAGGGGTGATCTCAGAAACGCTGCCGACTGAATCAGAACGACCTTCATACGCGGCCGAGTGTGTACCTGAATGGGACGCGGCGGGCGCCGAGACAGATAGCGACTCGGAGACGGATGAAATCGTTGCGACGGCAGTCGGCGAGTCAAAGGAGGATGAACCGCAGGAGTCTACCCCATCGGACTTTCCACGAGCCGAAGAGTCGGCTGCAATCGAATCGGATCCTGTCGATGTTCCGAAGTCGGGAGCTTTGGAGGAAACGCCTTGTGAGGTTGTGACCAGCGAGTCTACGACGCCGGGCCGCGGAGCCGGTGTAGTTTCGATCGTTCTTTCTGAAAAAGAGCCATACAATTTCGAGTCCTGTACGGTCACGGCGGTGATCCAGCTACTTCCAGAGAATGGTGGCACCCGGAAATGTGTGTTCAGCCTTCGATCACACGACTTCGCTCCGCAGATCACAATCTCTGATCTAAGCAACGCCGAAGTCAGCGAAGGAGTAAGACAATGCCTCGAAACGGCATTCGATCTATACCGGACGAATCTTCCCGAGCTCGCCGCCGAAAAGATTAACACGCAAAAACCGGCAAGCAAAAAGCGCTCTTCGAAGGCCGATGATAAAGGTAGAAAGGCGAGTTCCGCATCCGACGAAAAGAAATCTGTGGGCTCAAACGTTCTTCCCGTCGCCCAGAGTTCCGAAGCAGCCAAGAACCAGCAGAATCTCTTCGCTTCATAAAAACTATGGAAAACGAAAATCAAGCCACAAATGCTCAAGCTCAAACTAACGAATCGGCGACAGCTCCGGCGGTGGAATCTAAGACAGAAACCGCTGCCAACGAAGTAACCCAAATAACCGATCCAAGTGCGACGATAAGGATCGAGGGCCAGACATTCGAGTTGGACGCCACCCTGGCTCAGGAGGACAAGACATTGAAGGTCGTACTTCAGCCGCACTTTGCTTCTATTGAGAATGCGAACATTACCCGCGAAGTGAAGGATGGAAAGCTAACGGTTACGATCGTTAAGCGGGCTCAGCATAAAGGAATACGATGAAAGTCGATTCTCCCTTGGAAATTCTCCTAGGTGAAATGGAGCAGCTAAATCCGGCCATCATTCTCGCCGACGAGCTGATGCGGAGAGACGCAGCGGAATTGCTTACGGCCGCGGAAATCGCAAATGCGGAGAAGGTGCTTGAGATAGGCGCTCGCGAGATAGAAACAATCGACGGTCATCGGAAAGCCTTTCTGAAGTCTCCTGCGACTCCGATTCGGTACGTACCCTGCGGTTTTTGATACCGACGATACACGTCGTATGTTCGATGCCCTGACATTAAGAGCCGCATTCGCCTCTAAGACGATCCTTTCTGGCCGGTCGTTTGGCGACGGTCTTCTTCGTTCGCTAGAGTATCTTGGGTTCAAGGCACGCAGTCACTACGCCGCCGCAGCTTGCGATACCATATCGCGCGTTCTCTCCGAGCAGCAGAAATACGCCCTCTACAAGGAGATGTTTCCTGAAGAGTGGAAGCTGTCGAGCGCCAGCCTGTACCGGGCGGGGACTTATAGGCGATACAGCGAACGAGTGAATGAGCTTTTCGAGCTTGTAAACAAAAGATGCTTTCCACTTTTGGAGTATTGGTACGACGACCCGGAGCAGGAGTTCGAACAGTTCGCCATAATGCCGCTCAATTTCGATCTCTGCTGCGAGGAGATCGATTTCGACAGTATGCGGGTGAGTTATGTGGCGGGGCTGCTCTTTTATTTGCGGGATGATGAAGTTGCGGAGTTCTTCGAGGAGAAATTCGGTCTAGTTGCGAAAGACCTGCCGGAGATCGCGAGGTCTCCCAATCCGAATGTCTGGAACAAGAAGCAGAACCGAAAAACCAGCGCTTACAACAGGCTCCTGAAACTTGTGGATCATTCGACCGGCAACCCCTGGCTCGACTTCACGCAATGTCAGTACCCCGACCTTTTCGGGTGGGACAGAAAAACGATCGAGATGCTAACCGTAGCTTATCGAGCCGCGGGAAATGAATTCAAGAATCTGGAAGTTCTTGATGAACGACTTGAGCGCGAGCCTCAGCAATTTCTATCGGAGCTGATCGAGTTTTGGAATACCGGCAGCGTGAGTACCAGCTAGGTCAATAGGTTTATCTCGTTACCGTGTATGAAACAGTTTTCGAGTGTTCCGCCGGACGCGACGGCCGCGCTTTACTTTCTTCCAGGGCAGTATTTGTTCGCCGATTTCCGCGAAGAGGTGTGCTCGATCAAGGCGCTTTCGAGCGAGCAGGTGTCGTGTGCATTTCGAGGAGTAAATACGGACACCGGATGGCTGGGCCGCAAGGTCCTTAGATACCGGGAAGCATCGGACGGCAACGCGATCATCTCTTATGAGCCGGCGTCGGTAAGAAACATTTATGTCGCACTCCCAAGGGGAAAGGTGGAAAATCTCGCGGTTCCGCTCCCGACACTGATCCTGCTCGGAAAGGGAGCGGACTACCATCTTTGGGCGGCGTCATCCGGACATGTTAATGCGAAAACGAAGCTCGCCGTTGCACCTTTACCGAATATAGGCTCGGGAAAAATCTGTTTCGGGAAAAATGAAGTGCCTGAAGTTCATCCTTCGTCATTGAGTGCGGTATGGAAACTCATCTTCGAGACTCCCTTCAACGGCGATCATGCGAGTAATAGATGCCAAACAGAGCCGAATGACGTTCGCGATCTACTGATCAAACTTGCGGCTGACAAAGTTAGCAAGTTTCCGAAGGCCCAGATGCTCACTTCGACAACGACCGTCGAAGATGCCTGGGAGACTATCGTCGAGCAGCGAAGATTCGACAGCCGTTTCTAACCTTATTTTCTTATATGTCACCGAACCTTTTCGCACCGCCAAAACTGGTCGGGCATCGTATCGCCGCGGGTGAAAACGACCCCATCGATGCGGCCCTGTTTGAATATCTACTCGCTGGAAACGGTTTATTCGTTCGTGCTAGACGTCGGGAGTTTGCCGTGTCTTTGCCGCTTAGTCTTCAGAAGATCTCGGGACTACCTAATAGCCAGATCGGTGTTTCGTGGACAAACCCGCGAATAGCTGCGTCGCTCTGGCAGGAGATATTGCTGCACGCCCGGCAACGGCACGAGTCATCGAACTTTAAGGAAGAAGTCTATTTGATTTATTGGGACACGGCCCTTTCCGAATGGCATTGGAGAGCGTCGGGTTGTGAACATAGTTGGGCATCGACCGTTGCCGACGACACCCTGCCCGAGTATGTTGAGTGCTGCATCGAACTGCATACCCATCCGCCAGGAGCTCTTCATTTCAGTCGTGCAGATGATCGCGACGAACTGGGCAAGTTCAGGATCTTCGCCATCTTGATAGATGTTCACGATAAGCCAAAGATCCGGTTTCGCTGCGGCGTCTACGATCACCTTATCCAGATACCGGCTGCATGGGTGGGTGAGATGCCGGAAGGGATCATCGATCTGAATGAGATCGATGCGGTTGTGGAGATGTTGTCTTGAACGGGATCGATCTAAGTTTCTCTCAAGCGGCCGTTGTCATGCCGAGAGAGTATAGCAGCCTTCGTTTTATAATCGTAGGTGCGGGCGGAACCGGTTCGTTTACGATACCTGCCATTGCACGCTTGATCTATGAGCTGAGACAGCAGCAGAACAAGCCGGTCGAGTTTCTTATTGTCGATCCTGATGTGGTTGAGAGCAGCAACATTCCGCGAAGCAACTTCTGCGCGGCCGAAGTAGGCAGGTTCAAAGCCCAGACGCTCGCCGAACGAATAACGATGGCGTGGGGACTTGAGGCTAGATTTTCGTGTGAAAAGTTCGATTCCGAAAAACACCTGAAGGAATCGGCAACCGACTATCGAAGCCTAACTGTGATAGTCGGCTGCGTCGATAACTACCTTGCACGCCGGGACATTCACAACTCGATCCATGGGTTTCGAGGTTACAGTTCATTCGACGCACCCAATCTTTGGTGGATTGACGGAGGCAACGGCAAATCATCGGGACAGGTTCTCTTCGGATCTGATACCAAACCTAGAAAGCCGGGTCAGCATTTTACTGGAACAAGCATATGCCGATCGCTTCCGGCACCGTCGGTAGTACATCCCGATCTTTTAGCGGAGGAGAAGGCTGCACCGGAAACCGCACGCCTTGAGGCTCTTTCCTGTCCTGATCGCATCCGCCTCGGCCAGCAAAGCCTCAACATCAATCAGCGGGTGGCCGTCGAGATGGCGGAGATGCTCACTGAAATGTTCCTTACAAGATCGCTTAAGCGCTTCGCCACTTACTTCGATCTTGAAACAGGTACGAGCAAGTCGCTTTACTGCACGCCTGAGCAGGTAGCATCAGCGATTCCGAAGAAAAGATATTAGTATGTCAAGACTTCTCGACGACGCTCTTAGGAGTTCGTTACCAAAACTGCGCGAACAGTCGGACGTCATCGATCCGATCGTGTATGCCAAGTTCTTTTTTCCGGCCTCCGGCTGGACCTGGTTTGTAACAGAAGGCGAAGCTGAGGCCGACGATTTTCTATTTTACGGCCATGTCATCGGTTTCGAATGCGAGTGGGGATATTTCACTCTTAGAGAGCTCGAAGAAGTAGAAGTGAGAGGTCTGACGGTCGAACGAGATCTATTTTTTGAACCGATGCCGTTCACCAAATGCCGCTCCTAACCTGATGCGAGCAAAAAACAAGCGGATGGCAGCGAGTGTCAAGATGGAAACGAAGCAATACAACTCAGCTAGCAGCAGCTCGCTTTCGACTCCTAAGCCGAATTCGTTGGCATCGTCTGTTTTACAGAACATTTTTGGTCGAAACGGGTTAGCTCAAGCAGACACCGAATCAATGTCGCCCATGATTCCGGAAATGCGCGGAATTACCGAGGAATCGGACCCGCTGAAGAGCACGCCGCCAGTTGAAGCTCCATTGCCATCGGAATTAGTTCGCGATGTGCTTAACCGAGTCGATGCAAGAAAAGGACGAGCGGCAATAGAGCTCGGGATCGCCGTAAATGACGTCGAATCACTGCCATTCGATCTTACGACCCTGGAGAGCGAGGGGATATTCATGAATATCGACTGCCGGGGTTTTGGCAGCCTGGTCCGACAGTTGGAGTGGAGAACGCTTGGAGTAGAGCTTCCCGAAGGCGCGGCGGTTCGTGTCAGCCCACCGAGAGCCGGACTGTTGCCTGATGTATATCGAAACAAATTGATGCGGGGAGCGGCGCAGGCTCACAACGCTCTAGGCAAATATGGTTTCCGATTCACTCTCTGCGAGACCGTTTGGGGAACCAGCGAGTACAAATGGATCCCGTGGACAGCATTCGAACACTTTGAACAAGCCTATTACAGGGCATGCGAAACGCTTTCGAACGCAAAGGCTGAAGTTCTCGAAAAATACGACGATATCCTCGAAATCCTGCAGGACAGTTTCTACAAACTCGCGGAAGATTCGGCTGATCGATTTCAAGCAACAGCCAACGAACCATTCGACAGGGCCGAATTTATCAACGCCGTCGTCGCTCAGGCCATCGGAATGGTACCGACAAAAGAGATGGTCAGCGACGGCCTCGTGATAACTATGAAGCCAAAGGTGATCGTTCTTGGCTCCGAAATGATCGCCGAACGAAATCTTGCCCGGAGACTTGCTCTCGAAACTGCAGAAGTTGACGCCGAAAGAACCACTCTGGAACTTGAGGTTGACTCGAAACGTCGCATCGAGCAGTTGAAGGTAGATGAAGCTGCCGAGGAAACTCGTCGGGAGCGTGAGGTAAAAGAACGCATCCGCAATATGAAGATCGAAGCCGCAAGACGTGAGGCTGAAGAGGCCGTATCGCCGGTCAAGGAAGGTTTCGCTCAGATCGCGGCAAAAATCTTCGAGGCCGCAACGGAGATGTCGCAGCGCATGACGGATGCGAAGTTTGTTCCCGGCTCACTGGCAAAGCGTGCGCGGCAGATGTGCGAGTGGTATCAGCTGATGAACTTTACCGGTGACACATCGCTCGAACAAGTGTTGAGCAGCCTGGAATCTGCTGCCGGACGTGAGGTAAAGCAGCGATCTCCCGAGCAAATGCGCACCGCATTAAGCGATCTGCTCCGGCTGACTTCTGTTCAGTCCAGAAAGCTTCTGGACGAGGACCGCTTGTCGGCTCTTGAACTTTAACCTGAGATTCGTCTATTGAAGACAGAATATGGCAAACTTCGACCTGAGCAAATATATTCCGGTTCATGCGCGCATAGCAGAGTTCTATGAGAAGTATCCGGACGGCCGGATCGTTACCGAGATCATAAGGCTTAACGAAGACAGTGGCTTCGTGTGTATAAAAGCCGGAGCGTATCGGACCAGAGATGACGCGGAACCCAGTTCTACCGGACACGCCTTCGAGATCCGTGGCCAAGGGTATGTAAACACAACATCTTTTATCGAAAACGGTGAAACAAGTGCTGTCGGCAGGGCTTTAGCAAATCTAGGGTTCAAGATCGACAACGGCATCGCATCAAGAGAAGAGATGCAGAAGGTCGAACGGATGACCGAAGCATCTAAAGCGACCGGCAACGATGGACGAAATGGCCATAATGGGCGTCTTGTCACACAATCCGTTTCTTAGAAAACCCCAGTAAACAAACAATGTCTGAATTAGAAACCGGTGCTGACAGCATCCGGAAGTTTCTGCATGAGCTCGATATTAGGATCAGAGCCAGATACCCGCTCATAGCTATCAATACATTCGAGGAAGACCGCGTAAGAGAGGCGTTGATCGATCTCGTCTTTCAGGATCGGCATAAAGAAAAGCCTCTCTATTTCTGGAGCCGGCCAAGCGGTCTTCAGAAGGTGTCGGATCCAAAAGAGGGACTGCTAAGCTCGCCTCAAACGATCGGCGACACCGAAGATCCAGAAAGTCTTCTTGGCTTTATCAGCGAACAGAAAACAGGAATTTTCCTGCTCTGTGATTACGCACCCTATATCTCACCATATGGGCAGGAAGATCCGCTGCTCGTTCGACGACTTCGTGAGATCGCCTGGAAGCTCAAATCCACGAAAGCCACGGTTCTCTTTGTCGGACCGAACTTTCCCGAACTAAAAACACTCGAAAAGGAAGTGACGCAGATAGAACTCGATCTTCCGAGGGAATCCGAGATCGAAGACTCCATAGAACTTCAGTTTGAGAACCTGAGGTCTAACGGCCTCGATATTAGCCTTACCAAGGAGACGCAGGACGCGCTGCAGCAGTCTCTTCTTGGTCTGACAGCGGTCGAGATCAGCAATGTCGTCGCAAAGGCGGTCATCAGTTGTAACGGTCTGAATCAGGATTCGATCAATGTCATTCTTGAAGAAAAGAAGAATGTCATACGCGGTAGCGGCTCATTGACCTATGTGCATCCAGAACCGGCAAGCAACTTAGGCGGCTACCAATCGCTTCGAGCCATCCTTGAACGCGCGGCATACACGTTCAGTCCGAGAGCAAAAGCACGCCACGTCGAACCTTGCAAGGGAATTCTCCTCGTTGGGTTGCCGGGATGCGGAAAGGATCTCTGTAAACGGGTTGCGTCAAGCATCACGAATCGGGCTCTGCTTGATCTGGACTTTGGTTCGATCATGGGTGAGGGCGGAGGTGTCATTGGCTCATCCGCGATGTCGATAAAGCGGGCGTTATCTATCGCTGGCACGATTAAAGGCATTCTTGGTATCAGCGAGTTCGAAAAAGCGGTCTCAGGAATGAAGTCGTCCAACAAGACGGACGGCGGTGAGACAGCACGAACTATCTCCTATCTTCTCAACTGGATGCAGGACAACAAGGACGTTCTTGTATTCGCTACCGCCAATGACGTACGCGAACTCGAATCCGAACAGTTCAGGATCGGTAGGTTCTCATATATACACTTCGTCGATCTTCCGGAGACCGAGGATCGTAAGGAAATATTCCGGGTTCACCTTAAGAAAAGAGCACTTGATGCCGAACACTTTGATCTCGATAAACTGGTAGATAAGAGCAAAGACTTCTCTGGCGCGGAAATAGAAGGGGCAGTTCAAGACGGAGTTCTCGAAGCGTTCATTGACGGCGACCGACAGGCCGAGACTCGCGACATTATTAAAGCCGCCGAGAACATCACGCCTACGGCCCAGATGATGAGCGAGAAGATCGAGGAGATCCGAAAATGGGCTCGAAATAATATCAAGGGCGTAGGCTCTCGAATCGAGAATAATAGCATTGCCGGAAACCGCACCAATCGAATCTATGAACTCTAACTACGGAGAATCTCAATGAGCAAATATATGACCTTTGAATCCCAGTCATTCCCGAATAGGGAGTTGCTTCTCGACGCCCTTGCAGAATGCGGATTCGCATCACCGACTCAGGGATCCAATTTACCTCTTAAAGGGTGGGACAAAAAAAACCCTCAGACCGCTGATATCGTGATCGGGCGTGGAGATGTAATGGGCCAATCACTACTAGGTGATGTCGGGTTCAAGAAAACCGCACAAGGGTATGTTGCCATTATCGATGATATGGATCTTGAGTACCGTCTGGGGAAAGACTTCGTGGTCAGGCTTCAGAACAGCTATCACGAAGCATCGGCCCGTAAGATGGCCAAGAAGCTGGGCGGCACTCTCATCAAAGAGCGAGTCGGAAAGACCATCAAAATCAGAGTGAAATTCTGACTCTAAGGAGGGAAAGATGCCTGAAATCGAATTCACCATCGATACCGAAACCGGGAAGTGCGAAACCGAGATCAAAGGTATTCAGGGGTCGGCATGCGAGCAGACAGCCCGACAACTTAGGCAGGTACTGGGCTCACCTACTACCGATCGCAAAACAGCCGAGTTTCATATAAAGCCTCAATCAAAACGGCGGGTAGGATCAAATGAATAAGGAACTCGTCTTTGTGCTTGAACCGGACATCGGACGCGTCACGGTTGAGATCTCGTGGGCTCCGACACACGCAGTGTACGATCTTGCAAATGATCTTGGTACCCGAGTAAACCTGAACTGCGCTAAGCCGGCTGAAGACAAAAGACATTTGCCTGTCCTCCAGCCGCACTACCCGCCGTGCGAAAAGCCTGGATCGAACAAGTTCTCTATCTGGCTATACCGGCTTTATCACAACTCAGTTGTTGATGGTCCGGGCCGACGCAGTGTAGTCCAAACCGCTGGGTGTTCGATTCGATGCATCGGGTTTATCTACAGTCTTGAAAGGGCGAAGTATGATGTAGCCCATGAAAGACGTCGACAAACAGCACACTTCTGATAGTTCATTTTGGTTTGAGCGTTTCATCTCCGATCTATCGACTGTACGCCCATTCAACACAGTAAAGGCATATAGACAGGACCTGGTGCGATGGCTCGCGTTCTGCAACGAGGCCGGAATCAATGCTCTTACTGCTCGGCCTACGGATATTATCCAGTTTGTTCGTACGGAGCGTGAGCGTCCGACATGTCGCGGAGAGACAATTGGGGCACGCACACTCGTCCGGCGTCTATCCGCACTCCGGCAGTGGTACGCGTTCCTTATGTTGGAACCCGAACAAACCGGCGTTCATCGCAACCCTGTTCCGATTGGTGGGACGTTACGCACTGCCGCGGGAATCGTCTCGGGCCAACCCGCGCTTCTTCGATACGACCGCTCTCACCCGCAGACACTTTCACCGAACGAGATCGATCGCTTCGTCTCGCAGTTGACCGCAACAAAACATCGCGATCGTGCGATCGTATGGCTGCTGAAAGACGGAGGCGTCCGGATCGGCGAAGCTCTCTCCCTACAGATGCCGGACATTCACTGGGCGGGCCGGCGCGTTACGGTTCATGCCACAAAAAGCCGCACTTCTCGTATCGTTCCCCTAAGTGACGAATCTCTCGTCGCACTTTCGAACTACATCAGAATAGAACGCCCGACCGAGCTGACACACGACTACGTTTTTGTCTGTCTTGGGAGGCGGAACTTTGGCCAGCCGTTTCGATATCGGGCCTGGGTCTATATTTGCGAAGAGGCCCGTAAACGAGCCGATGTGCCCCGCGTCCATGCTCACGCTTTCCGTCATACTTGCGCGACGAATCTGGCAGAAGCCGGGATGCCGATGGATGCCCTGCAAAGGCAGCTTGGTCATCGACATTTAGAGACGACGCTGATTTATAACGAGGTCCGGGATACTCGCCTTCAGCGGGAGTACCGTCAGGCCATGGCAGAAACTTCGAAAGCTGAATCCACGACCGATCCGGATAAGGATGATAAAGGGGGAACGAAATGAGTACCCCTATCAGTTCGCATAAACCAGAGTTAAACTTCACCACTCACCGCTTGACTCTAACGAATAAGGAGCGACAGATTCTTGCCACAAAACGTTGGGGTGCTAAGGAAAAACAACAGATTGCGGAGTTGTTCGATCCATTCGAAAAAGCCTTCGTACACTACTGCGTACGCAATCGCCAGGCACGTTATCATCATTATGCCTTCAGCGAAGCGCTGCATTTTTGCGGCAAGCTGATGTTAGAGTTCGACTGTACCTACTGGGGGTTCGAGTGGGAACGCCTTCGAGCCTGGAAAAGCGAGATGCTGGAGCGAGAAAAAGATCGCTCGAAGGTTTGGCACTGGAATCAAGAAGATAAGTGGCATCTTGTCGCTTCAACGCTTTTCTTTCTTGGAATCATACCCTACAGCGAAGAGATTCATAAGACCTTTCACCGCGTTCTCGCTGAGAAATGGCTCGGAAAGGATCGTGCCCGCAAAATTAGCGAGCGGTTTATGACGGCCGCCCTCAATGTCGGCTACAAAGATAAGGCGACGCTTCATAAGTGCGTTACTAGTGCTCTTTTAGCAATGCTCGTACTTGCTAAGAAGACGGATCTCAGCGAGCTCACAAAAGCTGATATAGAGAATTGGCGTACTTTCACGAAGAGGTCAAAACGTGTCGCAAACGCAAGTGTCATTCGTATCGAGAAAGTCCTGCGAGCAATGGGATATCTAAAGGATGCTCCGCCGTTCGGCTTCTCGGCTGATCCATCGCCCCATTTTACATGGGGACGTACCGCTCCGCAGATCCAAGAGACATTCACACGATTTCTTTCCGATTTTCAAACAGTGCGTGCGCCCGGAACTGTCCAAGGATATCGGATCTTCTTGCGTCGCTTCGGGGACTGGCTGGGTGAGCATGACCCGTCGGTGACGTCGATCGCAGATTTGCGGCGTACGCATATCGAAGCCTATAAACGCGCTGTAAAAAGCATGAAATGCGGAGATTACACCAACGCCGGCCAGGAATTTCGTACTCTCAACTTCGGGCAGCCGCTGTCGAGACAACATCAACTTCGTGCACTATCTTGCGTCCGCAGCTTTTGCGAACAGATCGACATACTCGACTACCCGGAACGTCCGCGCCGAAAGCTGTGGATCCGCGGCGACACGCTGAGTATCGATCAAGAACTGCCGCGCACGATCCCGGACCAGGACTGGCACCGACTCGGTGCGGTACGAGAGAGCTTGACAGTTGAACAAGTGAATGCGGCACGGTTTCCGCCGCCATTCGAGAGAGTGCGGGCGGTACTGGCGGTGCTCTTTGAGTCAGGTTTGCGGGCCGGTGAACTCTGTCGCCTCGATACAGGATGTCTGCTTGCGGCAATCGACCCACAAACCGGTGAGCAGACGCACTGGCTACAGGTTCCGGTCGGGAAACTTCACAATGATCGAATGATCCCTGTCCGTCCGCAGGTGGTCGCCGCGATCGACAACTGGATGAAGGTGCGGGGCCAACAACCCTCTTTTCTCGACGAGCGCACCAACAAGCCTACCGACTATCTGTTTGCATGGCGTGGTCTGCCATTCACCACTCATATGCTCAATGCATGCATCACTAAACTATGCGGACTGGCGAGAACAGATCAGCGCTATACGAGCCACTGGTTTCGCCATACGCTCGCCACATTATGGCGCAGACGCGGGATGCGGATCGAGTCGATCAGCCGGATGCTCGGCCACAAGAACCTGACAATGACGATGCGATATGCCGCGGTGATGCCGCCTTTGCTGAGACAGGAGTTTGAGACGGCGTTTGCTCAGATCGATGAGGAACACCGTGCGACGGCGCAGATTAGGGTGCTGCTCTCTCCCGAAGCTCACATCACCGCGCAGGTTGAATGGCGGGAATCGCTGTTTGTTGATCTCGGCTTAGGCTGGTGCGGGCTAACTGCGTATCATCCGTGCGAAACGCGCTTATCGTGTCAGAGCTGTCCAAATCTCATTCCCGATAAGCAGAGTCTGCCGCTCCTTGAAAAGCAACGAGCGAACCTCATCGAGTTGCGAGGGCTGGCTACTGAAAAGCTCCCCTCATCGCGAAATGAAGAAGTATATAGAGAGTTGACGACAGCCATCGACGGCATGGACCGCAACATCGCGTACCTGAGCGAAGACGAGCGGCAGGAAGTTACATGAATAAGAAGCTCGAGAGGAGAAACGATGAGCGAACTGACAAAGCATAGCCAAGCGTTCATCAACGAAAAATTAGCACTGCTGTACACCAACATTTTAGTCAGGAATACGGAGTGCAAAAGCGATTCAATTGGTCAGGGGATTTCCTCCATTCCAGACGAAATGAGCACGCGAAGCCCCCCGGATTATGGTTGATGACGCTCCGTGGAATTCGAAAGGCGCTTCCGAAAATCCACCTGTTTCCCCTTCGTCAGTCGCAAGCGACGGTGATTGTGATCTGTATAGAATAGTTCGCCTTGGACTACGTTCACTTGGGTATTCCCATCTGGCTGGACGTACACACGATACAGACCCTTTTTTCGAATTTCCAACACTCCAGGTGGCGGGTGAAAGACCAGAGCTGCGCCGTTATCCAACCCGCTTACGGTAATAATCGCTTCACCAACGCTTAAGTCGAAATGCATTGCACTCAAGGTTGTCTCCCGCACTGTTAAGACTGTGTCGGCCGACATTAGCACATACGAATCTGGATTAAGAGAAAAGACTGCGGAACCGGATCCATGCGTAAGAATCAGATCCTCGTTATGCAACACTTCGCCTTTGCGTAGTTCGACTATGTCGGGCCTACTTTTATGACAGTGAACGAAAACTTCACCAGCGACCTTTTTCACCAGGCCGGCCTCCGTCCGCAGAACCTGCCCGGCTGTATTACAAACGCACAAGATGACAGCAATGACTATTGATAATTTGTTGGTCAGGAACAACCTCCTTCATCGCAACACGCTTCACCCAGAAGAGCCTACTGGAACAAAGCGTCGCGCAATAGTGGGTTTGTCGAGATACTTTCTTGATTCATCGATGTTCAGCCTCGTCCAGAATTTTCTGCAAATCGAGTGGTACTGGCATCGGCCTAAAAAACCATACATCTGCTCGGCCGGTGTTACCGCGAGGGAAAATGCCAAACGGAGTTTTGGTCGCCGCTCCGACGACGCGAATGATCTGCCCCCAAATCTCACGCGGAGAACGCATTTTGAGAGCTAGTTTGAACATTCGCCAATGGATGCGGGTGTGCTGGCGGGTCGAAGCCTGACCAAGAACGTGGGCACGTTCGAGATGGTAGAACGCCGAATCATGGTCGCCGTCCAATTCGAGTGATTCGGCTAGTGTCAACTCGTTTGTGATTGCCGTAGTTAACTCCCGTCTAACGTTTCGGTTCACTTTATTCTCCTTTCCGTTTTGTTCGTCGTCCAATGAGAAGACTAGCACACTCACCGGCGGGTGGAACGGGACTAACTAAATTCGCTTTTGTTGATTCTCCTTTCCGTCGATCACGAAGGAATAGATCGTGGTCGCGAGAAACAAGACCGTTCCGACAAAAACCTGTGGCTGGCGCATCATGTAGGATGCGGCGGCGAAGCCGAGTAAAAACACGACGTTCGTTATCAGGGCCATTGCCCAGATGACCGTATCCTTTCCACCGTCTCGTAGCATCGCGATGTTGATGAAGCCCGCAAGAATGATCGCGAAGCCTGTTCCTATAAACCAGGCCGCGTCGTACGAGATGCCGCGGTAGTTAATGAACGTAAAACCACAATGCAGTAGCCCGAGTGAGACTATGAGAATGCTTGCGATGGTGTGAACGGCTTTCATCATCTATTTGGCTTGGGGTGTCAGCAACTTATTAATTTCAGCCGTTAGCTTTGGCCCGTCAAGCTTTGTTGCGTCGGAGATGCCGAGCTGTTCCTGCCAATAGGCCGGCTTTGGCGGGGTATCACCCCAAACTGCGTCGCTGTTATAAAGCAAATAAACGTCCCAAGCCTGATTCTCGAGTCCCAACACCGGAGCGAAAGTTTGCGCAAACACATTCTCACCGTCCCAAAAATGACTAACTCGCGGGTCGGGAAGGCTTTTGGTGGCCCGGCCGACTGTCAATTCGATGTCGGATGGCAGTATCGGCTGCCAAACCGAATAAACCTTTACGTCCTGTTCCTTCAAATCGCCCAACAACTGCTGGACCACGGCGGCGCCGTGAAGACAATGACCTCAGGTTGGCGACAGCAAAACAACAAGCCGGACCTTGCCTTTGTCACGGTTGAAGTCGCGCTTTACGTCGGCGATGTCCGAAGAGTGTTCGAGCCCGCCCGGGAATTGAAAGACGGCAATCCCGACAAATCCAAGAACAAGAGCAGCCACGACACCGATCTTGATATAAGTTCGTTTAGTCATATCACCTCAACAGCAGTTTGCTCCGAGCGTCTTTGGCGGGCAAGCAACTGAACCGTAGGAACAGAAGACGCAGCAGTCACCCGGAAGCGCCTTGAGCATCGTCTTGCAGTTCTCGCATTCCCAAAAGAAAACGCACGAATCTGTCGGCATTTCTTCGGTTTTAATAAAGCCGCATTCCGGGCAAGTAAGGGTTGATTCGTTAGTTTTGTTCATTCACTTTACAAGCATCGGCACAACGTTTGGCCTCGATCGAATTCCATATGGCAACGACGATCAATCCCGCGAGTCCCGAGTAAAGGATCGTGACGTTCATGTCGGTGTTGAGAGCGTAAAGCACCGCTGCGGTCGAGAGAACGCCGAGGATTAGCGGCAGAACCTTTCGATGGCCGCGGTACGCTATCACACTGCCGACCAGCGCGAGCACGACGAGAACTTGCATCGCATACATGACATACTTTTCGTATGGCGCAAGAAAACTCAGACCAAGGATCGAACCAATAAGGCTAAGGAACGGAAAGCAACACGGAATAGCCGCCCCAGCAAGAACCGCCCCGACCGAACCGACTTTATCAAGGATGTTTGTTGCCATAATTAATTTCGTTCCGCGTGTGCAATCTCAACTACGACTGGACATTCGGCGGAATCGGGATGCTTTTTAAGTTCTTCTTCGCATTCGGCGAGATAGTGTATGAGTCTTTCATGGAATTCGTGCATTGCTTTCATGCGGCCTTTGAGTTCGGTCAGTTTTGCGTCGAGCAAATCGTGAACACGCTGACAGTCGCTACTGCCGCTGGTTGTGAGAAGCAAGCTGATCTCATCTAGCGAAAACCCCAAGTCCTGAGCTTGTTTGATGAAACGGACTCGCTCGATCGCCTCTGACGTAAAAACGCGGTAGCCGCCCGCAGTTCTCGGTGCCGCAGGTAACAGTTTGCGCCGCTCGTAATACCGCACGGCGTCAATGCTAACTCCCGAGCGCGTAGCAACCTCACCAATGCGAAACTCATGTTGCATTAGTTAGCATTCTACACCCTTGAGCCAAGTCCAGAGTCAAATAGAAAGTGCAGTATTTATGCGGGTTCGGTGAATGCGATAAAGTATCCGTTCGGATCCTGCACGGCAAACTCCTTCATGCCGTATCCATACTTCGAGGCCCCAGGCAAATTCGACATTGCCGCGAAATTCCTCGGCCAAAACATCTATATCGCTGGAAAAGACATAGAACGTTCCGCTGCAAACGGGTTCGGTCGGTGTTCCGTGTGGCGGATCAGTATAAAACTGAATCGCAACAGCTCCACGGTGTACTTCGGCCCAACCGGAGGCTCCATTTCCGTTGTGACCCGAAACTACGAAACCAAGTTTTCGATAAAAAGACAAGGTTTCTGCCATGTCACGAACGAGCAGCGAAGGGACAATTCGTTTCAACTCGCTCATAAGCACCCCGCTAACCAATATAGATCAAAAGCACGCCACAGGGATCCCAAACGTGGAATATTTTGGTGTCGCCGCCGACCAATTCGATCTCCTTGTCGTAGCGCGCGTGCCCGAACTCGCCGTTGTCGATAACATCCTTCGCGTAAGCGTGCCATTTTTCGATATCGTCAACATCGAACTTCA
The DNA here is from genome assembly GCA_038212935.1 of Pyrinomonadales bacterium. GTDB lineage: Bacteria > Acidobacteriota > Blastocatellia > Pyrinomonadales > Pyrinomonadaceae > OLB17. The sequence goes on along the minus strand of JBBQTV010000001.1, from coordinate 54,183 downwards.
TCATGAAGTTTTCGGCCCAGTCTTTATTGTAGTAATTCTGGAGACGAAACTTTGCCCCGCCAAGTTCGCAGTCCATGGTGTCGCCCCAGCCTTCGGTAAGCGTAAAACCAAGGGCAGTGTAGAAAGCTTTCGAAATCTCGAAATCTTCCGAGGGGACATAAACGACGAGTTCTTTGATCGTTGGATTCATATTTGTGTCCTGTGCGGCATCAGAAGCGTCACGGTCATCGACTGCTTAAGTTTGTGATTTCCGTTTTCTTGCGTCATCATCCGTTTCCCTTCGTCTTCGCTCCATTCGATTGCCGATCAGTATTCCGAACCCAACCAATATTGCCATGATTAGCAATGCGCCGGCCACGAAAAGGATGAACTGATGCTCTTTCAATAAGTGCAATATATTAGATTCTTGCTCCATGGGTTACGCCACTCCTCAAAAGTGTGTTTCGTGACACGCAAAGCCCTCACGTTCGATTTGAGCTGTGACGTGACCGATCTTAAACTCAATCGTGCAGCACTCGTGAACGCGGCTAAGAACGTCGTCGTGTTCGGAACCGTTCGCCAAAACGGCGTGTACACTCAAAGCGTTCACTCCGGACGTAAGCGACCAAACGTGAAGATCGTGGATTTCGGCTATTCCTTCAAGCTTTGAAAGTTTATCGCGGACATTGGTGATGTTTACGTCCGACGGCGTGCCTTCGAGTAGGACGGCAACAGCATCCTTCAGCAAAGTCCACGTTCGCGGCAAAATGAACAGGCCGATGCCCGCTGAAACTAGCGGATCGGCATAATACCAGCCGGTTGTGAGCATAATTATGCCCGCGATGATCACGCCCACGGATGTGAGCATATCCGAAAGGACCTCGAAGTAAGCGCCTTTCATATTGAGGCTTTCTTTCGAGCCTGAACGTAAGATAAAAACGCCCGCGATGTTTATGACGAGGCCGACCGACGCGACCGCAAGCATCCCCGCACTCTGGACCTCGGGCGGATTCTTAAAGCGCTCGTATGCCTCATAGAGGATGTAGAGCGAGATAAAGATCAACACGATGGCGTTCGTCAACGCCGCAAGGATTTCGACGCGGTAGTAGCCGTACGTTCTCTCGGGCGAAGCCGGTTTTTCGGCGAACCAGATCGCAAGCAGCGCAAGGCCGACGCCGGCGACATCCGTAAGCATGTGCCCCGCGTCCGCAAGCAATGCCAGACTACCCGTCCAAAACCCGCCGATAACCTCAACGATCAGGTAAAAGAACGTCAGACAAAAGACGATCATCAGCGGTTTCTTGTTCCTGCCGGCTGCCGATATCTGATGTGCGTGTCCGTGTCCCATATTCCTCGCCCTTCTACTTACGCCCTTCTACTTAGTTAAATGATGGCCGAGCTAAACGTCTCGGCAATGAATTCCTCTTCGCTCTGCCGATCGTCAACGGACGAATGCCGAAGCAGCGTGTGAAGTAGAAGCGCCTTATCGCGATCGGTTCCCGTTTTGAAATACAAAACCTCATCGGGCATTGCGATGCGGTCGCGGCTGCCGAATATAGATTCGTCTCCCTGTATCGGTCGAACGATTTTAAGGGCATCGTCCACGTTTGTTATTTTTTGTGCGAGTTGCTGCGTGTTGTAGTCGCGCATCGCGGCGCGGAGATAAACTTCCGGCTGCCGAACATCGAGAGAGCGAAATGCGTAGAGAGAGTATTCGTAAATAGAACCCGGAAACTCTTCGGCGAGTTTGATTATTGCCGACTGGTAATCCTCAGCGGAATCGTAACCCAGCGGATCGGGAATCGCATTTGCCGGTTCTATGAACTGAATCTGGTCGGGGTCTGGATGCTTGATGGGGTTTGACACGAAGGCGCTGATACCCGCGTAGATGTCCCTGACCTGATGATGCGGTATCTGCGACACCCGGCTCGTGCAGTGACACATTCCCACCGATGGGTTGTAGAAGAATGTCGTTTCGGTGCTGGACGCTACGACCCGGGCAAATTCGGACAATTCCGAACGATTGTTGATTCTCGTTGTGCTGAACCACTTCGTGTTGTTGAGCAGATGACCGTCGTCGACGTCGAGATAAACAAACATATGAGCTCGGTTTCCGGTGATCACAACACGGTCGAGCGGAAAGCGTCCCCAAACAACAAGAGCCGCGGCCCAGAGCATTCCGAGGCCTATACACTTACCGGACGATTTCCCTTCGTCGTTTACTGAGGTGAACGCATTCATTACTTCGAGCGTTTCGTTTTTGAGTCGGGGAAATAGACCATCTTTGTAATAAGGCTGGTTGATGATCTGTCCGAACTGCGACTCGGGATTCTCGGCCAGGAGCTTTCTGAAGGTCGCGTCGTACTCCGCGCGAATATTCTCGACGAACTCCTTGCCAAAGCGCTTTTCCTCGTCGGCAAAATTCAGCAAGCCCCACGGATCGCCGCCGGGCTCGCCTTCGATGTTCGTGAATGTGTAGTGGTGAAAGAACCGCTGAATCTGGTTAAGACGATTTTTGGGGCTATAGAGTACACCGTTGTCGGCAAAAGCGTTTTTCTCGACCCGCCAAGCCCACAACGCGGGCGACATCAGATTCGCCAGCAGAAAGGCGGGAACAAGCTTCTGCGGCATATCGTCGATCTCAAGGACGGTCAAGCTGACTGCTGCGGAGAGTTGGTCGAGGTTGTCGGTTATCATCTTTAATCTTATGGATCCAAATACTTTCGCTTTCTCCCTTAAATCAAAACCGCCGTTTCAATGGGTAGAACAACAATTATCCCGTCCCCTTTCTTTCCGGTGTGAGCATTGTGCTTTATCGCCGCGACTATCTCGTCGGCCATTTCGTCGTTCGCCGAGATCTCGATTCGCTTGTTCGGTTTGAAGGGATCGAGCGCGTCGTAGGAGGACGTTTGCATCCGCTGGCCGAAACCTTCGGAATCGATTATTGTGATGCCGGGAAAGCCGTCAATATTTTCAAACGCATTTACGATCTTCTCGACCGTGAATGGCCGCACCACCGCGATGATCAACTTCATAGTCTATTCCTCCGTAAACTCGCCTTCGACATCTTTTTCGATCCACGAATAAAGCGTTGGCAGTATCAGCAGCGTTAGGAGCGTAGAGGTAATCAAACCCCCGATTACTACAGTAGCCAGCGGACGCTGCACTTCGGCTCCTGCCGATGTTGCAATTGCCATAGGAATGAAACCAAGACTCGCAACAAGGGCCGTCATCAGCACGGGTCGGAGACGTGTTTCTGCCCCCTCCCGAACCGCATCAAGAACCGTTTTTCCTTCTTCGCGCAGCTGATTAATAAAACTGACCATGACCACGCCATTCAAAACCGCGACTCCGAACAAAGCGATAAACCCGACGCCCGCGGATATCGAGAACGGCATCCCTCGCATCGCTAATGCGATAACGCCACCAACGATCGCGAATGGGATTCCTGTGTAGATCAGGAATGCCTGTTTTATCGAGCTAAATGTCGTGTAGAGCAGGATGAAGATCAGGAAAAGAGCAATCGGGACGACGATCAAAAGTCTCGCCGATGCACGTTGTAGATTCTCGAACGTTCCGCCCCATTTCAGGTAGTAGCCCGGCGGAAGCTGAACATCCTTCTCAATCTTTGCTTGTGCTTCTTCGACGAACGAACCGATATCACGTCCCCGTACATTTAGCTCGACACCGATCCGGCGGCGTGTATCTTCTCGCGTTATCTGCGCCGCGCCTTCGGCAAGCTTTATCTCGGCGACCTGCGATAGTGGAACACGGGAACCGTTAGATGCGGTCAGAACCAGATTGCGAATCGAATCGACCGTCGCTCCCGATTCTTCGTTCAAACGCACGACGAGGTTGAATCGCTGCTCGCCCTCATAGACCTGCCCGGCTTCTTTTCCGGCAACAACGGATTCCACAAGATCGTTGACGTCCTCGACATTCAATCCATAACGAGCGATGGCCGCACGGTCGGGTTTGATCTGAAGTTGTGGCAAGCCGGATGTCGCCTCGGCTTTTACGTCTTCTGCACCTGAGACAGTCTGAACCACCTTTACGATCTCGGCGGCCTTATCCTTTAACACATCAAGATCGTCGCCATAAAGCTTGATGGCAACGTCGCTTCGAACGCCAGAGATCAGTTCAGCCACACGCAGTTCAATAGGTTGAGAAAAGCTAAACACGCCGTCTGGGACTTCGTGTTCTAGACGCTCGGACATTTTTGCGATTAGCTCTTCGCGAGTCGATGCGCTTGTCCATTCATTTTGGGGCTTCATCGCCACATAAACGTCGCTGACTTCGACCCCCATCGGATCCGTTGCGATTTCGGCGCGGCCGGTCTTGGAGATTACTGTTTTTACCTCCGGAAATTCCATCAGTATTTTCTCGGTCTTGGTTGCAATAGCAACGGATTCACTTAGAGAAACGCTTGGAAGTCTTCCGATCTGTACAGCGAGATCGCCTTCATCGAGTCGCGGTATAAACTCGGAACCTAGAAACGGAAATATCGATGCGGAAAGCACAACCAGAACAACGGCGATGGCCAACGCTTGCGGTCGATAAGTCCCGATGAAATCGAACGCCGGTTTGTAGAGCTTCTTGGCGTAGCGAATCACAAAACTCTCCTTCTCGGAAACCTTGCCCTTCAGCACAAAAGTTAGCATCGCCGGAACAAAGGTCAGCGAAAGTATCAGCGAACCCAAGAGAGCAAAGATCACAGTGAGAGCCATCGGCACGAACATCTTGCCCTCGATACCGCGCAAACTAAGTATTGGCAGATAGACAATGGCGATGATCGCGACGGCAAATACAACCGGACGTGCGACTTCGAGACACGCTTCAAGGATTGTGCGTTCGGGCGGTTCGCGGGAATTTTCATGTTGTGCTTCTGCTCGTCGGCGAACGGCGTTCTCGACCATGACAACGGCGCCATCAACGATAAGCCCGAAGTCTAAAGCACCGAGGCTCATCAGATTGCCAGACACGTTAAAAAAACGCATCAGGATCGCGGCGAACAGCATCGAAAGCGGGATGATGGTCGCAACGAGCAACGCTCCGCGCCAATTGCCTAGCAGCAGCAAAAGAACCACGATCACTAGAATGGCGCCTTCGATCAGATTCGTCTGCACCGTCGCAATGGCACGGTCGATCAGTTCTGTTCGGTCATAGAATGGTATGAGCTCGACGCCTTTCGGTAAAGATTTCTTTACCTGTTCGACACGTTCTTTTACGGACTGAACGACAGTTCTGGAATTCTCGCCCTTGAGCATCATGACGATACCGGCGACGATCTCGCCTTGACCGTCTGCGGTGACGGCACCTTGTCTGACGGTCGATCCCTCGACGATCTCCGCGACATCGCGTACATAGACGGGCACGCCTTCGGCCCCTGTCTTAACGACGATGTTGCCAATCTCTTCCGGCTTTTCGATAAGGCCGATACCGCGTAAAAGGTATTGCTCCGAACCTTTCTCTATGTATGCACCCCCGACGTTGGCGTTGTTCCGTGAAACAGCTTCGTGAACGTCGCGCAAAGTCAGCCCGTACGATTGGAGTTTCTCAGGAGCAATTCGCACCTGATACTGTTTCTCAAAACCTCCAAAGCTGTTTATCTCCGTCGCGCCGGGGACGCCTAGCAGTTGACGGCGCACATTCCAATCCTGAATGGTTCGCAGAGCCGTTGCATCGTAGGTGCCGTCAGGAGATTTGAGTTCGTACTGATATATTTCGCCGAGTCCGGTCGAGATCGGTCCCATCTCCGGCGAACCGACGCTTTCCGGAATCTGTTCGCGGGCTTGCGACAGCCTTTCCAAAACCAGCTGCCTTGCGAAATATGTATCGATAGAATCATCGAAAACGACAGTGACAGCAGAGAGGCCAAACTTTGAAACAGATCGTATTTCCTCAACGTCGGGCAAGCCGGACATCGCGACCTCGATCGGAAAGGTCACCTGTCGTTCCATCTCCAGAGGAGCCAATGACGGAGCCGCAGTAAGAACCTGAACCTGTACGTTCGTCACGTCGGGAACGGCGTCGATAGGAAGATTCAGAAGGCTATATGCTCCGCCCGCTGCCATGATTCCGACGAGAAGAAGAACGATCAGCCGATTGGCAACGGAAAAGCGTATTAGTGCGTTGATCATAAATGTATAACTACTTCTGAAGACCTATTTTGCCCATTTAAGTTCTCGAGCCGCCCGTGAAAAGACATTGAATGCGGAACGGAGGAAAAGAACGACCAGGCAAAGTGCAATGATGATGTCCGGCCAGCCAGATTGCGTAAACCAGACGGCGGCGGCTGCGACAAAAACAGAAATGTTTGAAGCGATATCGTTGCGCGAACACTCCCAAACGGAACTCATATTCACGTCGTCGTCACGATGTCGGGTAAGTAGAAACAAACATAACGCGTTGGCAGCCAGTGACAAGAGACTCACCACTCCCATAACCTCGAAGATCGGGACCGACGGAACGACCAATTTGTAGACGAGTTGAGCCAGTACGATCAGTGCGGCCACAAGGATAAGACTTCCTTTAAATAAAGCGACCTGAGCCTTTGCGCGGGAGGCCCTGTAAACGACATAAAGGCTAAGACCATACGTAAGTGCGTCACCCAAGTTGTCAAGTGAATCTGAAAGAACCGCTGAGGAACCCGAGTAAACGCCGGCGCCGACTCCGACCCCAAACATCACTGCATTAATCGTCAGAACGATTTTCAATGTCGCACTTTGCTTTTCGCGCAACGCACGGATGGCGTCGTCCTTCTCGCAACAATCGCCTATGCTCATGGTCATCACCCAACTCTCCTTTTTGCAGTTGTGTTTTTGAGAACAAAACTACCTTTCGTAACAACTTTCTCTCCGATCTTCAACATCATGATTTGTGCCCGACTCCAACGACTAGATCATTCAAGAACCAATAAAGTTCTCGGTTCTCGACTCTGATCTTATTTTTCTCAAGCTCGTTGACGAACTGTTTGCCGGAGAAACGATTGTCCTTCGGATGATCTAGAAATGTTCGATAGAACCAGCGGTCCAGGGCCTTTGCCGTAACTTCTTCAAAAAAGAATCTTCCGTTAGGCTTCAAGACTCGTGCGACTTCCACTACTGCGGTTTGCCAATTCGGACAATGGTGAATGATCCCAAAGTCAAAAACCGCGTCGTAAGTAGCGTTATTTGCTTCTATTTTTTCGGCGTCGCCCACGTACAGATGCAATCGGTCCAAAGAATATTTGGTTAGCCGTTTTTGCGCTTTTTCGATCATTTTGGGGTCTATATCAAAAGCGTGCACCTCGTTCGCGCCGAATCGCTCGAAAATAATTTCTGTCCCTACCCCGCGGCCACAACCGATCTCCAGGATTGTTTGTCCTTCACATCGGCCACCGAGTCTTTCCATCATCGCGGCCTCGTGATGTCTTTGCACAAACGCCCGGATCGGATTATTCATTAGGGCTTTCTCGATGTAGTTCAGTTTCATTTTCCAAGCCTCAAGATTTTAAAAGCACCTCGCACTACAACTACAAAGACAATGGTGCCGATGATTAAATCGGGTTTGTTCGAACCGAGCCAGTACACCAAAATACCTGCGACGATCACCCCAAGATTGATGATTACGTCGTTCGACGTGAAAATCGCACTCGCCTGCATATGAGCTTCTTGACTCTTCGATCTCTGAAGGAGGTAGAGACAAAATCCGTTCGCCACAAGGGCCAGAATCGAAACCACGATCATCGTCGAAAAATCGGGCATTTCTTCAACTCCGGCAAACCTACGAACTACTTCGACTAGGCCGATGCCGGCGAGAGTCAGCTGAAAATATCCGGCGAGTCGGGCAACATTTTTCTTTCGCGTAAGCGTTCCGCCAACAGCAAACAAGCTGATCGCGTAAACAAAAGAATCCGCGAGCATATCCAGGCTATCCGCAACAAGTCCCATCGACCCGGAAATCACTCCGGTCGTCATTTCGATCAGAAAAAATCCAAAATTAACACCAAGCACCGTCCACAATAGATTTCGTTGGCCTTTCTGTTCCTGAAATTCAACCTTGTCGGATCGTTCGGTCCTTATTTTCTTGCCGCCCAGATCTAGCTCGATGATCGCGTTCTCGATTTGCTCAAGCTGTCCATCGTGAAAAACGGTCAACTGGCGATTCGGAACGTCGAAATCAAGGTGTTTGATTGCTGGAATGCCATCGAGCTTTAATCTGACGAGATTCTCCTCAGAAGGGCAGTCCATTTGTGAGATTTCAAAAATTGTCTTTTCCATATCCTCGCTCTAATGATCGTCATCGCCCAGTTCGCCTTTTTGCAATTGTGTCTTTAGGACGAAACTACCTTTCGTAACGACTTTCTCGCCGATCTCAAGCCCTTCCAGGATGATCGTGTAGCCTTCTGCTTCGCCGCCGATCTTCACTTCGCGAACCTCGAATGCTCCTGGTTCGTCGTCCTTCGGAACAAATACGATCGTTCGGTCTTCGTCCCGTTGAATAGCGTCCGAGGGGACGGCGAGTTCTTCTCCGGTCGCTTCCGTAGTCCCCGCATAGAATCCGACTTCAGTAAACATTCCGGCCCTGAGTTTGCCATTGCCGTTTGGAACCTCGATCCGAACTCGCGCCGTGCGTGTCGTCTCATCCAGCCGCGGGTCAATGTAGGAAATGCGTCCGTTGAGGTTGCCGATACTGGGTGACCTGATCTCGGCGATCGCTCCGATGTTCAGTTTTGCGATGTTGGCCTCAGGCACGTTCGCGATCACATAGACGGTGCTGAGGTTCGAGATCGCAAAGATGGGGGTTGAGGCCTCGATTCCCGCACCCGCGTTGAACTTTCTCTCCGTAATGACGCCGGAAAGTGGCGCTCGCAAGGAAACAAGCGACGTATCGTTCCTATGGTCATCGTCGCGACCGGATTCAACCGGAACGCCGAGAGAACGCATTTCGTCCTCGATGTGTCGAAGATCGACCTGAGCGGTCTCCACTTCGGCTCTGGCTTCCTGTATTTCTTTGTTGAGCGCGATATTGGTCTGAAAATCATAATCAGCTTTTGCGGTTCGATAATTCGTTTCTGCTGCAATCAAATCTTTCCCCGCTCCGGCTCCAAGTTCGATGAGACGTTTGGTGCGTTTCAACGTGGCATCGGCCTCGTCCAGTTTTGCTTTCGCCTGTAACACCGCAACGCGATTCTCGGTTTTTTGCACGCGGGTAAGATTACGCTGTGCCAATTCATACTTCGTCTTCGCCTCGTGCATCTTGCCGTGCATCTGTGCAAGTTGGGGACTGGAAATTATTGCGAGCACCGAACCTTTACGGACGTTGTCTCCGACTCCGTAAAACACTTTTTCAATACGTCCGCCAACGAGCGGAGTGGCCATTTCGGTTCGCTCAGGATTGAGTTCGACGGCTCCGGTAACATAGAGTTTCGAGATCGCCGGGCGTTGCGTAACCGTCTCGGTGACGATGCCGGCCGATTCGAGCATCTCCGGTGCGAGCTTTACTTCCTTGCCCGTTTCGTTCTCCGAGTGCCCCGGTTCTTCCTTTTTCTCTTCAACCGTTACTTTAGTATTGGTCGCGGAACTACTGCTGAACATCCACGCGAAACCGAGGATTGCGATAAGCGCAACGATCGCGGCCGTGATGAGCCATGCGGTCAAGGGCCGTTTGCTTTCTTGAGCGGACCCAGGTTCTGTGGACTCATCCTTATCTAAATTGGATTCAAGACGGTCGAGTTCCGCTTCATCTTTCGAATGGTGCCCGCTGTTGTCGATAAATTTATTCTCAGACATATCTTTTTCTTAATTCTCTAATGTGATCCCAAGAGCGATGAATAGATCGGCTTGAGCCCTGTATCGTTCCGTCAAAGTTTCGGTAAGGTCGCGAGTTGCGTCCAACAGCTTGCGCTGTTCCGCGATGAGGTCCGTGATTTTCAGATCTCCGATCTCGTATACCTTTCTGATCGTCTCGATGTTTTCGCGTGATCGCGGCAGTACCGCCGTCTCTAAAATGCGCAAAGAGCGCTTGGCAGCTTCAATTCTCTGAAACGCGATGATCACCTCGTTTCTTACCACTTGCTCAGCAAATATCCGACGCTCCTGCGCCTGCCGGATCGAGATCGCCGCCTCGGCCTTAGCACCCTGATTTTTATTGAAGATAGGCAGGCCGATCGCGACCCCGAATGTAAGAGTGCGGTCGCGATCCTGCGGAAAGGCTCCCGTTGGCAGATCGATCATCGAGCGCCCCTGTTTGTAGCGGGTGTAGGCCGTCACGTCCGGCCTGCTTTGAGCACGGATGAGCCGCAAACCAGCACTCGCCAGTTGTTCGTCGAGTTCGGCCAAGCGTATCTCGGGCCGATTCCGCAGCCCGACTGCGATACTCGTTTCGATCGTTGCGGGCAGCGAGGGGAGCGATGCCGTTGAGATTTCTTCGCGGAGTTTCAGCGGCTCCTCAAACGGAACGCCCGCGAAAAATTTGAGTTTCGAGATGGCCGCCTGGAGTTTGCCCTCAATAAGCTGCCGCCTCGCCCTAAGGCGTTCTACTTCAGTTTGCAGAAGATTGAGTTCAAGCGGTGGGGATTCGCCCTCGGTGACCCGCACCTGAACGAATAGTACGGTTCGCGTATCAAGTTCGAGAAGTTCTTCGAGCGTGGAAAGTTCTTTCAGAGCAGCCAAAGCTTCGGAGTAACTGATGAAGATCTGGCTTGCCAATACCCTTTGTCGGGCGGTCACCTCCGCCTCTCTAAGGGTGATCTCCGCTTGAGCGAGATCGATCCTTCGAGCGCGTTGGCCGTAAACATCGAGCGGCACGGAAACGCCAACACTGAGTTCGCCTTCACCGGGCGATCCCACAAGCCTTCCGGTCGTTTGCTCGACTTCCAATGTCGGGTTTGATCGGAGACTAGCCTGTGTCAGTCGGGCTCGGGCTTTTTCGACTTCGAGCCGTGCGATCTTTATGTCACGGTTGCTCGCGAATGCTCGTTTTACGATTTCCGCAAGCGCGATTCCATCATCCTGACTGTAGTAGTTCGCGACCACCGAAACGATGAGCGGCTTAGCTCCGGTTGTCGTACCTTGTTTACTATTTGTAGAGGTGTCGGCGGACGCAATCGAATCTTGCGCGTGAATTGCCGCGACGAAACCAACCAAGCTCAATGCGCACAAAATGCTCATCGAATATTTCAAAATCATTTCTGTATTCCCTGATCAAACAATGCGTGAGTCCCCCGATCTGATTGTCAAGAATCAGAAACGGCAGAATCCGAAGACCAATTGACAAAATCCGGCTTCATACCCTGAGGGTCAAAACCAAACTTCGTCTCACAAGCCAGATCGATCAGGAAAATTTCGGAGGTAGATAGGGTGGGGGTAGTGAACTAGAAAACGCGTTCGCGTAACCGATCATCATCGGTTCTGAGCGGATAGGTGAAGGCTTGGACGCAATTACTACACACGGAATCGCCGCCGCATGACAAAGACATTCGTCGTCACAGTACGCAGACTCGTCGTCCGCCGGAGCAATAGATTGTTCGAGGGAAGCTATTTCCGGATCCGAGGAGGCTCGGAATTCAGAAGTGATTTCCGTTTCGGAAGAGCGTAAGTTTGCGGCTACAGCGGCGGGTTCATCACAGAAAATCGGGCAGAAAAGCTCAACCGCAATCAGACAGAGCCAAAGGCCAACAAAACGCCTTTTGGTAATTCTCTTTCGGAAGAAATGAAAAGCTCTGTTCATGAAAACGCTGAGACCCTGCAACACTCTACCCTACAAGTTAAGGAACGCACCTGTCAACTTTGCCGAATAGCGCACGATGAACAGCAAAATCCCATTTCTGAAAAAAAGAGCGGCGGGGAAGAGGTGTGAAATAAGAAGGCTGTGAGAAGAACGAAGATGCGCGAACTGACGGTGCTAATTGATACGACAAGAGGGTCGATGCTCTTGGAGCATTCTCATCTGTCTGCCGAGGTACTGGCAGAAGTTACGGCTATAGCAGGGAAAGGTGAGGAATGCGGATGTGCTCGCCCGCTCGACCTTATCCCGGCGCCGAAATCGCCAGATATGCAAACGGCAGAGGTTCGCGTACGGATCTCCGGCTATTACCACAACTCGCTTATCGAAGGGCCAGGTCGACGGAGCTCGGCGCTTTTCCAGTTCTGCCCACTGTCGTGCAAAGAATGTTGGGTGCCGCATCTACACAGCCCGGATGGCGGAGAACTTGTCTCGGTAACGACGCTTGCACAAAAGTTGCTTGACCCATCCTTCGAGCGTGATGGGGTCAGCATTCTCGGTGGAGAACCGTTTGCTCAATCTGAAAGTCTGTTGGGACTTGTCAAAGAGCTTCGTCGAGCCGGTTGCACGCATATCCTTTGCTACAGCGGCTATACGTTGGAGACGCTCGAAGAAAAAGCGAAGCATCAGCCACCTATTCGTGAAATCCTCGCTGACATCGACATGCTGATTGATGGGGCTTACGTCGAAGCGTTGGCAGACAGTGCCGGGCCATGGACGGGAAGCGGCAATCAAAGAGTGATTGATCTACGCGAGACTCGTCGAACCGGTCGAATAGTTCTATACTGATATCCAAGTCGGATTTTGAGCAAACCTCGCCTACGGCTCGGCCTGCTCAAATCCGGGAACCTCGAAGAAAAACTTCGCCTCATTTTACGCACTGTAGATAACTGCTTGCCACGTTCCTCAAACTCACCGGAGGGAAAACGGAAGGCTAACACCAATTCATTCAATCGTGGACGAGATCATCGACAAACGTGATGCTCACGATGGCGTGACGATACTCGGCGGTGAGCCATTCGATCAACCGAGTCCAGTTGCGGAACTCGTTTCAAGGCTAAAACGGCACGGTCTTCATATCACGATTTATTCCGGCTACACACTCGAAGAGCTGATCGGTCGAAAAGATTTCAATATAGATTTCGTTCTCACCCATATAGACTTGCTCATTGACGGCCCTTTTCTCAGGGAACTCGGGCAGGGTGCTGGCGAGTACCGCGGTTCGCGAAATCAGAAGGTGATTGGTCTCGGACATCAATAGTGACGAGCCGGTTCTCGGTTGAGACGGCTACTTAGGTGCAAAGTCAACAGTCTCGTGTTCGAGTTATCCGCAGTCACTCGAAGTACCGCTGAAAGGTGGTCAAGTGTTGCAGGAATTCGCTAGGACGGGATTGTTTACTGCTCATCATGTGGAAAACCCTTCAGGGCTAGATATGGTGTGTGAAAACAGACACTGACTGTCTCTTTTTATGCATTGAAGCCGGATCGTACTCGCAATACACCTCTTAACACAACAAAATTAGGCAATTGCGCATTGGAACGGGTGTTGCAGTGTATCCGCCCTATATGCGCGCTCAAATTGCAACATCGCCTCGGTTTTTCGCGATTTTCGTAATCCTATCCTCGATTTTTCTGCCGATAGTAGCCCATGCTCATGGCGGTGAGGATCACGGTGACCAGAAGCCGAAGTCAACGGCTAATGCCAAGGGTATTGTTTCGCATTCGGCGCGGCTAGGTGATTTCGAGGTGATGGTGAAGCATTCAGTTCTCGAGCCGGACCAGCCGACGACGGGACGTGTGTTCATCACAAGATTTGACACCAACGAGCCGTTTAAGAACGCCGAAGCGATTGTAGAAGTAGAGTCAGCTAATGGAACGATCTTTACCGCCACGGTAGAAGCCGGAGAACAGCCAGGTATCTACAACGCAAAATTCCCAGCACTGCCGGAGGGCGTCTATACGATGCGAGCGAAGGTATCGTACGACGGAGAAACCGACACCGCCACCTTTTCGGGTATTGATGTAAAACCGCCAGCTTTGGCAGCCGATGGAGGAACTTCCTGGCTTATCACAGGGCTCATCGGGGTCGTTTTCTCCCTGGTCGTATTGCTGCTGGGCGGGCTTGTGTATTTTGTGTGGCGTTTCGCTGCAGGCCCTAGAGTTAACGAGGAAGCATTATCCGCCTGAAAACGCGGGATCGTCTTTGTTCGAACAGTGCTCAATGGGCAGACAGATCATTTTAAAAATCGCCTTTGGGAATCTCGGGGCGCTTGCGATCGCGGCTCTTTTTTTCGCATCGGCAAAAGCGCAGCAAAACACTCCTTTGCCCGCCCAGACGCCGAGCGCTCCGTTACAGTATATCGGTCAAGACGGCTTGAGCGTTGAACGGCTTGTTGAAAGCGCCAGCGGCCGACGAGCGGATCTGCTTGCCGCGCGCCAGCGACTCGCGATCGCCGAAGGACGCATGATCCAGGCAGGATTGCGGCCAAATCCGGTTTTTGACACGGAATACGGCAGTCCTCGCTTTCTGGGCGGTGAGGCGGAATACGATTTTTCTGCCGGTTTATCGCAGACATTCGAGCTCGGTGGCAAACGCGCGAAGAGACGCGCCGTTGCCGAACTCGAACTGCAACAGGTTCGGGCCGAGATCTCCGCTCTCGAAAGGCAGATCGCCTCCGAGATCCGCCGGAAGTACACGAAGGCCCTCGCGGCGGCACGCCAGCTCGATGTAGCGGAAAGACTATTGGCTGCCGACGCAGAGCTTGTCCGGGTGACCGAAGCACGTCTTAATGAAGGTGACGTCGCGCCGCTTGACCTAAATTTGGTCAAGGTCGAAAGCGACCGCCTTCGTGTTCAGCGAGTCGAAGCCAGAAACCAGCTCGAAACTGCGTTGCTTGAGATCCGAAGCCTTATCGGTATCGATGTCTCAGAACCACTGCGTCTGGCACCGCAAACTGATCGGCCGCCGCGTCTCGAATTGGGACTGAGCGAACTTATGGATACAGCGTTGCGTGACCGCGCGGATTTGCAGGCCGCGAGAATCGGTGAACGGCTCGGGACAGCAAGAATCAATCTGGCCCGCGCTCAAGGCGTCCCGGATGTCACCCCGTCGGTACGTTTTTCACGCTCAAAAGCCCTTATCGATCTACCCGCATCGGCGAGCGGCGGGATGATCAACGATCTGGACAATGAGCTGACGTTTGGAGTCTCGATCGGGATTCCGATCTTTAATCGCAATCAGGGCGAAATTGCCTCGGCTAAGGGAGAACAGATGCAGGCCGTGCGGAATCGCGAATTTTTAGAGGCCACGATCCGGCGTGACGTCGCCGTGGCGTATAGCCAGTATCGCGCTGCTGCGGAAAAATTGGTGCTCTACGCAACTCAAATCATGCCGAGGGCGGAAGCCAACTTGCAGACGGTACGGGCCGCCTATAATGCCGGCGAGTTTTCTGTTTTTGAAGTAGTGGCAGAGCAACGCAGGTTGAACGAGAACGTTTCCGGCCATAACCAGGTTTTGGAAGAGTATTATACCGCCCTCGCGGCGTTAGAAGCGGCTGTCGGCAGACCGCTGCCTGATTCGGCCTTTACGCCCGGCTCGACCTCGGTCCTGCCGGACACAAAGACGGTTCCGAGCCAGTTTAATAAAGAGGAATTTCTAAAGTCGATCACTCGGGACAAGATTGAGCGTGTCGGTTCGTTAAGATCGACGGCACCAAACATGCAAAAGGAGGAGAAAAAATGAAAACACTAATCATCGCGTCGGTTATTTCGGCAAGTTTACTTGCGTCGGCATGCTCCACCAGCACGACGTCCAATGGCAACAACGCCACAGCTGGTAATAGATCGGCCGTAAACACGGCTCCCGGGAACAGCACCGCTCCGCCAAAAGCGGACGATGTTCCTGCATCCGTCAAAGCGGCCATACCGAACGCTCAGACGTTTACAGCCCAGCATAAGGACCTGACCGATGCTCAGATCGCCTCAATCGAAAAAGACACGGGCGGCAAGGTATCCGAAAAAGATCACCATTCCTATCTGGCGTTTTCCACCGCCAGTGGTACAAGAACACAGGTCGGAGCTGCCACAGTCGTGAAGGTCGCCGGCAAGGAGATCGTCGTTGTTTACGACAATAAGGACGGCTCTCCGGTCATTAAAGAGATAAAGGTTGATGGGGTGCCTGGCGCGTTTCTAAGTCAATTTGTCGGAAAGGGGCACGATGACGATCTGCTGCTGGGCGCCGATATTAAAGCGAATGGTGCGAAGGAAGATGAGGCAAAAGCGATCACGGACGCAGTTAGGATCGACGTCTTGTCCATGCAGGCGCTATACGGTAAAGCCCACACGCACTAATGCAAAGGTTTTCTAAGAATTTCATGGATTTGAAGCGCCCGTTCGGCCTCGTTATTCAATGTACCAAGGCGGCCCTGCTACTCGTCGGCTTCGTTCTGATTGCATACTTGCCCTCGGCAAATGTGAGTGCGAATGGTGACGATGACCATTCCGGCAGCATAGGCCAGCCTGCTGCCGGAACGACGGCAGCCGCCGTTTCAACAATTACCGCCGAACGCAACATTCAGAACGATAGCGGACAGTTCACGGTCGTTGTGAAAAGGTCGCCGGGCGATCCGCGGGTGGGTGAGACCGTCCACTTATTTGCATCGTTTAGTGAAAAAGTTGAGGGCGGATTTGCCGCGGGGCCGCTGCCCTTAGAGAGAGCCGCCGTAGCCGTTAACGTAACCCTGCCCGATGGTTCGGTAGTGGCTGAGAATCTCCCTATGGGCGAAGAACCGGGGGGCTTGTACCGCGGCTCATACCGCTTCGACGATGCCGGGGATTATAAGATCGTCTTTTCCGTTTTAACAGAAGACAACCGGGGTTTTTCCGCGGATTTTCCAGTTGCTGTTGCGCGAGCTCCGGTTCGCACGTCCTTTTGGATCGGTCTTCTGATTCTGCTTTTGTTTTCTTGCGCGTCGATGGTAGCCATCTTCTTCGCCCTGAAAAAAGCTGGGGCGCTGAATTTTCGTCGGTTGGCACCGATTATTGTGGTTGTATTGGTAGTGTTCGGCCTGGCTGCAGTTACCCTTGGATTTTTTATCCCGCCGACTCAGACTCGCGAGACATCTGCAATCCCGTCGGATGCTTTCTCGGTTGCGGCCGTTAATACGTTGCCGGCGGGATCAATTATTACGGTACCAAAGGAGTCTCAGCTCCTATTTGGCATAAAAACTCAGCTGATCGATATACGGCAAATTACCAGTGGCCTAAAAACAACCGGGGTAGTGCGCGTCCGACCAGACGCCAAAGGCGTCATCACGGCACAAGTGCCGGGAAGGATAGTATTTTCCCAGTCGGTTTCGTTGGGGTCAGCCGTTTCTCGCGGGGAACAGATCGGCTTCATCGAGCAAGTCCTGGACGTGTCGGACCAAGCCGGCCTTGAGTCTCAGAGATTGGAGGTGGAGGCGCAGCAGCGAGAGGTCGAGGCTAAGAAATTGGAGCTGCGGAATACCGTGCTTTCTCTCCAATCCCAACAAGCTCAAAGCAGAGCCGCGGCACAACAAGCGAGAACACGACTTGCCCAAGGACATCGAGAGCTTCGAAGGTCGCAAAATCTTCTAGAGGTCGGCGCAGCGCCGCGAAAACGGGTCGAAGAGGCCCAAACAGCGGTCAAGGTCATAGAAGACGAGATAGCTTCGGCCGACAAACAAGTTGCCCTGTTGGGCGATCAGATAAGAGCGGCGCAGGCCGGGCAAAACATCTTTCGGTCGCCCTCGCTGCGCCGACCTTCCCGTAGCTTTCCGTTGATCGCTCCGGTAACGGGAATAATCGACCAGATTAAAGCCACAAGCGGCCAGCAGGTAGAAAGCGGGGCGGAATTGCTAAATCTCGTTAATCTGTCGACTGTCCTTCTTGAAGCTCAGGTTTTTGAAAAAGATTTACCCTCAATTCGCGAATCGACCCGGGCGAGTTTTACGTCGTCGGCTTTAGTTGGCGAGGTTTACACGATCGGCACCCCAGACGGAGACGGCAGACTCCTTTCGATAGGACAGACCGTAAACGATCAGACACGAACTGTGCCGGTCATTTACGAGGTCAAAAACCCATTTAGCCGGCTAAAGGATGGAAATTTTGTAGAGATCACCATTGACACCAGCGGAGATCGCAAGGTTTTGGCTGTTCCGAAATCGGCCGTCGTTCGGGAGCAGGGCGAGACTTTTGTGTTCGTCTTCGACGGGGGCGAGAGGTTTGAGCGACGGACGGTGGCGCTCGGAGCCGAGGGTGCGGATTTTTTTGAGGTTATATCAGGACTAAAGGAAGGTGAACGAGTGGTTATCGAAGGGGTTTATCAGTTGCGAACTACGCAGCCCGGGGAGTAAGAAATGGGTCGGATGACGAATCGTTGGATAAATTCGGTGAATCAAAAAACATACGCGAACGCCAAAGTACTCGACTACTACCTTCGGTTAGACCAACTTTTTCCCGCGGAAAGGGTTTTGTTTGAAAAACTGTCTACGAAAATCGAGAATTCAAAGATTTTGGATATCGGAGTAGGCGGCGGCAGAACGACCAAATACTTGCTGCCAATCGGCTCGGATTACACAGGCGTGGATTATGTCCCGGAGTTCATTGAACGTATTAAAAGGAAATACACAGGCGGGAATTTTTCGGTCGGCGACGCCCGCGATCTAACAGAATTCACGGATGCAACTTTCGATTTTGTTCTTTTCTCTTATAACGGCATTGATTACGTTTCGCACGAAGACCGATTGAAAGTTCTAAAGGAAGTCTACCGCGTGCTGAAAAGAGGTGGAATTTTTATGTTCTCCAGCCACAATCGCGATTATCGGCACTTTAGAAAACCGCATTGGTTGATTGAGCCTCGATTTAATGCGGCTTTTGTCAAAAATTTACTTTCTTATATTTTCTTTTTTCCGAAACATTTGCGGATGAAAAAGTACGAGATTTTCGGTGACGAATACGCGGTCGTTAACGATAGCGACCATCGCTTCTCGCTGTTTCATTATTACATACGCATCGCCAAGCAGACCCAACAGCTCGAAACGATAGGTTTTTCTGAGATAGAGGCTTACAACGCCAAGGGCGAGCAGGTAGAAGCTGACACCGAATCATTTTGGATTTATTACTTAGCGAGCAAGTGAGTGAGGAAACAAAGAGTCATGAGAAGTGTATTTATTTTGGTAACAGTTTTAATGGTTTCAACTATTCTCGTGTTTTCGGGGGCCTGCGGTAATGGAGGGACGACCCCACCCGTTGAAAACTCAAACGCGCGGGTTGTTACAGACGCAGCTACAACGAACGTAGCGGCGGCACATAGTGTCGAATTCACGAGCGAACCCACGGAGATACAGGCCAATCAGCCGTCAACCCTCAGTTTCTCCGTTAAGGACAATCAGGGAGCCATCGTAAAGGATTTGCAGATCGTTCATGAAAAACCGATGCATCTGCTTATCGTGTCCAAGGATTTGGCGGAGTTCTACCACGTTCACCCCGATCAATCGGCAGATGGAAGTTACAGGGTCATCCACACTTTTCCGAACGGCGGCGAGTACAAAATGTACGCTGACTTTACGCCCAGGGATGCGGTGCAGGTCATCGAACAGATCAACGTGAAGGTAGCGGGGCGGGAGCGTGCGAAAGTGGCTCTTGTGCCGGATACAAAGTTTGAAAAGACAGTTGACGGCTTGAAAATTGTGATGAAACCGAGCGCCGAGATTAAAGCAGGAGAGGAACTGACGCTCGACTTTCAGGCATTTGACGCCACGAGCGGCCAACCCGTGACCGACTTGCAAAATTATCTGGGAGAACTCGCGCACTTTGTCATTATCAGCGAGGATTTGAAGGATTTCGTTCACGCTCATCCGATGGCTAAAGGTGAAGAAATGGGCGATATGAAAATGGATGGCAAAAAAATTGCCGATCACGCCGCAGACGGGCACGAGCATTCGACGATGGAAGGCACGGTGACGAAGCCGAGCGCGTCGGAAGTTTCGGCGCATACTGCGTTTCCACGGGCCGGACTTTATAAATTGTGGGGGCAGTTTCAGCGCGGCGGAAAAGTCATAAGCGTTCCATTTATCGTCGATGTTCCGGCAGGCAGCGCAGAACCGGCAAGGGCCGCAGATGTTCCCGAAGGAGCCACTAAAATTACGGTGTCCGCGAGCGGCTACGAGCCGGCGTCAATATCGGTGAAAAAAGGTCAGCCCGTTAGGCTGGCATTCTATCGGGCCGACGCGAACAACTGCGGCGGTGAAGTCGTCTTTGCCAAACAAAACATCCGGAAAAAACTGCCTGTCGGCGAAACCATTTTGGTCGAGTTTACGCCGACCGGAGCGGGTGAAATCGCGTTTGTATGCGGAATGGATATGATGCGCGGCAAACTCGTTGTTAGCGAAAATTAAAGTGAATAACGACCAATAGGGAGCAAAATAAATGAAAAAGTTGAAATTAGTTCTGGCGTTAACGGCATTCGCAGCTGCGTCAATCGTTGCATTCGCGTCCGTCGCAAGAGTAGTCGAGGCGCATACGCGCACGGTCAAGATAAAGGTGGACAGAAACGGCTTCTCGCCGTCCTCGATCGACGCCGAGGCGGGACATAAGTTGAATCTGGTTTTTAACCGAGCGGATAAGAATAACTGTGGAAATACCGTGGTTTTCCCGAAACTCAAAATACGAAAATCGCTGCCTGTCGGCAAAGACGTGGTCGTCAGCCTGACGCCGCGCCAGGCCGGTCAGATAGCGTTCGCGTGCGGGATGGGCATGTATAAGGGCAGCATCGTGATCGCTGATTGATCCCGGCTGGAAATAATCGAGATGTTGGTTGTCTCAGAGTCTTTTATTGTTGAGGGGGAAGAATGATGAAACATTATGCAAAATTCGGAGCAATGATCGTCACAGCTACGTTGGTAATGCTGGGATTGATGTATTTGAATACGTACCGGTCAGACCACATTTATTTTAGTGAAACGCGGACCTACATGGCCCTTGTGATGGGGGCGACGATGGCGGTCATCATGCTGTTGTTTATGCTCGGCATGTATAAAAACTGGCGCCTAAATGCCGCTATTTTGATCGGCAGCGTGCTTGTCTTTGGCGCCTCTCTCTGGCTGGTTCGAAGTCAGGCGACGATCGAAGATGTTTCCTATATGAAGGCAATGATCCCGCATCATTCGATAGCGATTTTGACCAGTGAGCGGGCTAACATTACAGATCCAAGGGTGCGTAAACTCGCGGATGAGATTATCGAATCCCAGCGACGAGAGATCGGCGAGATGAAGGCGCTGATCGCCGATCTGGAAAGCAAAAAGTAGGATTAGACATTTGCGTCAGGCCGATTATTCAGAAGTCGTAAATAAATGCTTAATGGAATAATTAAATGGTCTCTAAATAACCGGCTCATCGTCGTGGCGATCGGCGCGCTGCTTCTTGTTTGGGGAAGTTATGTCGCTCTCAATCTGCCGGTGGACGTTTTTCCCGATCTGAACAAGCCGACGATCACGATTTTGACCGAGGCAGAGGGACTTGCTCCCGAAGAAGTTGAAAACCAGGTCTCGTTCCCGATCGAAACGGTCATGAACGGGCTGCCAGGCGTCGAGCGGGTTCGTTCGCAAAGCGGCATCGGGCTTTCCATCGTTTATGTGGAGTTCGGCTGGGGGACAGACGTTTACCGAAACCGCCAGCTTGTCGCGGAAAAAATTACGGAAGCTCGCGAGCAGCTGCCGGATGGCGTATCGCCGTTCTTAGCCCCGATTTCCTCGATAATGGGCGAGATCATGCTGATCTCCGTCACTTCGCGGGACGCAAAATCAGACGGTCTCGCGGTGCGCACTTTAGCCGATTGGACCATTCGTCCACGTCTTCTGACCATTGCCGGAATCTCCCAGGTCATTCCGATAGGCGGCGGCGTAAAACAATATCAGGCGCTCGTTTCCCCGGAAAAATTGAAGCAGTTCGGCATAACGATCGAAGATGTGACAACTGCGCTGGAGAAGTCCAATACGAATTCGACCGGCGGTTTTGTCGACGCCCAGAGCCAGGAATATCTTGTCCGAAATCTCGGTCGATTTTACACGCTTGAGGAGCTAAAGCAAACGGTCGTCGCCTATCGCAACAATACTCCGATCCGTCTCGGCGATGTGGCCTCGGTCGAGTTTGGGGCAAAGATCAAGCGCGGCGACGCCGGTACGAACGGCATGCCCGCCGTGATTATGTCGGTGCAAAAACAACCGGGGGCGAGCACCATCGAATTGACCGAAAAGGTCGAAACGGCGATCAGGGAACTGCAAACAACTTTGCCCGCCGACATCGAGATAAACACAAACCTTTTCCGGCAATCCAATTTTATCGAGGCTTCCATAGGCAACGTCGTTGAGGCCTTGCGCGACGGCGCGATTCTGATAGCCATTGTTCTGTTTTTGTTTCTGCTCAATTTTCGAACGACCGCTATCACTCTCACAGCAATTCCGCTTTCGTTCGTAGTGACATTTCTGGTTTTGTGGGCATTCGGTATCACGATAAACACGATGACGCTCGGAGGCCTGGCAGTTGCGATCGGTGAGCTTGTAGACGACGCGATTGTGGACATTGAAAATATTTTTCGCCGGCTCCGGGAAAATTACGCTTTGCCGGCTCCGAGCCCAACTCTGGAAGTCGTTTATCACGCCTCGCTTGAAGTACGCTCGTCGATCATTTATGCAACGATAATTGTTGCCCTGGTCTTTTTGCCGCTCTTTATGCTCACCGGGGTTGAAGGAAGACTTCTGGCCCCGCTCGGGCTTGCCTACATTACATCGCTTGTCGCATCTCTATTCGTCAGCTTAACTATAACGCCCGTGCTGGCGTCCTATCTTTTGCCGCAACTCTTCACAAAGAAATTCAAAAGGCCGTCGCTTTTATCACGCTTGCATGGGCGTCTGAAATCAAATTTTGCGAATGACAAAGACTCGGAAGCGGCAAACGCGGACCACGATCCGCACCACGAAGACGACGAAGCAGCAAATAGCGGAGGCCATTCGAAAGAAGACAGTTTCATCGTGCGGTGGCTGAAAAAAGTTGACGAACGCCTTTTACATTCGACGCTCCGCCATCCGTATAAAGTGATGATTGGTGCCGCCGTTCTATTCGTTCTGACGATTGCGACGCTGCCGTTTGTCGGCACTACGTTTTTACCGGAGTTCAATGAAGGAACTCTTACGATAAACGTACTCGCCCAGCCGGGAACTTCTCTATTCGAATCGAACCGTATCGGGACGATTGCCGAGAAACTCGTGATGCAGGTGCCTGAAGTCATCTCTACCGGGAGACGCACGGGGCGGGCCGAGCTCGATGAACATGCCGAGGGCGTCCATTATTCGGAAATCGACGTTGATTTGAAAGAAGGGCGCGGGCGCCAGGAAATTCTTGCGGACATACGGGAACACCTCAGTGTCGTTCCTGGCGTGACGGTCAGCGTCGGGCAGCCGATCTCGCATCGTCTGGACCATTTGCAGTCGGGCGTTCGGGCGCAGATCGCCATCAAGCTTTTTGGCGACGATCTTTCCATTCTGCGCTCCAAGGCGGAAGAGATCCGCAACGTCATGCAAACGGTTGAAGGTGCGACCGATGTGCAGATCGAACGACAGGTTTTGATACCGCAGGTCCGCTTTAACGTCGATCGCGAGCGGGCGGCGCAGTACGGTTTACAGCCCGGCGGGATCACCGAGACTTTGGAAACTGCGTTGAACGGCCGAACGGTTTCCGAGGCGATCGAGGGCGCACGTCGGTACGACGTCGTTGTACGGTTCGACGACGCATCGCGGAATAGCCTTGAGGCGTTGAGGGCCGCCACGATCGACACCCCGCAGGGAACCCAGATACCCGTGTCCGCCGTTGCCGAGATAGAGAATCTGCCGGGTCCGAACCAGATTCTAAGGGAGAACACGAAACGACGAATCGTCGTCTCCGCAAACACGGGCGGCCGCGACCTGGGTTCGGTGGTCGGCGAAATGCAGCAGCGTGTTGCGGCTCAGGTGACTCTACCTCCCGGCTATTTCGTCGAATTTGGCGGGCAGTTCCAAGCCTCGCAGGAGGCAACACGAACGCTATCGGTTCTGTCGATCTTTTCTCTTGTCGCAATATTTTTTCTGTTGATAAAGGCCCTGGGCGACTGGCGCGTGTCACTTCAAGTGATGATAAATATCCCGCTCGCGCTCATCGGCGCGATTTGGGCCTTGCATTTGTCCGGCGGCGTATTTTCGATTGCCACGCTCGTCGGCTTCATTTCGCTCGTCGGCATAACGTCGCGAAACGGGATTTTGATGATCTCGCATTATCTGCATCTTATGCGGGAAGAAGGTGAAGATTTTACGCAACAGATGATCGTCCGCGGTTCATTGGAAAGGCTTGTACCCGTCCTGATGACCGCCTTAACCGCAGGGCTCGCGCTAGTACCGTTTATTCTAGCTGCCGACGCCCCGGGAAAGGAAATCCTTCATCCGCTGGCGGTTGTCGTGTTCGGCGGCATTCTGACTTCAACGCTACTCGATCAAGTTGTAACACCCGCTGTTTTTTATAAGTTTGGACGGCCGAGTGCCGATCGAGTGATCGCTGAACGCGAAGGTCTTGGTGAAAATGACTTGGGCGAAGACCGCGACACCGACGGCCCACGATTCGAAACGCGGACGCCGGAAACCGCAAATTGATACCGGGAAAGTTGATCTTATCAAAACTACGCACCTGACAGACGTGGTAATAGCTCCTAGAGAGTAAGACGACGATCCGGGTGACAAAGAATGCATTTGGATTAGATGGAAAGTAATCCGAGTGACAAGCTTTAGATTCCAATGGCTTTGGACTGCTATCCAATTTGACGCATACAACTAAAGAAAATAGGGAGACGTTTGCAAATGACTAGAAAATCACACATCACACGATTATTAGTTCGCGCCGGCATATTGATGCTCGGGATCGGCATTACCGGCTTCAGTGTTTCGGCCCAGGCAGAAGAGGTGAAGGCCGTTACGGACGTTTTGACGCGTGAGGCCGTAGCGGTGGAGAACGGCGATCTGGCTGCTCTCGATCAGCTTTGGGCCAACGATGAATCGGTGACTGTGTTCGAAAGCGGCCATGCGAATTACGGGTGGAAAGATTACCGCAATACCCATCTCGCCCCCGAATTGAAAGAATTCAAAAACACGAAATACTCGTTTTCCGATCTTAAGGTGAAAGTCGAGGGCAAGACCGCGTGGGCGACATTCAAATACTCTCTTGCCGCCGAAATGGGTACACGAAAAATAGAAAGCGGTGGCCTGGGAACGGCGGTGTTAGAAAAACGCGACGGAAAATGGCGGATCGTGCACTGGCACTCAAGCGCGCCGCGCAGAGCTCCGGCAACTCAGCCCTCGCCGTCTCCCAAGGGTTAATGTGAATCTAGACACATACGTCGGCGGCAATATGCCTCGATATTCGTGAACATCTTATGAAGACTGGAGGAAAAGTAATAAGTGTTATTGGAATAGCCCTTTTTGCGTGGCACCTGATTAGAGTGAGTTCTAATCCGGACTACGTTGGATATGCCTCGCACCAAGTCATGTCCGTAAACGGCGTGATCGTGCTCGTCTTCGGTGTGACACTTTATTTTATGGGCCGATGGCGAAAAACACGAAAGGGAGGCCCCACCAAACGTCGGGATGAATAATCGGTTCTAGGCGGTGCCAAATTTGAAGTAAGGCGTCAAAGTAAGGGATATCCGGCTATAGTCGCGGATAGAACTTATGAGTTAATTCCTTGATGAACAGTTTTTAGGGCCTTTCTTGCAGCTGAATTCATCGGTGCCTGTTAGGTCCACTTGGCACACTCGGGAAAAGAATTTCCGGGGGAGTATAGGAGGAAAAAATGGCTACACACAAGGATCCGGTCTGCGGAATGCAGGTCGAGGAATCGGAGGCCGCTGGGCAAGCCGATTACGAAGGAACAACATATTATTTTTGTTCGACAGGGTGTAAGGATAAGTTTGAAGCAAGTCCGGAGGATTACATACGTTAGTAGACTGAAAACGTTGCGACGATTGCGGCGCTTCGTGCTCTCGGCTATGAAAGCACGGGCGAGCAAAATCTCTGGCCAGTTTTGATCAAGCCGACTTCGTTTATTACTCGGCGGCAGAAGGCAGCACGACCGACGCTAAAGTGAGCACCGGAGCGCGGCGACACTCCAGCGCTTCAGAGTTTGCTCTCCACTTCGGCCGCTCATGAACCGAGTCCGCACTCCAAGACTCTGATTGGTCTTTTCGATGGACGGCTCGGCCGCGGCCTCAATTCCCGTCAGTGCCCTGATCGCGTCGATAGTTTCGGGAATCACGATCGCCTGGTTGTCCACGAGATATGCATACAACTGTAAGCTTGACGGGAAGTTTACGCACCCAAATCTGCCGGAAGGAACGTAATATGAAATGCAATAGGATGCACGACCGCCGCCCTGACCTTGATTTTTGCTTGTTTCGCTTTTTGTCCGTAGGTTTTTCAAAGAACCCTAGAATTACTTTATTGTTAGTGGTCTTCCATTTCCATGTGCATTTTCCCACTGTCATCAGTATGTGTTTTCATGAAAAACCGCTCGGCAATTACGATAATAATAATCCCAATAAAGGAGACTATCGGCACCAGCGGATCACTATTAAATTTTAAAACCAGAAACGCGGACAAAATAACAACATCAAAAATTAACGCGACCAAAGGAATAAGAGGATTGAAATCAATATCTTTTCTTAAATACCGGAACAAACCCCAATGAACCGCAATATCCATAGCAAGATAGAAGATCGCACCCATAGCCGCTATTCGTGTTAAATCGAATAGAATCGTGAGGGTTATTGCCAGTATCACAGTAAATATTAATGGTGGATTATTAAAGCGGGACCCCATGCTTGGTACTTGTTTCATCTTGCCCAGCATTCCCAGTAACCTTGAGGCAGAATAAATACTTGCAAACACTCCTGAAACGGTGGCTACAATGGCTATCAAAACGGTAAACCACAAACCCAAATCGCCAAACACAGGTCTGGCAGCTTCTGCCAATGCGTAGTCTTTAGCTTTTATAATATTTTGAACGTCTAGATTTGCTGCAACGGATAAGGCTAGGATGAAATAAATTACTGTGCAAATTGAAAGCGATATGATTATAGACAGACCCACATTTCGGGTTGGGTTGACTATATCGCCGCCTTGATTCGTAATTGTTGTAAAGCCTTTGTAAGCAAGGATAGACAGAGCTAAAGCTCCAATAAAGTTTGTTATGTTGTAATCATTTCCAATTCCGCTTACAGCCCCCTCAAAAGTGGGGAATGCACCTACTGCCAATCCGGCAATAGCCAGAATAGCAATACCTATAACCTTGGTAACTGCTGTCAAATTTGCAGTAGTTTCAATTACCTTATTGCCGGAAATATTGACGATAAAAGCAACTGTGATAAGCGATACTCCGAGTATCGGCACCAGGATACTGCTACTGTCAATATCAAACAATCTCAATGTATATGCCCCAAAAGTCCTTGAAACAAGACTCTCTGCAATTACCATTGAAACATACATCAGAAGAGAAAAAGTTCCAGTAATAGTACCTGGTCCGTAGGATTTTCCAAGAAATTTTGCTACTCCTCCTGATGACGGATAGGCATTAGAAAATTTTACGTATGAATAAGCACTGAAACCTGATACAAGGGCTCCAGCCAAAAATGCCAATGGAAAAAAACCACCGACTAACTCGGCAATCTGTCCCATCAGCACAAATATTCCGGCTCCTATCATGACACCTGTCCCTAGTGAGACAGATCCAAGAAGAGACAGTTTTCCCGTTGATTTCATTTTCCTATGTCAAAGCTAGAGCATTTTTTGCCCCGATAAATTTACGTAACCGCGTTAAACACTCGGTGGCAAAAAACTTGCAGTTTTTTTCGTTGGGTAATTCAAAAAGATTGTTATTTCTAAAATGACACACGAAGTTCCAGTTGCCGCATCTCCATTTTTTGATTTTCGTCGATCATTACCAGATGACCGGATGGGACGGATCGCCAACTGGGATCATCGGTCAGCGGCTCAGAACTAATCAACACCGAGGTATCTTCTTTTTTACAATCCACCATAACGGATTTAGAATTCTCGCAGTGGTAGCGTTTGCCCAAATGAAAGTAAAGTGAAGCGGCATTTTCTGAGTCATCCGTTGTGAATCTACAAGCGGCAGCGACCCGACCATCTGTAATTAAGCAGTTAATATAGTAATGTTGGTCGGGAACAATGCTTTGCCGCCAATCGAGCAATTTATCAATTCCTTGTTCGATTGCCATCCCCATTCTAAGTACGTCGTTGCTTTCATCACGAATTCCTTTAAATTCATCTATGATCACGGCAAACATGTGTTCTGAATCAGTACCTCCCGTAATCATTTGAAAACTTTCCTCAGACAAACTGTTCAGAAGAGTACGGCGAAACTTACGGAATCCCCCCAGATCGCCATTGTGCATAAATGTAAGATTGCCGAATCGAAAGGGATGTGAATTTATCTCGTTTACCTGCGAATCCGGAGAAGCGGCACGAACATGACCTAATATTCTAGAACTGTGAACTACCCGTGCAATTTCACGGAGGTTTTGGTTACTCCATGCCGGAGAAATAGACTTAAAAAGAGCCGGTTGATCACTAGCTTTCGGATACCAAGCGATCCCAAAGCCGTCTCCGTTTAATGGCTCTTTTCGTTCCTTCGAATGAAAACTCTGGTTAATAAGCGAGTTTTCCGGCTTTGTAACTAACTCACTAATACCGATAGGCAATCCCTGATAATAAACAAATCTGCACATTGTAATTTCCTTCCTCTCAATCTCAAATTAGATATAAACAGCAAAAAGCCTCCGATATTTCGCCGGACATTAAGAAATAAGCCGCATGGTGTCGCGGGCAATATTTTCCAAATGAGGCTAGAAAAAGTCTTTGCCCCAAAAGTCCTTTAATTTTTGCCGTCGAGAAATGTTTTTCTGACTCCTAAACTACGATTGGTTTTTTGGATAGATTTTTGTGCTTCCGGTTCTATCGCCGTTAAAGCCCTGATTGCATCTATTGTTTCGGGAATCACGATGGCTTGATTATCCACTAAATAGGCATAGAACAGTTCGTCTCCCACGACTTTAACCATGTCTTCCCAAAGTGCTACTTCGTACATGTCGCCGTAAGGGCGGCCGAGGCTGAGCATCAGTTCTTTGACGGCGTTGTTAGCGGAAAGACCGTCGGCGTAACTGATAAGTGCTGTACGTGTCGAAGTGCCGAATGCTTCGACCACTTCTTCCTTCGAAGACGTCCTTGTTAGCTGCACATTCCAGTAATGAAGGTGGCTCAAGGTCACGGGAACCTTGACCGCTGCCGTTATGACATCGAGTTCGGGGTCGACGGTTTGAGCGTCCGGCCCCTGATGGCTCGGGATCTCCTTTTCGGGAACCATTGTGTTCATGATGCCACCAAGATGGCTCTCCCATGGATCGGTGGCTCGCCGGAGCAGCGTGCCGCGGGCCCTACTCAATAACCCTGAGGCCTTCAGAGCGGTTAGCGTCCTGACGATGGACGTGGTATTGCAGGAGACCACCCGCGTGCTTTCTCGGCCGAGAGCCGTCTCATAATTATTTTCCGCACTAAACGAGTGGCCGGTCGTCGAGTGCTTTTCGCCGCCCTGTACGATGAATTTCAGCCCGACTTTCCGGTACTGCTCTATATTCTGTGCAGCTATCTTTTTGGGCGTGCAATCGATGACAATATCGCTCTCAGCCAGCAGAGCTCCGAGCGATCCGATGGCTTCGATATCGTTCTCCGCCATCTTTTGTTTTGAAGCGTCATCAAAAGCAAACACGCGGTAGTTCTTTTCCACCGCGACCCGAATCCGCCAGTCTGTCGAAACATCACAGACGCCGGCGAGCTCCATGTCGTCCTGCAAAGCTACAGCATCCGCCACCCGTTTTCCGATGACTCCGTATCCATTGACCGCTACCCTAATTCTTTTCATATTTTCTTTCCCCTTGGTCTTTCGAACTGAGCGCATACCAACTAAAATGTTCATATACCCCCGACCAATACATGCCAAACGTAAAGCCAAAAAGTAATTCTTCCAACGGTAAGCCTAATATGAGCACGTTGGAAAGCTCGTTAAGATTCCAGTAAGTTCGTACATACTCAGGAAAGAAGATCAATATGCTTCCAAAGTAGAAAAAATACAGAATCGCGAAGAGTACGCCGCCCATCAGTATTTTCCGCGTTAGGTCGGGCCGGCAATACAGAGTAGCCAGTGCCCCTGCGGAAAGAGCCAATATACCGCAATAAATGTGATTCAGATTTGTGACAAAGGCGAGGAGAGGAAACACCAGGAATGGCAAGAACAACATTAGCAGATGAAACCGATGACGGGTGTTCAATCTTTCCTGTTCGTTCAGAGGGATGGGAACCGAAGGGAATACCAATTGATAGACTACCGACCCTATCCCACCTATCGCGAAAGAGAAAATAAAACTTTCAATGTCGAATCCGGTTTTCTCAGCCAAA
The DNA here is from genome assembly GCA_038212935.1 of Pyrinomonadales bacterium. Classification (GTDB taxonomy): domain Bacteria; phylum Acidobacteriota; class Blastocatellia; order Pyrinomonadales; family Pyrinomonadaceae; genus OLB17. The sequence goes on along the minus strand of JBBQTV010000001.1, from coordinate 23,875 downwards.
TTGAACAATGAGGGCGGCGACCAGTATTCCGGTACGAACAATGGTTCAGTTAATCCAAACAGCATAGTCCCCAGGCTTACGGGCAACATGATCTGTCTGTGATCCTTTTTTACGAAATAGATCACCGCCCAAACACCGAGGATCAATAAAGACCAAATTAACCAAACGTATTGCATACAGTTTCCGATCAATCGGTCGCAACTGCACAAATCCGAGCACTCGTGCGGTTTGCGTCCGACGCGGGAAAACGCATAGTCACTTGTTAAATTCCAAAGTATCTATAACGGGTTCTCCCTATTTTTGCGAGCCGGGCCGCAAAAAGCATTGGGGACAGGCGAGAATACACTGTTCCAAACAATGACCAAACCGGTCGCCACCAGCAGCAGGCCTGCAAGGAAAAAAGGCATCCCAATACTCCAGGCGAAAATCGCACCGCCTAGGATCGGACCACCCACCTGTCCCAAACTGTTCGCCATGCCTTGTACCCCCAGAGCCGCTCCCGTGTTCAATGTGTCCGTGCGCTTTGAAATAAGAGCGGAAAGATTGGGTGCGATCATAGCCATGCCGAGCGCCATTATTCCGACAAGCGCAAAGATGAGGACCGTCGATTGAACAATTACCAATAAAGCAAGACTGGCGCCCATAAGAAGGAATCCGGCAGCGATTTGATAGATCTCTGCGACACGCGTCGTCAAATAACCGACCATTACCGTCTGAAAGATGGCCATTACCGCTCCGCAAACAATAAAAATTGCCCCCACCTCTGTGGGACCGTAATTGAATCTAGCGATGGCGTAGAGCGCAAATATTGCCTCAAAAAGAGCCAATCCGAACTGCCCGATAAACGCTAGAATGAGCAGTGGGCGCAATATGGTTCCGAGCTCGCGCCAGCTTAGCTTTCCTGTTTCTCCCGCCGTCGCGATTGATTGTGCTGCAAGCGATTCCGGCAGCCATTTTATGGCTATGAACAGCGTAAGCGAAGCCAGGGCAGCCGCTACGAAAAAGGGAACCGAAAAACCATCAATGACGAAATGCCCGAACTGTACAGAAATGTGCCAGTCGCGGCCCGCCAATGTGCCGCCGAGCGCAGGACCGACAACAACCCCAAGGCTTGCCGCCGTGCCGAGCCATGCCATACCGCGATTGCGATCCTCCGTGCTTGTTTGGTCGGCGACGTATGCCGCTGCCGCCGGAAGAGTCGCTGACGAAAGGATGCCGCCAACGATTCGTGCAGCGTAAAGCAGCCAGAGATTCGATGCAACACCGAATAACACCTGTGCGATTGCATAACCGGCAATGCCGATCAAGAGAAGCGGTTTGCGTCCGACCCGATCCGACCACCTTCCCCATAAAGGAGCGAAAAGAAGTTGCATTAAGGGGTATATACTTGTCAGGAGCCCGACATGCAGCCCCACTGAGCTCCGTGAAGCCCCTTCTGCCAAAGCTAACCTCTCAGTGTAAAAAGGAAGTACGGGCAAAGTGATCCCGAAGCCGATATTCACGACAAAAAGGCAGGCAAGCAAAACAAACAACCGTTTCTTCATTCGCTAGTTCTTTCAGACTGGCCTTCGCTTTGCGCCCCAACGGTAATGAAGAAAGTTATAGATCGGCACGAACACGATTCCCGCATACACACCGTAGAGGAAGCTTTCTATAAAACCCAGGATAAACCCGAAAACGGTGAGCCACTCAAAAGCCGGTAAAACCATTTCCAGGAATTCGTGCATATGCAAACTCCGCGGCACGATCAAGCCGTATATAACGCAAAGGACGAAACTGAAAGCAGTAAAAATGCCTAACGACCAGGCTACGACTTTAATATTCAACATGGTTCTTGCTCCTTATAGATGTCGTTGCGCGTGAGCGGTAATTCCTCCGGCTGCCCGCGTGAAACAAGAATCTGATGCACTTCGACGACGCCTTCACGAAAAGCGGCGGAGGAGACACGCAGATACAGACGCCACATCCGTACAAATCTTTCGTCGAATTGTTCCAGCACCTTTGGCACGACGCGCTCGAAGCGTTCCGACCAGTGATCCAGTGTCAGGCGGTAGTGGGGCGCCAAATTCTCAACGTCCCATACGCGCAGGTCACGCTCCGATAAATGAGTGATTATTTCAGGAAGTGTCGGAAGATAGCCGCCCGGGAAAATATACTTCTCGACCCACCGATTAATGGGACCTTCCTTAACGCCGGTTATTAAATGCAGCAATGCCAGTCCGCCCGGCTTGAGCATGGTCATCAGATCGCGCGTGAATTCTGCCAAATGCTCCTTGCCGACATGCTCGATCATGCCAATGCTGACGATCTTGTCGAACTGCTGTCCTTTTTCCGCCAATGCCGCGAAATCCATGAGACGAACCGATGCCTTGTCCTGCAACCCGCTCGCTTTAATTAGTGCCGATGCCCCAGCGTGTTGTTCTTCACTCAACGTGATGCCCGTCGCCCGCGCTCCGAAACGTTCAGCGGCGCGCATCACCAGCCCGCCCCAGCCGCAACCGATGTCGAGCAGCGTTTCATTCGGTTGTATCCGCAGTTTTCTAAGCGAATGGTCGATTTTCTGTTGCTGCCCCTCATCGAGGGTATTAGACGTATTTTGGAAATAGGCACAAGAATAAGTCAGCGATTCGTCAAGCCAGAGGCTGAAAAAATCGTTGCCAAGATCGTAATGATGCTCGATGTTCTCCCTCACACGCCCGAGGGAACGCAGTTTGTCTGCCGACTGCAGAGCCTTTGTCGCAAAACCCTGTGATGGTTGCGTGGCAGACATCAAGCCGCTTCTCAGCGCAAACGACATTACGTCCGCGAGATCTCCGTCCACCTCAACCCGCCCGTCCATGTAGGCTTCACCGAAACTCATCAACATATCGCCGTTGATAAGACCGAGTATATTATCGTCATGAAACCGAACCGCAAATTGCGGCTCGCCGTCGCCGAAACGCTGCGTTTCGCCGTTTTTGCGTCTAAGTTCGAAGGCTCCGACGCGCACTTGCTCAAAGAGGTTGTGTAAAGCTTTTTCTGTTAATGCCTGGCCTGCTTTCATTGCTTTTCTCCTGTTAATTTACTACCGGTTTACACCGGGTTCAGTGCTGATGTTCATGTGGAGTCTTATTAATACTGCCGCGCTCTGCTTTGTCGTTTTCACGCTCATTACCGTCTCGCTCGCCATCACCTCGGCCATGACCAATGTGACCGCCGTGTCCGAATAAGTGCATAGCGATAAAAAGCACAAATATTAGTATCCAAAACCAATTTTCCAATGCCCAATCCATAATTGTTTCCTCTAATTAATTCTGTTCTCCGTGGAGTCTGCAACGCCTTTCGTTAAATTTCTTTTTTAAGCAGTTGGGCATTGATCGCCACGATTATCGTGCTGAGGCTCATGAACACCGCCCCGATCGCGGGGTTCAGCACGAACCCCCACTGGTAAAGAACCCCGGCCGCAAGCGGTATCGCCACGACGTTGTAGCCTGTCGCCCACAGGAGGTTCTGGATCATTTTCTTATAGGTCGCCCGCCCGAAATTGATAAGGTTCAGGATATCCTTAGGGTTCGAATTGACCAGAATGATGTCCGCGGTCTCAGCCGCGATGTCGGTCCCCGATCCGACCGCGATGCCGATGTCTGCCTGCGCAAGAGCCGGTGCGTCGTTGACGCCGTCGCCGGTCATCGAAACGAACTCGCCTTTCCCCTGAAGTTCCTTAACGATGTCGACCTTCTGGTGCGGCAGCACCTCGGCGTAATAACCGTCGAGCCCCATCTTGTCGGAGACGGCCTTCGCGACCTTTTCGTTGTCGCCGGTCGCCATCAACACCTTTACGCCGAGGTTCTTAAATGCCCTGATCGCGCCGGCGGATTCCTCGCGCACCTCGTCGGCGAGAGCTATAAAGCCTGCGAGGCGGTCGTCCAAAAGGACGAAGACGACCGTCTCCGCGGCATCGGAATAGGCATTCTCCGGTATCTCGATCGAGGCGTCGCGCAGGAACCCCGGGCTCACTACCTTTACATCGCGCCCGTCAACGGTCGCCTCAATGCCCTTACCCGTTATCGCCTGGAAACTTTCGGCGCGGGGGATATCGAGCTTCTGCTCTTTCGCCTTTCGGATTACCCCGACCGCGATGGGGTGCTCGGAGTTCAGTTCGAGAGCCGCCGCCGTTCTGAGGAGTGTTTCCTTATCCACGGCCGGATCGAGCGTTTCGATACGCGTTACGCCGAACTCGCCCTTCGTCAGCGTGCCCGTCTTGTCGAAGATCATCGCGGTTATCAGCCTTGCGTTCTCGAAGGCCGTCCGGTTCCGTATCAAAAGACCGTGCTGGGCCGAGATCGCGGTGGAGATCGCCACTACCAGCGGCACGGCGAGGCCGAGCGCGTGCGGGCAGGAGATCACCATCACCGTGACCATCCGCTCCACGGCGAAATTGAAGCTCGCCCCGAGGAGGAGCCAAACAACGAAAGTGCCGACGCCGACGACCACCGCGACGACGGTCAGGATCTTGGCCGCGCGATCGGCAAGATGCTGCGTTTTCGACTTTGTCTTCTGGGCCTCCTCGACGAGCTTGATCACCTTGCTCAGGTAGCTGTCCTTCCCGGTGTGCTCCACCTTCACATGGATCGAACCGTTCCCGTTTACCGACCCGCCGATCACCTCGGAGAACTTTTCCTTCTTCACCGGTTTACTCTCGCCCGTGAGCATGCTCTCGTTCAGGTAGCTTTCCCCGTCCGTTACCACTCCGTCGGCCGGGACCTTCTCGCCGGGGCGGACGAGGATGATGTCTCCTTTATGAAGATCCTCCAGACTGATGTCTTCGACTATGCCGTCGACGACCCTGTGAGCCTCTGCGGGCATCATGCTGACGAGCAGCTGAAGGGCCTTAGATGCGCCCAAGACCGATTTCATCTCCATCCAGTGTCCGAGGAGCATGATGTCGATCAGCGTCGCCAGCTCCCAGAAGAAATCCTCGCCGGGGAACCCGAACACGACCGCGCTGCTGAAAACGTATGCCACCGTGATCGCGAGGGCGATCAGCGTCATCATCCCGAACGAGAGAGTCCTGAATTCGCCGATGGCTCCTTTCAGGAACGGCCAGCCGCCGTATATGAAAACGACCGTCGAGATCGCGAAAAGCAGCATCCAGTCCCCGGGGAAACGGAGCTCGAACCCCAGCCACATCTGGATCATCGGGGATAGCAGAAGGATCGGGGCGGTTAAAATGAGCGACACCCAGAAACGGCGTTTGAAATCCTCGATCATCATCCTGTGGTGGTCGTGCTCGGCATGTCCCATCGGGGGGGTCCCGCCGTGGCGACCGTCGTGCGGCGATTGTTCCGATCCGTTCTTAGGTTTCTTCGCGGCCTGGTGTGCGTGTTGGTGGTCCATAGTTTTGTTGTCGTTTTCTCTCCTGTGCTGAAATCTCGGTTACGTTTCTTCAGCGGTTAAATATGTCCGGTTATGAAATCCACGAACAACCCGGACACGTCGATCTCGTTCGTCTGGTGTGGGATCGTGTTGCACGTCACGACGCGGGTCGCCCCGACTTCCATCAACTCATCGTAAGCGTCACCCGCGAAGACGGCGTGAACGCCGATGCAAACAGGGGCGGCCATATCGAGCTCCCGAAGGTGGCGGACGGTTTCGATCATCGTCCGGGCGGTGGAGATGATGTCGTCCACCAGCACGGGCGTGCGGTCGCGGTGCAGGCCGTCAAGCTCGTCGGCGGAGACGCTAACGTCGCGGTCACCGCGACGGGTTTTTTCGAGCACGACAAACGGGGCCCCTGCCATTTGCGCGACTTCGGACACCCACTGCTCGCTTTCCGAGTCCGGTCCGACGATTACGGGGTCGCGGACGTTTTTTACCACCCACTCCGAGATTTCGCCTGCGGCTGCCGCGTTAATGTTCGGTATCGAGTAGATCTCCGAAAGTGATTCGCGTCGGTGGAGGTGCGTGTCGACAGTCGCGATACTATCCGCCAACGAGCAGATCAACCCGGCGAAGTACTCGGACGTGACTGCCTCCCCGGGCCGGAATGCCTTATCTTGCCTCATGTACGCGAGATACGGCGCGGCGAGGCACACATGAGCGGCCCCCAACGATTTAAGGTTATTCCCCAGGAAATACAAGGGCACCAATTTTTCGTCCGGCTGCACCAGAGTGGTCACGACCACTGCTAATCTATCCTCGACGTCCGAGCGAACCCGCAGGTACGTCTCCCCGTCGGGGAACTGGCGGATGTCCATCTGACCGGGATCCGCGCCGAGACGGCCGGCGAGGAGCTCAGCGAACTCTTCATTACCCGGCATAGCGAATAATACCGGCTTATTGGATACTGTCATTACGTTATCTCCACCACGTGCCTGTTCTCCTTCAGGTATTCCAGCGAATAGGCAAGCTCGCCTTCAGCTTCCGCGTGGACCTCGAACAGGATGTCCCCAGCCCGGATCGGATCCTCGAGCCGTACGTTCATAAGTATGCCTGCAGCCGGCGAACCGGGTGCGCCGGAAAGTTTTGCCGCCCTCGCTATCTTCCGGTTATTTATGGAAGTAACAATGCCGCTCCGGTCAGCTTCAACCTCATAACGAAAGCGGGCCTCCGGCGGCTGCTTGAGCCCACCTTGCGCCTCGCAAATCCGCACGAATTTTTCCCAAGCTTCACCGGAACTCAGGATTCGGCGAGCTGTCGCCTCGCCCTGTCCTTTTTCCGCTTTCAGAGCCATCTCGATCAGTCTGCCGGCAAGCACGATGGCCCTACCGGCCAGGTCCTGCGGGGCAGCAGTTTCATTTTTGAGAACGGCAATAACGTCGCGCGCTTCAAGCGCGGGCCCCATACCGCGGCCGACCGGCTGTGAGCCGTCGGAGATCATGGCCTCGACATCGAGGTCAATCGCCCGCCCGACCTCCTTCATGACTGCGGCCAGACGTTCGGCGGATTCAAGGCTTCTTACCTTTGCCGTCTCGCCCACAGGAATATCGATCACGACCGCGGTCGAACCGGCCGCGGCCTTTTTTGATAATACGGACGCGATCATCTGACCTTCGCTGTCGATATCGAGCGCCCGCTCGACGCGTATCAGGATGTCGTCCGCAGGGCTTAGGCGTACCGCTCCCCCCCAGACAAGGCAGCCGCCTTCCTTTTCGACTACAGTGCGAATCTCCTCGACGCTCAGATCCACCTTCGTCAGGGTTTCCATCGTGTCTGCCGTTCCGGCGGGCGACGTGATCGCACGTGAAGACGTCTTTGGGATTGTCAGGCCGGCAGCAGCGGCGATCGAGACAACGATCGGTGTGGTGCGATTCCCGGGCAACCCTCCGACGCTGTGCTTATCGAAGACTGCCGCCTTGTTCCACGACAATCTTTGTCCGGCGTCGATCATCGAGCGGGTCAAGAAAACGATCTCATCCGTGCTCAGTCGGTCACCGGCACAAGCAGTTACAAACGCCGAAAGCTGTATATTCGAAAGACTCAAGCTCGTTATATCCGCAACAATCCTTCCGAATGAATCCTCGTCCAGCTTTTTCCCGTAAATCTTCCGCCGGATGTCGCTCATCGAGGCCAGATCGCCGAGATGTGAAAGCGTCAACGCGTCGCCATCTTTGGCATTTAGAGAGAGCATAGCGCCAGTCGAGAGTCCAACTTCGTCCACCCCAAGCCGTACCGGATCATCGACCACGATAAGCGACGCGGCAAGGCTAACGCCTCGTGAAGCGACTCGCACACGACTCAGCGCCTCGAAGCCTTCTGATATGCAGACGGGGCAGTCCCGGCGCATGAATACCATGTGCTCATTCCGAGAGTCGATACCGATATCTTTTAGCCGCAGCGAACTGTGTGAAGCGCTTTCATAATCCATATTGTTCAGGCCTGTCCCTATGGACTTTCGCAGATTTCATATGCCTCATCGATTACTTCGTCGATCTTGGTCTGTGAAAGGCGAAGCTCCAAAAGGATCCGCGGTCCGGCGATCAGATCTCGGCAAGTGATGATCCCTTTTTCAAGCAGTTGCCGTTTCAACTTGACCGAAAGTGTCGTAAGACACGTTATTGGATGGAGTCCGGAGCTGTCGATCCGCTCCCGGAGGCTGGTTTCGGGCGGATAGTCCCAGCTAAGCAGCCCAAGACCGGCACATGTGCCGAAGGCGATCGCGTCGCTTGTCATTCGGGTGTTGGTGACCAGCCATCCCTTGTGCTCACGGTCGGGTTTTGGCGCCTTCGATTCGAGTTCCTTCCCGATGTCGACAAAGCGGGCGTGCACGTAGAGCGCGTGCTTGACGTCGCATACTCTGCCCTGGAAGCTGTGAAACTTGCATTCGACGTCGTAATGGAGGTCGCCCTTTTCGGCGACGACATCGACCTCGTGGCTGATGCAGCGGCCCTTGACGATCTGTCCGGTCGAAGTGGTGAAGCCTTCGGTTTCGAAAAGAGATCCGATCAGCTTTTCGAATGGGAAGCCCGTCGGTCCCATCTGAAAGATGGCCTTTTTCAGACTGTATTTTCCCGCTGAGTTTCGTTTATGAGATTTCAGCTCACTAAAGGCGATCTCGTAAATTTCAGATGTCGACATGCCTTCGTAGATCCTTCCCCCGACCCGATCTGCGATAATTTCGATTACGTCGGGACCCACTCGAGCGCGGCGAAGGGAACGCCTGACCTTTTCAATATCAAACGGGACAATTCGCCCGTCCGCTTTTATAACATTCAGTTCAGGCACAGGAATCCCCGAAGAGGTAATTCAGATCACCTCTCCCTTTTTCTCAAGCATCATATGGTGAATTGTGGCGATCTGAATCCAAATGGCGGCGAGGAAAGATGTTATAGAGCACATCATCATAAATTCCCTCGTCGAGCCCCACCAAACCACTCCGGCTGGCCAGAATAGAACGGTGAAGAACCACATTCCTACACCGGTAAGTCCGAACACAACGCTGATAACATGGAAAAGTTTTGATAGTTTCATATATTTGATTTAATGTCGGCTCCCTGTCCCGACGACGGTAAAATTCAACCTAAAGTCACCATATAAACCTTTGAAAATCGCCGTAAAGATTACCGATCTTACCACGCGGAAAACTAAGCAAGATCACGAGAACTCCGACCACTAGATCGTTCCACCTCGAGCTTGGCGTCGCACCGCCCAAAACCCACGGAGCAAGGATGATCAACGCGCCAAATAGCACATTGATAATGCGTACCGCGCGGCCCACGTCGGCGAGCGCAATTACAGCAGCGGTCACGATCAGCGAGCCGATCAGATGGTCGCTGTGGGCAGCCGTGCCGGTGCTGCCGAACGCAAAAGGCGCGATCATAAGCCAGACTCCCAGTCCCGCGCTGACGAGCAAGTTCCACGGCAGCGTCACTCCCCAGACCATCGACCCGGGACTTACCACATCGGGACGAACCTTAACGGCGCCGGTTTCGGGTGGATTTTTCAGCGAGCCGCCGAGCCAGAACACCTGCCACAGGGGTTGCCCTTCCCGCCCGGCCTGAACCAGGAATTGAACCATCGCCACCACTTCATCAAGGGTGAGTGCGATCATAATGACCATGGCAGCGGCCGCGATCAGGCATGGCGTACACCAGGCACCAACCGCGAGTGGCTGTAGAACGATCAGTGTGATACTGACGACGCCGAGCGGCACGACGAGGATGCCAAAAAACGTGACCATCCACGGCATCGTCCGCCACCGTGCCTTGTCACCCATGAAACCCATTAGGAATTCGATCATGTAGGCGAATGCTCCGAGACCGGCATCCGGTATGGGGAAAGCGCGCGAGACGTCGGATGTCAGAACGCTCACCGTCCCGAGTCCGAAAAACGGATCGGCGAACGACGTGATGTGCTCGAGTTGGAAAGCGGTCATCTGCCGCGATAGAAAAAACCCCAACAGTGCGAGCGCGATGATTGGTGCCCGCTGCGGCCAGCTAGACGGGTTATACGACCACCCAAGCGGTATATCCGGCCCCGGCTCCATGCTCATCCCTTTTGCCATCGGCATTCCCGGCGCGAGAATGGCAAAGACGACAACAAGCGCGCCGATGAGCGTGTCGTTTGAATAAACGGCAGATGTCGGGGCCCAAAAGACGAGCGGTGCGAATAACAGCCAAACACCGACCAGAGAGTTTAGCCACGGCGACCAGAACTTGATCGCGCCGGTTGCGGACACAGAGAGAATGGCGAGAAGAATGACCGACACACCGCTCGCAATGTCGCTCACCTGAAGCGGGACGCTGCGGTAACCGAGCGCGAAGGCATTTGTGATCAGCCAAAAACCTAAGATCATGTTGGCAAAATGCGGCCAGACGGTGGCCCCATGATCCATGGTCATGCGCGATGCGGCGTCATCATCGGGCATCTTCATGCCTTTGTGATCGGACATCTTGATCGACGTGCCGTCTGGCATTTTCATTTCCTCGTCGTCGGACGAAGAAGACTCTTTTTCCGGAGCCGAGGTTTCCTCTGGTTCTCTAGTATGCTTATGCTCCACTGGACTTACCTGCTTTATTAGCCTTCGTTTCAGCCTGCTCCTCCAACTCGGATGTTAATTCCAGGCCGTTCTTCAGATAGAAATCAAGCGGATCTGCTTTGAGCGCGGCGACCATTTTCGGAATCGTTTCACGAAGACTTCGTTTCGGCTCCCAACCGAGCAAAGTACGGGCTCGCGTGATGTCGATAGCGTAATGGTCGTTGGCTCGGTCGATCATCCACGGTTTGATAAACTGGTCGGCTCCTGGCAGCTTCTCCATTACCCATGCTCCAGCTTTTGCCAGCGGCGCAAACACGCCGGGCACTTCAAGAGTCTCTAATTCCTCACCATGGATCAGGCGGGCGAAAGTGTGCTGAAGCTCGTCGTAACTAAGCGTTTCCGGCTCGCCGATCAGAATCGGTGACTCTGGGGGAAGCTGTGCTCGACGCTCGACCACCAGATCGATCGCGTCCACCAGATCGTCCATGTGTAAAAACGACTGTCCGTGCGAAGTGCTGCCGGAATAAATGCGGCTTGTAAGCTGCCGCTCGTTTATACGCTGCATTTGGTGGGCCAACGGGATCGAGTGGCAGAGGTCGTCATAAACGCCTGAGATGCGGAGCAGCACTGCGGGAATCGCGCCGCGCTCGTCGTGGATAAGCTTCTCGGTGCGAACTTTCGACTCCGGGTACGCCCATGTCGGCTCGATCGGCCAATCTTCGTTGATGAACTGCCCCGGCTCGGCCGGGCGGTGAACGAGCATCGTGCTTGAAAAGATAAATTGCTGGACTTTGAAATCGTGCTCGCGTAATCCATTAATCAAGCGTCCCGTGCCTTTCACCGTTATTTCGTCATATTTCTCGCTCGGCTCGCCAAAGAAATCGTAATAGGCGGCGAGATGGATCACCGAAGCGATATTCGACCCGTGATGTTCACGGAGGACACGCAAGCCTTTGCTCACGCTCTCATCCGATGTGATTTCGACGGGCATGTAGGTGCATCCGGGCGGCATTGACTCAGAAGCCTCGCGGTCAAAACCGACGACCTCGCCGAAGCGTCCCGCAAACCGCCGCATTACCGCCGAACCGATCCTTCCGCCTGAGCCGGTTACAAGGACTAATCCATTCTCTGTTTCGGTTTTCATTTCGGCTTTGTTGACACTTTCCGTATTCATACTGTTCCTCCCGTCGCGCGTTCCGGCCGGACTATATGGTTCGCACGAATTCAATCGTCGGCTCACCGGAATTGATCAAACCCTGAAAACAGGATCCCTATTGATTCCATTAGTACTTCTATCTACCGGTTACGTCACTTCGCGGCATCGTTAAGCTCCTTCCTTTCGGATTTGCCCGTATACTCTTCCGGGTGTTCGTAGAATATGCGCATACATTCATCGCTGTCGAAGTAGTACATTAGGCCATCGTGTTCATATTCTCCGGCGGCATTTGTTTTATCGACCCGCATACCGCAAACGGGGTCTAAATGATTTTTATGATCCATCTTTTGCTCCTCATTTTTTTTAAGCGACCAGTAAAGCTCCGTTTTTGACAACTCCTAACAGATCTCGAGAACTTCAGTTTGTCCAACAGTGCCGCTCAGCCTGATGCGGAGCCGCCGAGCTAACCCTGGCGGATGTGCTGCGAGTTAACCGTGCCGCAACAGCCGCCTGCACGATCGACAACCGGCAGGCTCGTCGCCTGATGTTCGTCGAGTTTGCTTGCTGCTTCTTCGAGAGAATCATCCGCGCCGCAGCAAGCGGACGCGGGTTGCATAATTTCCTTGACGCTGACTTCGGAAGCCTTAAGGTCCTCGGCCGCGACACCGTGACAGATGTCGCGCTCGGTGACGACTCCGACAAGTTTCAGGCTTTCTGTGTCTTCAACGACAGGGGCGCATCCGCATCCTGAATGTTTCATAGCCTGGGCGGCATGGGCCGCGGTGTCTTGCGGCGTACAGCACGACGACGCTTCGATTGGTTCCATTACATCACCACAACAACTCATTTTTTTTCTCCTTTACATTTGGAGTTTGAGTTTTCTTGAATCTCAAACTTTACTTTGAACATTTACTATCTGTTGACATTTCGCTCCGACTTAAATTGTGCTATTTGCTAGATCACCTGCCAGAATATTCTTTTTCTCTTGATATTCTTCAGCAGTGATTTCGCCCGAAGCGAACCGCTTTTGCAGAATATCGAGCGGCGAATCTTTTCTAATCCGCCTTTTCGGAACTGGTTCAAACCACCCGAAAAGTATGGAAATAAGAACTATCCAAAATAACCACCACAGCATATGCATTCCAAAGAAACCATAGTCATAATTCATCATAATTTTTCACCTCTTTTGTTCAATTTATACAATCAGTAAGGCGCATCCTTACAGCTACGTCACTCGGAAGTTCCGCATCATTCCCATATCCTCGTGTTCTAAGATATGACAGTGGTAAAGGTAAAGCCCGGGATGACGCGTGAATGTCACCTGTACGCGAACGGTCTCACCTGGCAGAACCAGCACGGTGTCATGCCAACCGGCATCGACGATACCCACACGTAGAGCATTCGTCGGGCTCCCACCAGTCCGATCGACCACACGAAACTGCCGGCCGTGAATGTGTATTGGATGGGCGGCCTGCATACCCATAGGATTTGAAAGGTTCTCGAACTGCCAGAAATGCGTTGAGCCTGCCGCAACCTCTTCATCCGGAGCGACACCGGTCATTTCAAATGTTCTTCCGCCGATCGACCATTCCATCCGTTGAAACGATATAGGAACGCGTCGCGTGGCAACATTCCCTGTGGGGGACCACGTCGCGTCGAACGACGACAGCCGCTCAGGCACCCGGAATACCGGGCCTTTTCGACCGCGTGTTCGCAATGTCATCACGCGAAGCGGAACTCCATTCCGTGTGTTTGGACTGATGCCCCGCATACCCCCGCCCCTCATACCACCACCCCTCATACCACCCATTCCACCCATCCCGACCATGCCGGCATCAGCTTCAGGGTATTCCTGGCTGTCGAGGTGGACCTCAGAGCCAGCGGGAATGGCAGTCAGATCTACCAACACATCAGCTCGTTGGCCCGGTGCCAGAGTGAGGATCTGCTGAGTTACCGGGCGCTCCAGAAGCCCGCCGTCACCGCCGATCACGACCATTTTTATGTCATTGCTCCACGCCAGCTTGTAGATTCGCGCATTCGAACCGTTCAATAGGCGCACTCGGTGCCATGCGGCGTCCACTTCTGTTGTTGGCTGCGGCCTGCCACTAACCATCACTCGGTCACCAAGGAAGCCATTCATCATCTCCATCATGCTTCCGTTGTGAAAGACAAGCTGATTTTGTCCGTCGAAAATTCGATCCTGGAGAACGCAGACGAGTTCGTTTTCGCCCGAGGGCAGCGCGAGAGCGTCTTCCTCATCATCCCGAACGATGAGCATCCCCGCCAAACCTTGATAGACCTGTGCGCCGGTTCGCATATGTGGATGCGGATGATACCAATATGTACCGGCGCGGTTTGTTACTTCGAACTCATACACATATTCTTTAACCGCGCCGACCGCAAGTCGCGGATGGCCGTCAGCGTCCTCGGGCACGTCCAGGCCGTGCCAGTGGACGATAGATGGTTCGGTGAGCTTGTTGGCGAAACGAACGCGAATCTTCTGACCGCGTCGTAAGCGAATGACCGGGCCCAGGTAGGAACCCGCAATCGTCTGAAGCGTGTCGGCCGGCCCTTTGGTGAGTTGACCCGTGAATCGCCATACGGGCGTCGGCCGGCCCGGCAGCAAAACTACTTCGTCAGGTGCCGCGGTCAATACCAATTCAACATCCGGTATGAATTCTGCTTTCGCTTCTGATGGCTGCTGCTTACATGAGCTGAACAGAAGTCCTGCGCCCGAAGAACTCAAGACTGCTGACCCTAATAACGCAGACTGTAAGAATTTACGACGCTCCATAACTTGGGTCGTTCTCCTAATTCCACCTACATTTTCTTTTTGTCCGGCATGCTCATTTTCATATCGGGCATCATCTTTTCCAGTTGCGAAACGAGTGCGTTCGCATGTATTTCAAGTTCCCGCGCATTAGGCGTTGCCGCCTCCAGAGCCCTGCCTAATGCAAGAACATGCTCGCTCTTCGCGGCACGCCCCGCCTGCATCTTTTCCATCATCGGCTTCATCTTGTCGCGCATTTCCGCACTCATTTTGCCTGCGTGAGACTGGTGGATTTCGTTCATCCTTTCCATGCCGCGTTTGATCTCGGCAAATGCCTCACGTGCTAGCCCTGCGTCTTCCAGTTGAGCGCTTTTGGACATGTCGCGAAGAGTTTTGGCGAAGGTCAGAACATTTTGCCGGTATGCCATCATAACGGAATGGTGCGGACTGTTTTTCATTCCCGCCATCGCCATGCTTTCGCTTTTCATTTTTTTAGCGTCTTGAGCCGCGCCGTGCCCGGCCCCTAAGAGTCCGATCATTACGGCCATCGAAATTGCAAATACATACTTTTTCATTTTTATCTCCTATTATTGACTTTCCGATTTTTTAGAATCGGAGCGGACCGATCTAGTCCTCCGTAGTTTCTATTCAAAGTGCCCGCCGCACTAAGATTCTTCTTTTATGCTAGAATTGTGCATCCACACCATGAAAAGGCCAAAAATGCAGGCAAAAACAAGCATATAAACGGCGCCAACTATGGCGCTGGCTGCGTTTATCCAAGTGAACCCCGGCAAGGTTTCAAACAGTGCGTGATGCAGTTCGATTCCTCTCGCACTTCGAAGAAGAGGTAGAGACCCACCGAACAGGCAGATCGCGTAAACCATTTCTAACCCAAGAACGCATTTCCAAACGTAAGAAAATGGTGATAACTTTCCCATCTCACTCCTCCCGTGAACTCAAATTCGCTTAGGCTGCGTCTCTCGGACTGTCACTCTCCAAAATCTTTTTTTTCTCTTCGTATTCCTCTGTCGTGAGGTCGCCCGCAGCAAATCGTTTCTGCAGAATATCGAGCGGCGAGTCCTTCCTGATTCGCTTTTTCGGAACCGGTTCAAACCAGCTGAAAAGAACCAACCAAAGAATCAACCAGAACAGCCACCATAACATGTGCATACCAAAAAAATGGTATTCGTAATACATGATGTTTTAACCTCCGAATCGAAGTTTATTATTCAAACAACCGACAAGCTTCATGAGAGCTCATTATCATTTTCAATCGGGTAGCACGCGCATTTCGGTACTTACTGTCCAAACACCTCCGTACTACTCAAACCTTTCTTAGTCTATTGTTTAGCAAAGGGTATGCCACGGGAAAATAAAGTGAGCCGAGCAGGTTTCTTTTGTACCCTTACCGCATAGACTGATGCTAAAAACTTCGCGCCTTGCTCAAAGCGCGTGCTCAATATGTGTAATAACGGTAACGCGAAACTTCCCCTATTTACGCTGGCGAGCGGCTTTTACGCCCGGTTGCATCGTCCGGGTCCTTTTTGCCTTTCGGCCGGCGATACGGAGTGTTAGTTCTAATCCTCGACAGTCAAGGCAAGTCCCGACCTTTATCCGGCACTTGGCTAAAAACAAACACTGCTGTCTGTTAATATACATTTCAGGAAAGTTGTAAAGATAAATTTGCTACAAACCAGCGTTTCAACAGGGCATAGGAGTTGCTTAACCCAACAGCGGAAATGACCGATGAAGAGTAAATTCCTGCTCTTAGCTACTAATGGCTTACCCCTTTTTATGATCCGGTCGTGCAACTTACTACGCGGGAAAAGTTATTTAAAAAGGGCGCTTGTTGCTAAGCCCAATGATCGCAAGTGCGGCGATGACGTTTAGTTCAGTATCAGTTATTGTCAATGCTTTGCGTCTCAGAAATTTGAAATTGTAGACAGCATGAAAAATGAAGGATACATCCCGGCGCTGAGCTATGATTGGCTAACGAGCCTTTACGATCCGGTTGTTGCGTTGACAACCCGCGAAAAGACGTTCAAGAGAGTGCTGACCGAGCAAGCGGGAATCGGCGTAAATCATCGCGTTCTTGATCTTGCCTGTGGCACGGCAACGCTCTCTATTTTGCTGAAACAAAAACAACCGCGCGCCAAGGTTGTCGGAATTGACGGTGATGCGAAGATCTTAGAAATAGCAAAAATGAAGGTGCGAAGGGCTGGCCTTGAGATTCAGTTCGATAAAGGAATGTCGTTTGATTTGCCATACGAAGATGAATCGTTTGAACGGATTGTTTCGAGTTTGTTCTTTCATCATTTGACGCGGAAACATAAGTTGAAAACATTACGCGAGGTGAAACGAGTTCTCAAATCGAAAGGTGAATTTCACATCGCCGATTGGGGATTGCCTGCTAATTCGTTTATGAACGGGTTGTCATATTCAATTCAATTGCTAGACGGTTTTGAAACTACTGCTGACAATTTCAACGGGCTTCTCCCGAAGATAATGGCGGACGCTGGTTTTGAACAAATCGAAGAGACGAACCATTACAATACTTTATTCGGTACGATTCGCTTGCACAGGTCGCGCCGCACATAAAAATGGAGCAACAACTAGACATACTCTCCACCGCGGTCAGTTTAACGGTGCTTGAGATTGATTTTTTACCGCAAAAGCTAATCCCGGCCTTCCTGTTGGCTAATCTTATGTCTCCGGCCTTGTGGGAGTGGCGTAATGAGAAAAGCGCCGTTTCCGATAACGGCATACTTTACAGTCCGAACAACCGCCTCAACCAGATACAGCGATTCTTTCATCACTATACATTTACGAATATCGACGGGGAACCCGGCGGCGATCCGTGGGGACTACTCGATTTTGCCGAGGAAGAAAAGCGCCTCGGTAAGGAGTTCGTTGATAACATTTGCGAAGAATATGACGCGACGTTTAGAAAACTCTTGGTCGAGACTCCCGACTCGCAGTTTGGGCAGATCATCAATCAACCCTATTACCGGGACGGCTTCTTCCCACGTTTGAAGAATGAAACGCTTGAGGTAATGAATGCCTTCATATCGGTAAACGAAGAAGGCAAATCCTCCGGCAAGTGCATCGGCTTGGGAATGTTATGGGCAGCGGCACTAGTGGTCTGGGGACGGTTTCCGCTCGACCGAATTGTCATTACCGGCAACCGAGCTCACATGTTCGTCTATCTCGATGTTGACGACGGACATCTGCTGAACAATACCAAATGGTTCAGCACGACCAGAATTAACAATCAGTCCGAACTATCGGAGTTTGCACGCGTCGTCGCCTCAAGTACCGAAACTACGTTCTTCTATAATCCATCGGTCGGAATGTGCCACTGCACGTCGCGCGTTTCGCAGATTCCGCATCATCAGGTAGCAGACATTTACTCTGACATCAGCAAGTTTGTCTCGAATCCGTTAATGCATCCGCATCCCGACCAGATAGAATACATTCAGCCAGCCAATGCGATACCTGATCCGCTTGGTTATGATTCTGCTGAAGATTACCAGGCCGCTATCATCGCCCTTGCCGAAGAATATCCCGATTCAATTTATGAGTTCGCCCTTTATGCATTCCGACGGCTCGATGTGAAACATCCACAGGTTTATGTTCGAGCGGCGTTGCGTGATTCCAACGTTAGGCAGCTAGCCCGTGGAATTACTGAACTGTCAGACGCGCTCTCAATCGTCACCGGGGTTGCGGGCCGAAACTCCATTTTCGGAAGCAGAGATAGAATTGCGATGCCCGACGAGACCCTTTACTTCAAAACGGGCAACGACAGGGATAAAGCCCTGTTAGTTTTCACCTTGCTGCGACACTCGCCGATTAGCGATGCGTCCAGCGCAATAGGCTTTTCTAACAATAATAGTTTTGTTTCATATCAAGGCAGGTGGATGGATTTGGCAACTCTCTCGTTGTTGCCCGCCCCGCCTTCGAACTTAAAACTTTCGTTCAATGATGACATCGTCGATATATTACGAGGAGAAAACTAGAATGGGAAAGAAAATACTAGCTGCGTGTTTATTGAATTTGCTGCTTTTCGCGTCTGTGTTCGCACACGACCTGTTTTTGAAGCTCGACACTTATTTCGTAAAGGTAAACCAAAAAATCTCGATCAGCGTCTTTAACGGCACGTTTCAGAAAAGTGAAGGAGCTGTTACGTTTGCTCGTTTGACGGATGTGAGCATCGTTTCACCGTCCGGTATAAAAACGCATCCTGTTGAGGCGGACCTGACAAAGAACGAAACCATGGCCTTTTTGAACATTACACCGACGGAGGCCGGTAATTACATTGCCGGTATATCGACGATGTGGCGCGAAAGCGGGCTTCCGGCGGCTGAGTTCAACAAGTATCTGCCGGCCGAAGGCATTCCCGATATCTTGGAGAACCGAACACGTGACGGCGAGCTCGATAGAGACGCAAAGTATCGCTATTCGAAATATGTCAAAACGATCTTTCAGGCGGGCAATAAAACAACCGATAGTTACAAGACCATTCTTGGGTATGCCGTCGAGATGGTGCCTCAGCAAAATCCTTACAAGTTAAAGAAAGGAGGCACGCTCGATATCCTATGTCTTAAGGACGGCAAACCGCTCGTCGGACAGATCGTTACAACCGGATATGAGGCAGGTGGCAAAATGTTGGGCGAAACCAGTGCCCGCACCGACAAGGACGGCATGCTCATAGTCAAACTGACCGGCGCCGGCAAATGGTACGCCAAGTTTATTAATATGGTAAAGATCGACGACCCGAAACTGAATTACGAATCAAAATGGGCGACGCTGACATTTGAAATCAAGTAGTGAGGAGACCGAAATGAATAAACATACTATTTTTGCAGGCATTATATCGTTGTCGTTGGTTGCGTCGATTTTTGCGCACGATCTGTTTCTTAAGACGGACAGCTATTTCCTGCAGCCTAACACGAAATTTACCGTCAAGGTGATGAACGGAACGTTTCTGGCGAGCGAGGGAGCGGTTACATTCGCGCGGCTAAACGACGTGAGCGTCGTCTCTGGTGGAAAACGCGTACATCCGAATGAAGCCGATCTTACTAAAGACGAAACGACCGCCTTTCTGAACCTGACAACCGGAGCGGCGGGAACTTATGTCGTCGGGCTTTCAACCAAGTCGCGCGAGATCGCTCTAGAAGCGGCAGATTTTAACGAGTATCTCCGCGAAGACGGCTTGCCTGACACACTGGAAGAACGCCGCAAGACCGGCGAACTCGAAAAGGACGCAAAAGAGCGTTACGCCAAGCACGTCAAAGCGATCCTGCAGGTCGGCAAAAATCAGACTGATGATTACAAAACTATTCTTGGGTATCCCGTCGAACTCGTCCCGCAGCAGAATCCGTACAAATTGAAAAAGGGCGACACGATCGGGATCTTGTGTTTGAAAGACGGCAAACCGCTAGCCGGACAAGTAGTCCTCGCCGGCCGTGAGGAAAGTGGCAAGATCATTGTCGCCCCCGAGCTTCGCAGCGACAAAAACGGCATCGTCAAACTCCGTCTCGACGGCGCGGGCAAATGGTACGTTAAATTCATCAATATGACCAAGGTTGATGACCCGAATTTGAACTATGAATCAAAATGGACGACGCTCACTTTTGAGATGAAGTAGCTTTCGTAAAGGAAACGATTTTAATCGAGTGAATCACAATGCGGGAGGCGGCCAACTTTTGGGAAATGGGACGGAAAACAAGCAGTATGAAGTTTTTCAAAGAATATAAGGAAATTTGGTTTGGCATCGGACTGGGAGCATTAGCTTGGCTGATTGATGCTGTGATGCACGTCGAGCTCGGCGCTGAAGTTCACGCGGAAAGTCTGTGGACGGAGATTTTCTCCCCTCATCCCACAGCTTTGATATTTCGCTTCTTTTATTTGGTGGTCGCGATTGCCTTCGGTGTCTTCCTGTGGCGGATGAACTGGCGGGATCGCCAGCTTCGCGCCCTGGAGCAGGCGGTCATCTCTTTCCAGCGGCAACTCGATGCACCCGCGCTTAGAATTCTTGCGACGATTCGGGCTTTGCAGAACCGCAACTCGGTCCGTCTGGATGACATCGCAAAGGATCTTGCATTCGACATAAACGCAGATGCAACGCTGATAGACGAACTTGCAAAAAGATATTTCGAATTCGGACGCCTAGTTCAGCAGGGTGAAACCGCTCAGGCCATCGAGACGCTTAAATCGATCGAAACTTGGATTTCCGAACGAAAACTCGCCGCTAAACAGTGAATAATACTCTCAGCAAAACAATCCTCCTTGCCGACGATGACGAGAACCTGCGGCGCGTTCTGGAATTTCAGCTGGCTGAGGCCGGATATAAAGTGCTATCGGCAGCCGACGGCAGCGAAGCACTTGATCTCTTTACAATCGGCGATACCGACTGTGTCATTACGGATCTGAGGATGCCGAAGCTTTCGGGCCTCGAACTGCTCGAAAAGATCAAAGCGTTAAACCCGGAACTTCCGGTCATAGTCATTACCGCATTCGGCGAAGTCGAAACCGCCGTAGCAGCCGTGAAAGCCGGTGCCTTTGACTATATCAACAAACCATTTAACCGTGATGACATTCTCCTTACACTCGAGAGGGCGCTAAATTTCAGTCAAACAAAAAATGAAAACCGGCGACTACGCGAGCTGGTCAACAGGGAATTTCGCCTAGACAATGTCATCGGCGAGTCGCCGCCGATGAGGGCGGTCTTGGAACTCGTCGGACGGGTCTCCCGTTCAGACGCAACGGTGCTCATAACTGGTGAGTCAGGAACCGGAAAGGAACTCATCGCGAAAGGCATTCATTTCTCCGGAAGGCGAAAGGATGCTCCTTTTGTTCCTGTTAATTGTGCTGCAATTCCTGAGACTTTGATCGAGGCCGAACTCTTCGGGTTTAAGCGGGGCAGCTTTACCGGCGCTGCTGCCGACACTAAGGGGAAGTTTGAAGACGCAAGCGGCGGCACGCTTTTCCTCGATGAGATAGGCCAAATGCCGCTGGCGCTGCAGCCGAAACTGTTACGCGTGCTGCAGGAGCAGGAAGTTGTCCGCCTCGGTGAAAGTGCGCCTCGCAAGGTTGACGTCCGCATCATTGCCGCATCGAACCAAGACCTCGAAAACATGGTGAAGCAGGGCAATTTTCGCGAAGATCTTTATTTTCGCCTGGCGGTTGTCCCGGTCAAGCTGCCGCCCCTTCGGGTGCGCCATGAAGACATTCCGCTTCTTATCAATCATTTTTTTCGCCGGGCCAAAGAAAAGCACGGTTTCGAAGGCGTGATAATGTCTCGCGAAGTTATTAACATCCTGTCGAGTTATTCATTTCCGGGAAATGTACGCGAACTTGAAAATCTGATCGAAAGAATGGTCGTCCTATCGGATGAGAAGCACGTGACACTCGCAGATGTCCCAGAATCCATTAGCCGGCCCCGGCAACTCTTCGCCAACGTTAGATTCGAACTTCCGGCAGACGGAATCTCGCTCGAGGAAGTGGAACGGGAGATCATCTGCTACGCTCTCGCTATGCACAACGGAAATCAGTCGCAGACGGCGCGGTACCTGGGCATAACACGTAGTGCTCTGATCTACCGGTTGCAGAAATTTGGTCTTGATGAGTAAGAAAAGCACCCCGATAGCTATCCTCGGTCTCGGCGGCGCCATTCTGCTCGTCTCGACGCTTCATTTTCTCACACCGATCGATGAGCTGATTCTCCATCAGATTTATCAGCGGCTTTATTATATTCCAATAATTCTCGCTGCCCTTTGGTATAGGTGGCGCGGTGGACTGGGAGCCGCTGGTTTGGCGAGCATATCGTATTTGCCGCATATTGCCATGCAATGGCAGATTCAAAATTACGATTACGCTCTTAATCAATACGCCGAAATCACTTTATTTTTCGTCATCGGCTCGGTAACCGGCTGGTTAGGTGACCAAAAACACCGGGAATATGAACGTGCCGAACGTATAAACGCCGAACTTCAAACCGCCTATGGCGAGCTACGGATAACCGTTGGCCAACTCCTGCAGGCAGAACGGCTTTCGTCGCTAGCCGAGATAGCTTCGGGCGTGGTTCACGAGGTCAGAAACCCACTTGGAGCCATCAAAGGCGCCGTGGAAATCCTCGAAGACGAAATCGCCGATGACAGTCCACGCCGCGAGTTTGCCCGGATCGCCAAAGTGGAGATCGAACGTATCAACAAGCTGGTCAGTGAATTTGTGCGTATCGCCCGACCGCCGAAACTTTCGAAAGCACCCGCGAGTATCAATGAATTAGTAAACTCGGTAATTATCCTCCTCGAACCGCAAGCAGCCACAAAAAAAATAAGCGTGGAAAGTGAACTCACGAGCGATCTCCCGACGGTCGATTTAGATCTAGAACAGATCGAACAGGTCCTTCTTAATCTCGCAATAAACGCTTTCGATGCTGTGCCCCCGGGCGGGACGGTTATTTTTAGGACGTCGCAGAATGAAAAGACAATAGCGATCGAAATCGAGGACAGCGGCGTCGGGATTCCTTCCGACTCGCTCGAACGTATCTTCGATCCATTCTTTACGACAAAAGACAAAGGGACCGGCCTCGGACTCTCTATAGCGCACAAAATTGTCGCCCAGCATGAAGGCAACCTGATCGCGGAGAATACTCCACGCGGAGCGCTTTTCAGGTTGAGCCTTAAGAAAACGGAGAACTGAGTTCCGCCTGCTGTTTGGCAATTCTTGACAATTCTTTCGTTGTACTTAGATTTAGAAAAATATTCTGAACCGGGCGTCAAAGCAAGATTGCCGGGTGGGGGAATAGCTCTTTGTGATCGAGTCATGTGACTCGATTCCAGGGGTAGAGATTATTTTGTGCCACCTCCTTTTCAGTCGTAGACAAGTCTAAAAAATTTGCGGTAGGTAGATTGATGGATCGACGGTGTAAGGTATGCTTCGTACGAGTCGAGGTGTCTGTGGCACGATAAGTAAGCTCCTGAGTTTGGCATTCAAAGTTGGTTGCAGGTTGGTTGCACCTTTCCCGATCACGGCTAATTGCTTTGAAATCAATATTCTAGTAAGTTGTTGAATGTAAGACGTTTTGAGCAGTTTTGACAAGATATATAAACCTACCGAAATCGCTTGGGGTGCGAGAGGTCGTGAGTTCAAATCTCGCCGTCCCGACCAATAAACATGGGGCTTTCGAAGAATTTCGAAGGTCCCATTTTTCGTGGTTTCCAAAAGGCCACGAGAGGGCGGGTTGCTAAACCTCCTGATTGCCACATTTACGAAGCCCGACCCGTCAGAAAAAGCGCCTCCATTTTGCAACCAACTTTCTGAACCATCAATTAGGGCCATTCTGGTTAACAGACGCACCAACCACGGTGCGAGGAAAAACCAATATGTGGTTCGGCGTTCCAAAATCCACCCTTTTCATCCCATTTCCCAGCAAATAAGCGGCTAACAGTCAGCGGAATAGAACTTGCGAAAGGCTACGCGAGAGGCACCG